>JAHEEI010000062.1 GCA_024640785.1 Pseudomonadota bacterium
TCCTTTTTATGAAAAATAGTTAGAGCGTTACTTCTTGGAGGAAAGCTCTTAACTTATGACAGCAATGCCCTTTCCTGTTACGGGCCCCCCCCTCTGTGCAGGAAGGGGTATTGCTCCATATTAATTAGATAATTAGAATAAAAATTTAATGAAAAGCAGGGAATATGGTTTTGGGGCAAAAGTGAGGCAGACGAATATTGTTGATCGGTTGAAAGCTTATATTGTGTGACAGCGAAAAGACCCCTCTTCAAACAATGGTCTTGAAGTCACCATAAATCTTGATTTGACCTCCGCTTTTAATCTTGTAGAGGGTCAAAGGAAAGTGGACAGGTTCAGGAAATAGCTAAGGGAAGGTCTTGGTAAGCTTCGTGCTACCTTTCAAAAGTGTATCCTTTACCATCCAACTCACCTTAAAAGCCCCGCTTACATTGAACACTTAAAAGCTCTGCCTGGAATGAGCCCCTGCTTTAGGGTTCTCTTTAAAAGGCTTGACTTATCTATAGAGAAAGCAACATCAACGAGTCGCTTTACGATATATCCAGACGATTGAGCTTTATCCAGGATCTGCTCAAAGGATTTACAATAAAACCCGCCCTCAACCTCAGTGTGGACAGGCAGCACCTGTGGAACTAAACTCTGCGCCCTGCTTTCAAGTGCTTTGACAACACCGTTAACACCTGCTTCTTCAATACAGGGAAGATTTGAAGGGATTTCAACAAGATCGTTTTCCTCAAAAATGAAGGGTTCACGGGCCCGGGTACAACTAAGATAATCAAAACCGTATTCACCTGCAGTTTTAAGTGCTCTCCTATCCATCCGCCACCCTGGTGCCCCAAAGCCTGCTGGCTTTCTACCTGTTATGCTCTTATAAGAATCAATCATTTTTTCAAACCAGGAATGAATAGATTTTTGACCCATTAAAAAAAGCCAGTCCTGCCACACACGATGGTCCCAGGCGTGACACGCTACTTCATGACCAAGATCGTTAAGACTTCGAACCATATCCGGGAATCCTGCTCCGATTACTGGAGCTGGCAGAATTGTACCATAAAGAGCAGTCTTTAGACCGTACATAGAGACAGCATCCGTCCGAAACATCTTCATCATGAACCTTGGCCGAAGAAGCTGTAAAACAGCAAGACCCGACCGATCAGGACCAAAACTCACAAAAAAACTAGCGGGTAAGGAACGTTTATCAAGCACCTCGAGAATGCGGGGAACGCCTTCTTTCATACCCCGGAAGGTATCGATATCAACCTTAAGGACAAGAACGGCCATAGCTTATTTTGTTAGTTGTTTGGGATTAAAGGCCTCATTCTTGGGAGCAATAAAATCTGTATTAACCTTTGATCCTTTCATCTTTTTTATCTGCTCAGTAAAGCTTGGTCTTTTTTCGGAAGAAACTTTATTGAGCTCTGTTAAAAAGCTGTCCAGCGTGCGTTGCAAAGCATTATCGAGTGATATTTGAGGGCTCCATCCCAAAAGCTTTTGGGCCTTTTGAATATTTGGAACCCGAGTATAAATATCCTGATAACTTTGCCCGTAGTACTCGTCAGCATCCTGAACAATAATCTCAGGAGATTCAACATTTTTTGTGTTTAATGGATGATTTGTAAATATTTTTCTTAGTTTTTCAGCAAGTTCTTTTATGGTGCAATTATTTGCTGGATTGCCGATATTGAATATTTGTCTGTTTGCACAACCTTTATCGTTTCTGATTATCTCCATGAGAGCATCTATACCATCATCAATATAGGTAAAAGACCGGCTCTGACTCCCCCCGTCAACAAGCACAATGGGTTTCTTGTTGACCATAGCTGAGATAAACTGTGTTACCACACGGGATGAACCTTCCTTGGCCTCTTCAATGGAATCAAGCCTCGGACCGATCCAGTTAAACGGTCTGAAAAGGGTAAAATCAAGATCAAACTTTTCTCCATAAGCCCAGATTACCCGATCAATCAACTGTTTTGAACAGGAATATATCCATCGCTGTTTGCAGATGGGGCCCAGAATAAAATTTGAGCTGTCTTCTTCAAAAGCTTCATCAGAACACATGCCATACACCTCGGACGTTGAAGGGAATACGACCCTTTTTTTATAGCGCACACACTGCCGGACAATAATGAGATTCTTTTCAAAGTCAAGTTCAAAAACACCAAGGGGATCTTCAATATAAGTCTTTGGCGTAGCAATTGCTACCAAAGGCAGAACCACATCACATTTTTTGATATGATATTCGATCCACTCCTTGTTAATAGCGATATCACCCTCAACAAAGTGAAACCGGCTGTTATTAACAACACTTCCAAGCTTGTTATCCCTAAGATCCATGCCATAGACATCCCAGTCAGTTAGACGCAAAATCCTTTCGCTCAAATGGGAGCCGATAAAACCATTAACACCAAGAATAAGTATTTTCATAATAGACATTCTCCTTCACTTTGTTTAAAAAAATTAAGCAGACTATTCTTTCTTAAAGTTCTGTCGTCAATCTCAACCTCAACCAGTTCAATGAAACCCCTGCCCGTTCCTATAAGGACCCGGCTGTCCGCAACCGTTATCCGGCCAGGACACGATAAGCCCTCCTGCTGGGGCACCCCCCACCAGATGATTATTTTTTTCTCGTTAAGATAGCAGAAAGCCCCGGGATAGGGCCGGGTGACCCCTCGGATTAAGTTGTAAATATCAACAGCTGATTTTTGCCATAAAATAATCCCGTCTTCCGGTTTTCTGCCACCATAATATGAACCCCGGCTGATGTCCTGAGGAAATTTTGTGAAATCACCCCGCAGCATACGAGGAAGGACATCCGCAAGCATTTCTCCAGCAGCCTTTTGCAGTTTTCCAAAAAGTGTCAGGGCCGTGTCCTCAAAAGCGATTTCGACTTTTTGCTGCGACACTATTTCTCCGGCATCCGGCTTTTCTACCATCTCGTGCAGAGTCACTCCCGTATACGGCTCACCTTTGATAAGAACCCAATTTACCGGACACCTGCCACGGTAAAAAGGAAGGTAGGACCCATGCAGATTGTATGCGCCATATTGAGGAACAGCAAGAATCTCTTCTGAAAGCATGGTACGGTAATAAAAACTAAAGATAATATCTGGCTTTTGGGCCTTTATTTTTGCTATCCATTCAGAGGTATTGGGATTTTGCGGCACAACAAAACCGATGGACTCTTTTTTACAAAGCTCTGATACTGAATCAAACCAGATGTCCTCTTCAGAGTTGTTCTCATAGGTAAAAACAAGCGGAATTTTAAATCCGGCTCTGATAAGAGCATTGATTCCAACAACTCCCATATTGTGATATGCAAATACAACAGCTTTCAATTTATATAATCCTCAGAACAATCGCCGTTAATTTATTTCCACTCTTCTAGTGCACCTGCCTGACAGTATAGGGCGGACGCTTTTTGACTTCACGGTATATCCTGCCAATATACTCTCCCATAATTCCAAAAGCCAGAAACTGAGCCCCAATAAAAACAAAAAGTACGGCAAAGAGAGTAAATACCCCTTCCGCTGCCCAGAGCGCGCCAAAAACCAGCCGGGCTATTGCCAGTACTATACCGAAAGAAATTCCGAAGAAAGCCAGCAATATCCCTGAATAAAACAGCAATTTCAGGGGAAAATCTGTAAATGAAGTAATCAGGTCAAATTGAAGAGTGATGAGCTTCGCAAGGGAGTATTTAGAATCTCCCGAATAGCGCTCTTCATGAGCAACCTCTATTTCAGTAATATCTTTAGCAAAAGAGATTGCCAGGGCTGGAATAAATGTGGAGTGCTCCTTGCTTTTCAGCATATTATCCACAACATGCCGGCGGTAACCCCGAAGCATACATCCCCAGTCTCTAAGCTGGATTCCGATAATACGGCGGGTAATGCCATTTATGACTTTGCTCGGAATTTTTCTGAAAACAGAGTCTTTTCGACCCTTACGAACTGTTCCCACGACCTCATAACACCCGCTTTCCATAACTTCAATGATTCGGGGGATCTCCTCAGGAGGATTTTGCAGGTCCGCATCCAGCGTAATAACAATTTCACCGCTGCTTGCTTCAAATCCCGCAAATATAGCAGCATGCTGACCATAATTCCGAGTCATCTCCACCACTTTTATTCTATCGCTTACCTGCTGTAGAAGAATTTCAAGCGAATTGTCCGTGCTGCCGTCATCCACCATTATCAATTCATAATCCCGGTTAAGCCTGTCCATCACAGGAATAAGACGCGAAAAAAGCGCTTCAAGCACCTTGTCTTCGTTGTACACCGGAATCACAATGGAAATCTTATCTGTGCTCAATCGCATACCTCCTTATCTAATCCATACAGATAATTTTTGTTTACAAGCAAGACAATGCTCCCGATCAGTACGGCCAGCCAGAGGGTAAAAAGTCTGCCCATGATAGAGGCCAAGGCTGCCTGAGGACCCGGCACCCCTGCATTCATGATCAGCCCCATAAGGCTTGCATCTGTCACCACAAGCCCGCCCGGGAGCAGGGAAAGCGCCCCTATCAGGGTGGCAAAACCGAATATGATCGTGGCCTCAGCAATCCCCAGTTCAAAACCCATGCATTTCAGAATGAGGTGCAGGGCAACCCCCTCACTGGTCCAGGCGACAAGAGTGATAATAAATGCCGGAACCAGTACACTGGGGCCAAACAGTGAAAACATATCATCAAGGGCTGATTTTAGATGAGTGGCTTTACCTGAAAATAGCTGAACCTTTGCGATCAGCTGCAGAGCTTTGTCGGTTACACACGGAATTAATGCCAGCAGGGGTACAGTGCAAAACACAATTGCAACCCATAAACCGGTACCGAAAAGGCCGACACCAAACAGGGAAATGAAACTTAACGCAACCAGGTCCATATACAGTTCTGCAATTATTACCGGTGATGTTGCAAGCAGGGTACGCCCGGAAAGTGATTTAAGCATCTGAGCTTTAATGATAAAACCGATTTTACCAGGGGTAGCGCTCATGGAAAGGCCAGCAACAAAGATTGCCAGACTCTTTTTAACGGTAATGCCAACCCCTGTTTTTCGCAGATAGAGATGCCACCTGAAAAATTTTATCAGGTCATTACAGAATCCGAAAACCGCGATAAGGGGAATCATATACAGCGGAAACTTTTTTATTTCCGGACCAGCTTTGAGAATATCACCCCACATGCCGACAGAAGTAAATGCAATCAGCATAAGGACAATGGTAATAATAATGCCTTTTTTCACGAAAGAAGTTTCCTTGCTGCATCTATAACCCTCTGCACCTGCTCATCCTCCATTCCCGGATAAAGGGGAAGGCTGATGATCTTGTCTGCAGCTTCTTCTGTTACTTTCAGCTCAGTACGGCCAAATCGCTTTTGGACATAACTCAGGGTATGACATGCCGGAAAATGCAGGCCGTATCCAATATTTTTCTCGGCCAGCCGCTGCATAAGATCATGACGCCCCATTGATTTTATTTTGACCACAAAAAGATGCCACGCATGTTTGTGATCAAATGCCGGGGTGCCCGGCAGATCCAGACCGCTTATCCCGGAAAGGCTCTCGAGATACTGTTCAGCAATTTCAGTACGTTTATGTGTAATAACAGCTATGCGCTTCAGCTGCTCCAGACCAATAGCCGCCTGGATATCGGTCATATTATATTTGAACCCTGGATCTATTATGTCATATGTAGGGTCGGATGCCTTTCCATAACGTTTCCAGGCATCCCGCTCAATACCGTGAAACCTCAACGACTTAAGCTTTTGTATAACGACCTGGTCACTGCTGGTTACCATACCCCCTTCACCCGTTGTAATATTCTTGATGGGATGAAACGAAAATACGGCCGGATTCTTATGCCCGATATGTCTGCCCTTATAATGGGTATCAATGGCATGGGCAGCATCCTCAATAATCGGGATATTCCCCGCAGCCTCCTCAATAACATCCATATCCGCCGGTGCTCCTGCAAAATGTACCGGAATAACAGCTTTTGTTCTTTCTGAAATAAGCCTCTTTACCTCTTCAGGGTTTATAAGGAGGGTATCATAATCAATATCAGCAAAAACCGGTTTGGCACCAGCAAGCACAATCTGATTCACAGTGGAGGCAAATGTCAGGGAAGGGGTTATCACTTCATCCCCCTCTTTTATCCCCAGGGCTCTTAATACAAGGTGCATTCCAGCTGTGCCTGAGCTCATGGTCAGTGCCTGTTTAGCTCCGGTAAACTCGGCAAACTTCTCCTCAAACTCCTGACACTTTGGACCTGTGGTGATCCACCCCGACTCCATAACCGCAACTACAGCATCAATTTCTTCCTTTCCGAGAAAAGGTCTGCTCATGGGAATAAATTCATTCATTACTTCCTCCTGCATCGGTATTTTTTAAGCTTGTCCCAACAAATCAGTTTGTGCCGGATTTCAGATTCCACATCTCTATCCGTTTTTTTGTGCGCCCTTCATTTTCTGGAAGAATTTAAATTTTGTCCTGAAAGATTACCGTGCCCTAATTGTAATTTCCTGGAATCACTCATCACCCATAGCAAGCGATCCTTTTCAGCAGGTCCTTCGACACGGGTTTCATTAATCACACAACTATTAAGGGGATTTGTCACAAGAGCAGAAAGGGGTTGTTCAGTGCTGATAATTAAACTGTCAAAAGATGTATCTTTCCCCTCAAGAATATTGTTTACCCTGTCTATGGTATCTATCCTGGAAATTTTCCAGCCGCCAGCTATATAGAAAAGGCCCATCAAATTTTCTGTAAATCTATATGAGGCAATTCGCGGCCTTTCTGCAAAATCTATTTTTTCTATAAAATTTTTAACATTTTTCTCCATCATACCCTTCTTGGCATTATAAAGCGGAAGAGTAACTTTAATACCGCACAGACAGACCGCTGCCACGGCCAAAACAATAAGGGGAAATGTAAAAGTTGTCCGGAAACGAAAAACCAGACCTGCAACGCCAATCAGGCACAGACCGGAAACAGCATTCCAATAATTCCATTCCATGGGAGACAGCCCATATTTTGACAACAACTCCTGGGGGATTAATCCGAATAGCAGCGGCAAGAAAGCCAATCCGGCAAGCACAGCAATACACAAAAACAGCAGGAGCCTGAAATAGAAACGAGACCAGTTCGGTAAAACCCTCTGCAAAACCTCTGCACACATTATTCCAAATACAGGCATCAAAGGAAACAAATACAATCCGCGTTTTGAACCTGCAGCCGTCAGAACCCCAAGGGTGCCCAAGCTCCAGACCAGCAGAAAAATCCGCTCTTGAGAAAGTGCCCGAAAACCGCGTTTACGAAAGTCAGTAACCACCTGAAAAAACCAGATCAGAACCAGTGGCGTCCAGGGCAGCGCATGGCTTAAAAGCTTTTTCAAATAATAAAAGGGGGTTTCACCCTTTTCATGCCCCAGCCCGGAGCTTCCCGTAAACCTTCCGATCTGGTTTTTAAAGAACCATTCGTCAAAAATTTCCCGGCCGCCAACAACATACAGAGCTGCTATCCAGGCTATGATTAAGATTAGAAACAGTAACAGGCTTGGAAAATAATATTTAAAAATATCTTTTTCTTTTCTGTCGCTGGACAGCCATGAGATCATTCGTGGGAGAAACATTCCGGCCCATCCAATTCCGATCATAACAGGGCCGAGGGCTCCCTTGGATAAAAAGGCTCCCGCTGAAAAAACAGCTGCCAAAAATAAAAACTTTTTCCGGTTGCAAAAATGCGCCTCAGCAAAGCTCCATATCGCCGCAATTACAAAAAATGCAAGGGCCACATCCACACGAATCCAATGAGACTGTTTAATAAAAGTAGTCATCGTTGCCAGCAAAACGGCTGCTGTTAAGGCAAATCTGCAGGTATACGCAGCGGAGTTGTCGGAAGGATCATTTAGTCCGCTCGCCAACAGTCGAGCCAGCAGAAAAGTCATGACAATAATACCGACACCCCAAAAAGCCGAACTCAAACGAATAGCATCAGTACTTCCCGTAAGAGGACCTATAGTTCTGATTAAGCCGGCAGCCACAGCAAAATAAAGGGGGGGCTTTTCCACAAAGGGCTCACCGGCAAGGTGGGGCACAATAAAGTTATTGTTTTGGCTCATCTCCAGGCAAATCGCAGCAACCCTCGGTTCATCAGGCGTACAGAGCTCACGGTCAAAAACCCCTGTAAAACAGATGATAACACTTAACAGGAGAGCTGTATACCAGGGCCACAGATCAGGTCCCCAAAGGTGAACAGAAGCTTTTTGCTTAGATTTCATAAAATTGTTTTTTTAAATATTAAAAAGAGTGCTGGGTAGCCAAAAAATTTAAATTTTGTTTTGTCTACTTATTAACACATAATCTAATTATATAATTATAACAATATTTAAAATAATATATAAATTAAAAAAATCAGATTAATCTATAATAAAACTTTTTCTTTCACATAGGCGGGGCGGCTCAACGGATTTTTGTGTGCAATAAGTAAAGGAGAGGGGTTTCTGCTTATGGTTTGCTGGTAGAGAAAGCTAGCCCCCTGGTAATAAGCAATAGCCTTTCTTTGATGTTTATCAAGGCCGTGCTGTTCCTGTTTTATAGTATTTGTTTCCCGGTCAACCGTAAAAGATGAAACCGTGTTTCCGGGTTTTAGTATCGTCAGCATATTGTCAGTAAGGTAACCCAGATTCAGATAGTTCGCTATAAACGCCCGCTCCTGTGCCGGAGACATTTTAAGAATGGATTGCCCGACAAAACTGCTTTCATACTGCCAGTTCAGTAAATCAAAAATTGTCGGGCCGGTATCGATCTGACTTGCCAGAGTTTCTATCTCTGCCGGCGCAATAAGGGCCGGAGCATAGATGATCATCGGGATTCGATAGTTTTCAAGCGGCAGGTCGGTTTTGCCGGCACTGCTGCTGCAGTGATCGGCCACAATAACGAACAGTGTGTTTTTAAACCACGGCCGGGTTCGGGCTTTCTCAATAAACTCGCCGATAGCCTGGTCCGTATAGGCAACCCCCCGTTTTCTGTTTCGATGCGGGGCATTGGCGGGGATCTTGATTTGACTGTCCGGGAAGGTAAAGGGGCGGTGATTTGAAGTCGTCATGACAAATGAAAAGAATTTTTTGCGGTCGGCATAAGAGGCATCCGATTCTTTTAAAAGCCGCTCCAAAAGGTTTTGATCACAAACCCCCCAGGTATTTTCAAAGGTGACCTCGCTGTTCGTAAAGTTTTTTCTATCAATGACAGTAAAGCCGTTATTGCCGAAAAAATAGTTCATATTATCAAAATAGCCGTAGCCGCCATAAATAAACTTGTTATCATATTCCCTTTCAGCAAATATGCTTCCGATAGAATGTAAATTCTCATTATGGGGCCGTTTAACAATAGAGCGGCCCGGTGTCGGCGGTACCGAAAGCATTACTGCTTCTATTCCCCGGACGGTTCGGTTGCCGGTTGCGTATAAATTTTTAAACAGCATGCCCTCACGCGCAATTTTGTCAAGGTTTGGTGTTAAATGCTCTTTATTGCCAAAAGCATCAAAATACCTGGCGCTCATGCTTTCCATCATGATCAGAATCACATTGCAGTCAGCTTCATCGCCCGGATGTTTTTTTACAATCCGCTTGATTGTTCCGGAAAAGGGGTCACTATCCGTAAAAACAGCATTTTTTTCGGCTGTCAGCTGACGTAAAGTATTAAAAGTATCCTTATCCGGTTCTGTTTTATAAAACTCATAATAATCGAGACTGTTATGCATAAACGCTTCACAGAAGGTATAGATGCCGTTTTCGGCCAGACTGTTAGCGAACCTGTTTTCTGATATACTGCTGCGTGACAGGTCGACAAAACAATAGCTCAATACTGGCAGACTCAACAGCATAAGCGTGCCGGCCAAACGCTGTCTTCCGGTTCCGGGGTGTTCAACTGAAATGGCGATGCAGCGTTTAATGAGAAGAAATCCCCCGATAGTCATAAAGAGTAAAGCGGAAAGCAGGGCAGACATGGGATAAGATTCCCAGATGTTACCGACCACCTCACGGGTATATATAAGATAGTCAACGGCAATAAAATTAAACCGGGTACCAAACTCATCCCAGAAGAAATATTCGGCAAAAGAAATAAAAAACATGCAAAATAATGCTATCATACTTATGCTGTAAAGCAGATAGGTATGCAGCCGATACCTGAAAAACCTGGCCGGGACAATTGCGAGATAAACGATCAGCAGGGCGGTTGCGTACGAAAAAGTGACTGTATCAAAAAAAAGGCCCATACCGTATATTTTAAGAATCAGACCCAAAGAGCTGTCCATATCCCTGAAACTCTGCAAAAAAAGAACAGTACGCGTCAGGGCAGAAACTGTAACAAACACAAAAAAGAGTGCATAGACTGTTCCATAACGACTTTTAAACAATCTTTTCATGCTTCACCTTGTTAAACGGGTTACTCGGACCTGTGGTATTATTTTATTACAGGCCCTTAGATCATAGTTTAAATTATGTAAATATTTAGCAATTCGAAATTAATTAAACATTAAAGACATATTAAATAATTTTAATTTAGGGTTTTTTTTAATATGGCTTGATAACAGGATGTTTATTTGATTGTTTGTTTTTATGGAAAAATATTTTTATCCTTTATATGTTTAATCCTAAATATAATTTTTTTTTGCATTGTCCTTCTGTTCACCTTTATCAACGCTGACACCCATAGGGAAATATATGTCTGCCATTTCAGGCGTTTTCTTCAGAACTTTTTCAAACCCTGCAATGGACTCATCAACTGGAGGTCTGAGCCTACCGATGGAAGTTTCATGTGCTTTTATTAATAGAACTCTTATGTCCTCTGGGCTGACCTTCTGAGCCCTCAGTGATTTTATATTTTGTTTTATTTTTTTTTGTGTTAGTTTAAACGCAAAACAGACTTCGAATTCGAGGGCCTGCGGTTCGAATCCCTCCGGGCGTGTAAGATAAATCAAGCGCTTAGCTTTTAACAGCTGGGTGTTTTTCGTTTTGTGTCTTCAGAAACTGCTATTTCAAGACGGTTTTAAGCTTGACTTTCCATATTGCTAAGATAAACGGAAGAGAAGTCGACACGGTGTAAAATAAAGTGAAGGAACCCCAAATAAACAAATTAAACCAGGTGGACGGGCTATCCAAGTTCACCTTTTAGTGAAAGCCGTTTATGCAAAATCGTGTTTCCATCCTTTGTCTCACTATGGGAGTGCTGCTCCTTGTCGCCAAGCTCTCAGCGGTCTTGGCTGACCCGGCGAGTGCATCGACAGGGTTTTTCCCCCAACTCATCGTTGCCTTTGTCATATTTGCGCTGCTTTGGGTCGGCTGGCAGGCGCGGAACGCTTTCGGAGAAGGTCCTAAGCTATGGTGGTTTCCGCTCCTTCTCTTGACTGCTGGAGGCATCATGACGAGCTTCATCCTGATGATTTTATGGGTAGATCACAACCTGTCTCAGCGGACCTACGCTGGGGTGTATGACGACCCTCACAAGGTGTGGGCGACAAGAGGCCTTGTCACCGACGGATCAGATGGCTCGCCGGTTCGGGTTCGAAACTCAATCGAGAGTATCCGCTATGCGTTCGACCAGGGGGCCAGGGGAACAGAGGTCGACGTATTTTATGATTCGGAGTTAGCCAGATTCGTTGTCTCCCATGGCAGGCACTATGACAAGACAAGCGGCTCCATCCTGACTCTCGACAGACTTTTCGATGCCGTTGGGAACGACGGGTACTTCTGGCTCGACTGGAAGGATCTGCGCCATCTGGACAGGCGCCAGCTTCAGGCTGCACTCGCAAGGCTGAAGCTGCTCATGGATCGCGGTGATCTGAGGGATCGTGTCTATGTCGAGGGCGAGGACCCGCTAAACCTTCTGGCCGTAAAACAAGCGGGCTTTCAAACGATCTATGACTGCAAACCAACGTTTGACACAAACATCATGGGCCCGGTGGTTGCAGATATTTTCAAGGCGGTCTACTATTTCGGGGGTTTCACGGTGATGGGTCTGAACAGTGGTCTCCGGGCGCAGCCTATCTACGGGCCCAACACCCGTTGCGGGCTACGCAATATCCCGGTGTTTCTTTACCACGTGCCCGATGACCCGGCGTTTATTGAGGAACTTTTGTCCTCCAGGGATGTGCGGGTCATCATTATTCGTCAAGATGTCAATCGCTTCGGCTTTCTGCCCGGGAGCTCCAAGCGTTAGTCCGGCTGCTGGAAACGGATAAACAGTCCCGTTTTTTATATATCATGTTAAAATATTTTCTGTAGGGAATTGATCTTGCGGAGGCTTTATCTTCACTGATTAGGATAATTAATATAAAGAACTATCAGTATCTTTGACAGATTCCAGAATTCAGTTAACCTGCCAGAATCTTGGTTATTGCCGGAGTTCATGGTGTTTCTGGTAAGATAAACTGTTCTTGAAGTAGAATATCAATATTATTAGCGAAAGCAAGTGTTCGCCATACCCTCCCAAAACAGGCATAAACCTCAAAATAAGTCGTACAAGGGTTGTCAAAAAAAGAAGAAATACTCCCTAAAACAAATAAAGAGCCTCAGCTAAATTTTCTGAAATCCCTTATTTTACGGGTGCCCGTTACGAGAATCAAGCCCCGAGGGATTTAAGTTCTTCGGACTGCAGAGAATATTAAAAGCAGGGGTGTTGTTCTTGACAGGGGAACCCTTAAAAATAAAACCTATTATCGGGCTGTTAACAGGGTGGCTAATGACAGGGGAAAATTTTTTATAAGATTAACTTTATTTAATATGAAGTTCATCAGAATGTCATCTTTCTAAGGTAATAATAACGCAACTACAATGGGTAATACATTCATGGCGGTTCAACGTCATCACCCTGGAAAAACCTTATGTACCCCTCTATGGTAAAAATATTTGTATCCTGTATATTGCTGATTGTCTGCAGCGCATGTTCGCTGCGTAACACTTATCCACAGGATAGATGCGATATGAAAGAGCCTTTGCTCATCGGCGCAGCTCCCAAACATATTGCAATAATGCCTTTTGAAAACAGCCCGGGCAAAGATCATCTCGGGGCTCTGGTCCGCAGCAGTTTTTACAATCATTTTAGTTCAAAACCCTATGTCGATATTGAGCTTTTTGAGGTTGATGCACAGGTAAAGACATTAGAGAACGCTTTTAAAAAGCCCTGGCAGAAGATATCTTCCCGGGATATCGGGGCATTTATGAAAGCCGATTTCATTATCTATGGTGAAGTTATCGACCTCAAAAAACTGTTTCTGGGCCTCTATTCCCAACAGTCTCTTTCACTGCGTATTCGAATGGTTGAAACAAACAGCGGAAAAACCGTCTGGTCAGAACGTTTTGTTGAACGTTCGCACGAAGGTGATTTGCCACTGAATCCCTTTTCGCTTATCGCCTCTTTTTTTAGATGCGGCCTTGAACTGCGCTCAAAAGAAACCGTTGCGTTAATTGATAAAGCCTGTCGAAATCTTGTAAAGCGTATCCCTGAGCCTGCTGTCAGGCTGAAACCGAATAGTCAATTTGTTCTGCAGCTGGCTTCTTTTAGAA
>JAHEEI010000063.1 GCA_024640785.1 Pseudomonadota bacterium
GTGGATGTGTGTGAGCAAGTTTCTTGTGGAGGTTTGTAGTCAGCCTCCATGTAAAATTAATGCTAATCAGATAGCTTCAAAAGTATATATCAGGCGGGGAACTAAAAACCCCGCCTGATGCCTTCCACATAACCATTCGGAACCTTAACAAAATGTAAATTCAAAGGTTCGTTCCATACTCATAATTCTTGCCAAGGTTCATGTTACTTCTGATAAGATTAACTATTTCTGTTTTTCTATACTATTCAAAACCGATTTTTATATTTTGAGTCTGTGGGAAGATTTAAATACCCCTTCCTTATTTCAAATCGAAAGTCCTTTCCTAATAGGTTAGCAAAAATAGTTTACTAAATCTGAGTTTTTATGTGGGCATCTATCTTTGGACTATGTCTTTGTGATTTTAAAATACAGAAACCATTTTTAAGCCCTAAAAATTAAAAAACTACATTAATATATTATGAAAAGTAACTGTAATATAATGATATATATTTACAAATTTTATCTAAATGTAAAAAGTTACAGTATAAGAATAAAATTCTTTTCCGTTTTGATTGCGTTTGCATATCTCCTGTAAACTCTGAAATTTAAACGTAACATAACTTTTGTCAGTCTTACTCTTGGTTCTTTAACTTGAGCAAAATTAAAAGAAAAGGCAGAGACGATCCCCTGCCTTAGTATTTCGATTGAAAAAAACTTATGGAACTATAAAATAGTGCCGCTTCTTTCTAACCATACAAACCCATTAAGTCTTTATGCTGATCTCGCACCCTTAACTACATGGGAAATCATAGCTTCAGGTGCAGGCGAGATTTCAACTTTTAAAATACTGCTAGTTGGAATGAGAATAAGTTTTCCGTCCAGTTCAACACCGAAAAAATTGGCGTTCATACTGCTTTCGATTCTAGCTCCAGCATTTATCTGTCTATCATCAGTTGAATCAAGTTTAAATACAATCGGATCTCCTGAGTGAAGATGTACAGTAATAGTTGTTTCAGCTGTTTTTTGCATGTCCCCTCCTTTTTGATTTTGATTGATAATCGTTTTTAAAATAATAGAAAAACTAAAAAAAAATGTCAATATTACTTCAGATAACCTTAACATTTCAGCACACTTCATAAGTCAACATAAACAATAATAATATGGATTTTCTCCTCACTTAAAAAAGTTCATATTACCAGAAGTAATATGAACTCTCACCATATTCAAAATTATGGAACATAATATGAATTTTATTTTATTCAGGAAAATCCAAAGAAGGAAAGGAAATAGGTGGTGGTTTTTTTTTAGTAACCTCTATCAGTTCTAGATAAAAAACTTTGGCAGGTGGGTAATAAAGGTAAATTCCAAATGCGAGCCCAACTAGGACGAACAGTGTGAGAAATATTTTCTTCATCGTCATTTACAAATTACTTTATATGATAGATAGACCCTAACTTTTAGTTTTTTTATCCATGTAAAATATTTTCAAAAGGATAATGCTGAACATTACTTTAGTTAACCTTAATATTTCAATACACCACAAAAATCAACATAAGCGATAATAATAATGTTAAATATTAAACTTTCTCAGGAATTATTTGCTTTTTATTCAGTTAAAAAATGAATTTCTTTCATACAGACTTTCATGTGATCAAGAACATCGGTTGTCATTTCAGCGTAAATTAAAGAAACATCTTTATTTTCCTTTATTGCCCGGGCAACCGCTTTTCCAGCACGATAACCTGAATCTATTGCCGCGCTGATCCCCTCACCGTTTAGATATATTATTCCTGCGGCTTCTCCGGTCAGCAGAATATTTCCTTTTCCCAGGTTCGGCGGAGCAAGTCTCATTAGACAACCTTCAACCCGTTCCTGTTTTGTAAAAACAACTCTAAATTGATCAGACAGAAATTTTTTAAACACAGCCATACTCTCATTCAGGTTCATTCCCGTGAACCCGCCCACACAAAGAGTTAAAAAATCTCCTTTACGGTGTACACAGCAAAGCATTTCTCCGACTTCTTTTTTAAAGAACACATTCCAGCTTCCGTCTTTGAGCTCTCCCATATTCTCAAACCGATAATACGCCTGGAAAATAACCACCTCGGGCCCGGCTTTTATCCAATCCGGTTCCAGAATCTTCCGAACCTGAGAATTACCACCGTCAGCCCCGATCAGATATTTACATAAAATCTGTTCACGCGCTTTTTCCATGTCAAGCTTATCAATCTGAATCTTCTCCTTATTAAAAACATCAACGCTTATCTTACCCTTATCAGTTGAAAAGTTTCGAAGTAAACAATTTTCCCGAACATTGGCACCGGACTGCTCAAGAAGCCATCGGTCAAATTTGTTTCGCCAAATATTTTTATACTCTTTTGAAAAGTCAATACCATTTTTAGGCAGTTCCCAAACATAATTAAAAAACCCTTTTTCCTTATTCCACTCCTGTATATCAGCTGCATTAATAGTATTCGGCTCACAGTAAACTTCATCCGGAGGTATCGCACCAAAATACTTTTCCAGCAAAACCTGGGTCTGACCGAACAGAATACCGGAGCAGATTTTGTGCCGCGGCAGTTTTTCTTTTTCAATTACAAGAGCTTCAATCCCCTCTTCTTTCAATGCTTTGGCACAGGCCGCGCCTGCCGGTCCGCCGCCTGCTATTATAACCGGATATTCTTTCATATTTCTTCCTTTCATAATTACTCTTTAAAATGTTTCTTGAGCGCTTTCTTAAAATACATATAAGGGACTGAATCGCACACCATAAAACATATCTCTGAAAAAACTCCCGGTTTTTCAGTGAGACTTGTTTTTGTCTGGGATACGATTATTTCCGTTGCTGTTTTTGGATCAATTCCGGGAAAGGATGCGCCTATTGCAGGAAAAGCCAGTTTCCTAAAACCAAGCTTTTCTGATTTTTCAAAAACAGTTTTTACGCTCATCCGCAAACTGTCGGGGGAAGCATTTTTTTTGTTATCCAGCATAACACAGTGAAATATTTTTTTTGAAGGAAGCTCTCCGGCCCCGGTTAAAATCGCATCGCCCTGCGTTCCGGGGGCCTGTTTTAAGGCTTCATCTTCAATGCCCTGTCCGGCAAATTCTTTTATTTTCATGCTGATACCGGCATTCATATAAAGCAAAGGGGTTGCAGGAATGGATATTGCATCATATTCGAGCTCTTCAATTTTTCCAAAAAGTGCCTTGAGTACTGTTTGGTTATATTCATGTTTCATATTTTAGAGCCGTCAATTCACCTTTATTACAGTTCCAGTCTGGGCAAAAAAGAATTTTTTGCCCAAAGCCTGCTTTAGACTAACCGTAGCATTAAGTCCTGTACAATGGGAAACAGCGATTTTATCTATATTGAAAACCTTAAGCGACTCAATTGTCTTTTCAATCTGCAGATCCTCAAGAAAACTCATATGCGTCCCGCCGATGACCATGTGAAACTTTTCATCCGGAAAATAACCCTTAATATGATTAAGCGTGTTTATCATTCCGGAGTGGGCACAGCCCAGAACAACCACCAGTCCCTTTTCTGTTTTTATCACCAGGGACTGATCATCTCTAAACGGGTCCTGCACCATTTCATCATTTTTGATAACAACCAGTCTTTTATCTCCCTGCTCAAAAGAGGTTCCTCTTAAAACTTCTCCGGTTAAAAACATATCCTCGTCCACTTCTGAAAAACTTGTATTAAAATGATAAACCGTTCCCAGCTTTAAAAAAACATCCTTTTCTTCAGGGATACCCACAGACCTTATTCTATCCATTCCTTTCTCATTTGTTACCGCAAAACGCTCATTAAAGATATCCGGATGTGAGTAAACCTTCATTGTTCCGCATTCCTTAACAACAGCTTTAAGCCCGCCGGTATGGTCAAAATGCCCATGACTAAGAAATATTTTAGAGATTTTCCTCAGATCCTTTTGTAGCACATTTGCGTTCTGAACTATGGTATGGCCCTGACCCGTATCAAAAAGAAAAGTTTTGTCTCCCTTTTCAATCAACACCGAAAACCCGTGCTCGCCCAAGAGATCCGGGCTGGGAATCACAGAGTTTTCACAAAGTATCGTAAGCTTGAGCATTGCTCATTCTCTTATTGGGTTATAAGTCGGTGCTCATCTTTCCTATTACCGCAGGAATATGAAAGAGCGTCAAATTTGCAGGAAGCAAGGCACTCGCCACAGGAAAAACAGTCTGCAGGAAATATTTTTTCCTCATAAATGCCTTTCATGGCAAGACCGGGACAGGCCTTAACACAGGCATGACATTCTGTGCATTTACCCCGATCAATCCAAACCCTGAAAATACTCATTTTTTTAAACAGCCATGAAAAAAGACCGAAAGGACAAACAAAATAGCAGTGCGGCCGGTAGAAAAGATAGCCTGCCACAAGCGTTATACCGATATAGATCGGAACGGACACCATACTGAAATTAAATTCAAAAAGATTAAAGGGATTGATTACATGATAGATGACCCTGCCCTGCTCTTTTAAACCAAAAAGGTTATAAAAAAGCGCGATAATGCATCCCAGAAAAAGCAGGATCCTGAAAATATTTGAAAGCAAGAACGGGATTTTACATTTTGTTTTAAATTGGCTAAACCCGGGTATCCCGTAAATAAGCTCCTGAAGCGCGCCAAAAGGACAAATCCAGCCGCAAACCGCTTTAGTACCGATAACTGAAAGCAAAGAAAAACAGGTGAGCGTCAGAAACCAGGTAAAAACGTTTGCTTCGATCCCGGCAAGTCCCTTCATAAATTTAACCAAACTGACCATGGGATTAACCATCTTTCCGGGAAAAAACCCAAAACCGGCAATTGCAATCAGAAGCAGTACAGTCTTCATTGCAGGACTCATCCTGTTTTTAAAAAGAAGAAAAATTACAATCGTTGTAAAAACAGCAAAAACCGATTGGAGCTTTACTATTTTTTCTGCCGGAAACCGCCCTTTTATATGTGAGATCAAATCAGCTGCCCGCGCTTTATCTATTCCCAAACCAGCAAGTGTTTCTCTTCCCCGGATATCAGGTCTTCCCAGTTCATTCTTAACCTTGCCCGGCTTAACCCCGTTGAGTCTGGCAAATTCCTTGAAGGTATATCCAGGTTCAAAAAAGAACCTGCTGTCTGATGGAACTATAAAAAGCATGCTTTCTGTAGCAATAAAAGCAATTAAGACAAGAAGAATTTTTCTGGATTTTAACATCTGGCTACCTCTTTTGTAAAAATGCGTTAAGCTTTAGCCTGAATTATTTAGAACGAACCGATCTGACAGGAATTAATTTTTATTTTGAGCTTTTCACAGGCATTGGCCAGGTCAAGTCTTTTCATTTTAAATTTTTCAGCGATATCCCAGGCAGATTTACAGGAAAGACGACATCCAAGCAGTTTAGATTCTATTTCTTTCTTTAACTCCGGATCAACCTCATCCGCCGGCTTGACAATTCTTTTTTTCTCCCCATAACCAAAAAGCCCGAGTTGACATTTTCCGATACGCACCTCTAGCAAATCAAGCACAACACCTACTTCTGAAGGAATAACTTTAAGCTCTACGGAAATAGCATGGGCCGCACCGCAGGAAAGGCTTTTACCAGACATCATCTCACGTACTTTTACCGCAATTGCTTCATTAAGTTTTGAACCTTTATGCTTTGCCGCATAATGCCCGGCATCTTCATGTGTCATAACTTTCTCCTCTATCGCATTTTGTTTAATAACGCTTTATCTTGTCCATTCATACTTCGGCATTTTAAAATCTGGATTATACTCTCTCAAGATCACTTTGTGGGGATTAACTTTAATCATATTGATGCTTTTCAACAACTTATCCTCCATCATTTTCTTTTCTTTTTCTGAAACCTTATTCTGTTTAAAATAAGGCTTCAGAAACGACTCGATCACACCATACAAATTCCATTTGCGCGCCTTGGATTTAAAAAGCCTTGGATTGTTCCGGATAGTGATAAGTTCTGCCATACCGAATATCTGCACACTTTTCTGTACTTTGGAATGCTTTAAAGGCTGTTCATAGACGGCTGCACAAACCTTTTTATTGCGCTTAAGATTAGCTATTTTCCCGCCGGGTTCAGCAAAGATATAGATAATAAGACCTTCATTGAAAAATTCCAGCGGTGTGGCACGGGGTGCGTCCTTATGCGAGGTGGCCAGTACAAGAGCATTTCTGTGCACCATACCGCAGCTGTGTCGGCCGGGTTTTTTATCCGCTGAACCTGAAGTTTGGTTTAAAAATTCTATGATATCTTTTTTAATCTGTGCTTTTGTTTTTTTCTCTTGTTGGGTCATACCGAGATCTCCTTCTCTTGGTAATAATATCTAAATTTATACAAATGTTTTTGATAGAGGGTACTCATTATTCTCTTTTGCCATATTTCTCAGCCTGTCCCCAAGCGGTGAAAGATCAATCTTAAAAGCGTTCTCTTCACATAACCGGACACAGTTAAAGCAAAATATACACTTATCATCAATTCGCGGATAAGGAGAACATCTGATCGCATGGACAGGACAGACTTTCTCACATGCTCCGCACTTGCTGCAAAGATCTTTATCCGCTTCTATTTTTGGAAACATTGGCCGGGCTTTTTCAAGATTCATCTCCTGCATTGCTTTTTGGGCAGGACCGGGCTGATAATTAAGCTTTTCTAAAGGATAACCCTCAACTTCATTGGAATTAATTTTTGCGTATACTTTCTTAACAAGATCAGCTATCAGCCCATCGTCCCGACTGTCAGGGCGTCCATACCCCAGAGGATTCTTAACTTGCCACAGCATTGAGTGCTGTGCGGCTATTTTTGCTGCACCCGCAATATGATACCCTTTATCTTCCAGCTGTCGCCCCATTTCATAAAGTGCCAACCCGCTTGAAACCGCACCCCAGGTCACAAAAGGCACGGCAAAACCTCCCCTATTTAAGGATAGTTTTGCTATAAACTCTGTAACCGCTGGTAAAGCATGGTAAGTATAGACCGGAGAACCTATCCACAGACAATCACCGATGGCAAAACTTTTTTGTGCTGATTCAAGCCTCTGACAATCCTCTTTTTCGCCCAGATCAAATATTTCAGGCAAACAGCCCATATCATCCAACACTGTTTTAATGACTACCGCTACATGCCTTGTTCTACCGGCAGGAGAAGAATATACAATTATAGATCTCTGTTTTTTGTCCACAATTTCAAAACCTTTCTATCAAGAACTTTAATCAACATTTTCCACCTGACGGACAGTTTTCTATTAAGTTAAAAGGTAGAAAAAGAACATCATAACCTTTGAATCAGATATAAAAACGCAGGAAAAGACTGGCCTTTTTTAATTTTTACAAGCACCTTCATTATGTCATGGGTATCCAAACTGTTTCCCAGAAGTGATAAATAAAGACTTCCCTTTGTGCAGTTACCCGGAGAGAAATAACTGCAATTCTCAATTATTGAATCAATATGGGCTGGCGGCAAATCCTTAGAAATAATAAAATTAGCCGTCAGATCAATATTCTCATAGCAATTGTTAATATCAACCATTCTGTGAAAGGCTTTTTTAACAGAACTTGCAGGAGTCGGTTTTTGAAGAAAATCAAGTGTTTCCTGATCAAAAGACTCCAGACCCAAGTTAATTATTGTTCTGTAAGGCAGCCGGTCAATACGGTTAAACATCTTTTCATCAGCCCCCAGCAAAGCGTCTACACTTCCGAACAGAAACAGACGAGGTGTTTTCATTAATGAGTTTTTAAAGTCAAAACATTCCCATGCCGTTAATGCACTGAATTCAATAAGATCAATACCTGCATGAAGCCCATCGTGCTGTCCCAGAAATATTGAACAGTAATTAACACTGTCTATACCGTAAAACGATTTCAGGGCCAGGATCTGATGCTTAATGTTTCTTTGGCTCCGTACAGTAAAATCGTGGTTATTCTTTACGCTACAGAAACCGCATTTATATAAGCAGCCGTCGGCAATATTTATTGGTATAACCTCATAGTCCACATGACGGACATCAGGAGGTAAAACACTGGTCCATCCACCCAGAATCTCATGGAATCGGTTTGCCTTGTCTGACAAAACCTGTTCATCATTTCTAATAATACTGTCAATAAAAACTCTTATGTTTTGAGGGAAAGAGCTGACTTCAACAGATTTAAGTTTTTCAATCAGGCAGTTTAATGAACGGACTGCATCACACACCGCCATCTGCATGAATGGGCGACGATGGGTAAAAGGGTTATCAGAATAAGAAAAGCAGGGCAAATAATATTCTCCGATAAGATCATAGCTTTTGCTGTAATTATCAGAAGCATAGTAGATCCAGTCATTGGCCATTGTTCGTTTCAGCCACTCGCCGGGATGAGGCCAGTTTTCAGCAAGACTTCTGACAAATTTCAGCTCACCGTTTAAATTAAATTGAAAAATATGATCATCGGTCCTGATCTCAGATATTTTTCCGTAACGGACCGGATAGCTGACTTTAGCATACTCGAATACGCCAGTTTTATCCGGAGTTATTCTAAAATTGTTATAAAGATAAGATGCCATATTATGTTGAAAGCGCATAAGGCCAGGCCATCAGCCCGCCGTCCATAAAAGATACTTTCTGATAACCCATTGCCTTAAGAATGACACACGCCTCGTATGCTCTGAGACTTGACATGCAGCTCGCCACAATTTCTTTATCTTTCGGAAGCCTGCTGCCTTCAGATCTCAGTTTCCCAAGGGGCAAAAGCATTACTTTCGGATGATCTATCCGCATACGATTGAACTCTTCCTCACTTCTCACGTCCAGATAGATAAAATCATCGTCGCGATCCAATTTCTTCTTTACCTCAAGCGGTGACAAACCGGCTGCCAGTCCTTTGATCTTGTTTACTACTGCATTTGCAGCATTTATAATATTATCCATCGGCGGAGAGTAAGGAGGGGAATAGGCAAGGTTCAGCATTGACATATCATCGACCGTTGCTCCAAAGGTTATCGCTGTGGCAATAATCTCCATCCGCTTGGCAGCATCACCCGGCCCTAAAATCTGCGCGCCCAAAATCCTTTTTGTTTTTTTGTCCACAATAAGTTTGATAATAACAGGTTTAACGCCGGGATAAAATGGGGGCTTATCCGGACCCGGCACAATAGCGCTTATGCATTCATACCCAAGCTCTTTTGCCTCTTTTTCCGTGATACCGGTACGGCATGCTGTATAGTCAAAAATCTTAAATATCGCCGTACCGGGGACAGATGGAAATACTGCATCATCGCCAGCGATACAATCTGCAATAACCCGGCCCTGAAGGTTTGCAAGGGAACCCAGCGCCAGGGTCATCTGTTTGCCGGTAACCAGGTGAGTACATTCAACACAATCACCGCCTGCATAAATATCCGGATCAGAAGTCCGCATATTCGGATTCACCCTGATAGCGCCGCTGTCACCGCACTCAAGGCCCGCATCTTTAGCGAGTCCGGTGTTCGGAATAAAACCCTTGGAAACCAGGATAATACCGGCAGAGAGCACCTTTCCTTTTTCAGTAACAATACTTTTTAAAAGACCTTTATCATCGGATGTCACTCCAGCAATTTCATCTCCGATAATAATCTCTACACCCTTTTCTTCCATATGTTTTGCAATCAGAAGCGACATCTCCTCATCAAAAAGTGACGGCAGGATTTTGTCCGATTTTTTAATGATTTTAACAGAAAGATCCTTTTCTTTTAAAGCTTCCGCAACTTCAACCCCGATAAATCCGCCGCCGGAAATAATAATCTCTTTTACACCGTTCATTTCAATATACTCTCTGATCGCAATAATCTCCTGCATAGTGGTTACGGTAAACACCCCTGTTACGCTTTCTTTTCCATTTATTTTTGGCTGTGACGGAATTCCACCGGACGCTATTACCAGTACATCATAGGAATGGCGTGCGGATTCTCCTGTCCTGTGGTTAATCACCTCAACTTCTTTATTTTCTCTGTCAATTAAAGTTGCTTCACTTTTAGTTATTACTTTAACCCCTTTGACCGAATCAAAATAAGCCTCATCCCGTACAGATCCCACACCGCCGATAAGACTGTGATAATCTTTTACTGACCCGGAAATATAGTATGGGAAACCGCAGGAGCCATATGAAATAAATGCCCCTTTTTCAAAAACTATTATATCTGCTTTTGCTGCACGTCTTCGCAGACGTGCAGCTGTCTTCATACCACAGGCATTTCCTCCAATGATAACGACTTTTTTATTCTGGTTCATCTTTTTTAACTTTAAAATATTATTTTAATAACCTTTACTGACTTATAGCAGAGCTGAAAAATAAAATAATGCCGGTATTTTATTCTTATTCCTCAATAATTTATTTGTATATTATAAAACCAGTTTAGCACATCATTCAAGGTGTTTGCCAGTGCCCTGTTATTTTTTCGAAATTATTTCGTATCTATTTTTTCTCATCGTCTTTAATCGCAAAAAGAAGACCCGCTATCCCCCTAAACGAGCAACTTATTCCCATAAAGCTCTAGTCACTTTATCCCACATTTTTTTGACATTTTTGGTTACTTCTCCACAATCATATTCTGCAACAGATTTTTTCCGTATCATTGCAGCAATCACAGCTTTGTCATAAGGCAAATGTCCCACAACCGGCACTTTTCTAACTGCGCATTTTTTCTCAATTTTTTTAGTGTTTTCACTGTTTATATCATACTTATTGACACAAACCATTGCAGGGATACTAAAATGTTTTGCCGTATCAAGCACTCTTTCCATGTCGTGTAAACCAGATAATGTGGGCTCAGTCACAACCAGTATCATGTCAGCTCCGGTAATAGAAGCAATCACCGGACATCCAATCCCCGGAGGACCATCAATAATAACCAGATTATTTTTGTTCTTTTCTCCGATATCTTTTGCATGATGCCTGACAACACTCACCAGTTTTCCTGAATTGTCCTCAGCAATCCCCAGCTTTGCATGAACCATGATGCCTTCCCGGGTCGAGGACACAAACCAGTTACCCGAAATCTTTTCTCTCATCACAATCGCATTTTCCGGACAAACATAAGTACAGAAAGTGCACCCTTCACATGAAATCGGATCGACCACAAAATCTTTGATTGCCTCAAAACGACACTTCTCAACACAAATACCGCACTGAATACATTTTTGTTCATCAATAAAAGCAGCGCTTCCCCCGGAGTATTCTTTCTGCTGCTTAATTTCAGGTTCAAGGATAAGGTGAAGGTCAGCAGCATCAACATCGCTATCCGCCAAAATGGCATTTTTAGAAAGATGAGCAAATGCTGCGGTTATGGTTGTCTTTCCAGTGCCACCTTTTCCACTGATAATTGTAAGCTGTTTCATAATAACTTACTAACCTTGTATTTTTTTTAACTAATTAAATGCTGCGCCTGGAATTTACTGCTCCATTTTAGAAATATTATCACCAGCGTTTATAACACCACCCTTTACTATCCTGACAAAAATACCTTCAGTGGGAAAAACACAAGTTCCGGAATGATAATAGATGGCGCAGGGGGTATGACACTCTTTTCCATGTTGGGTCACTTCGAGTATGATTTCTTTTCCTACCTTTATCTTCGAACCAATTGGAATTTGCAGCAGATTAACGCCTTCGGTTGTGAGGTTTTCTGCAAAGTCTCCTGGACCTACTTTCAGGCCCATGTCCTTCATTTTTTGGATGCTTTCCATGGCTAGAAGACTTACCTGGCGATGTGTTGTGCTATTAGCATGAGCATCATTTTTTATGCCGTAGTTTTCTATAAGCAGCGCTGTACCCACGTTCTTTTTTCGCATACCGGTCTTTGCACTTATACAAACAGCTTTAATAACAATATTTTCCGTTGTGTCCATTCCTGTCATTAATTATCTCCCACATTTTAAAATTATTGTTTTATTACCGTATCTATGATTAGAGAGGCTGTTTTCTGAAAATCTTTTTTCATTTCAGGAAAAACCCTGATCGCCGGTTCACCCTTTGAATAAGCCTCAGCAATTCGTCTGTCCCATGGAATTCTCATGAGGATAGGGATACCTTCCTTATTACAGTACTTATCCACTTCATCATCTCCGATACCATCCTGATTAATAATCACGCCAAAAGGCACCTTTATTTCCCGGACCGTCTCAACGGCCAAAACAAGATCGTTTAAACCAAAAGGTGTGGGTTCCGTTACCAGAATACAAAAATCCGTATTACGGATCGTCTCAATAACTGGACAGGAGGTTCCCGGCGGAGCGTCAAGAATAACGTTTTTTGAATTATCAATAAGGCTTCTCTCCTTTTTTATAATAGGCGGTGCCATGGGCTCACCCACATTAAGAAATCCCTGAATAAAATCAATATTTCCTGAGGTACCTCTTTCAACAACACCTATCTTTCTGTGCTGTTCAGTTATCGCCTTTTGAGGACAGATATACATACAGCCCCCACATCCGTGACACATTTCAGGAAAAAGAAGTGTACAGTCTCGAAGCACAACCAGCGCGTTAAAAGCACACAGCTTTGCGCATTTACGGCAGTAATCACATTTTACTTCATCAATAACAGGCACCAGAATTTCTACAGGAAGATGTTCGCTGATTTTCGGCTTTAAGAAAATAGCCGCATTCGGCTCTTCAACATCACAATCAAGATACTGGACATTATCAATCGATAATGCCAGATTTACAGAAACAGTTGTTTTTCCAGTCCCGCCTTTACCGCTTGCGACGGCTATTTTCACTTTAATCAACCTCCAAAATAAAAATATAAATTTATAGTTACACGACACCCGATAATATCTGAGTAAGATATCCGATGATTTTCAAGCGTAACAATAGTAACCGCTACAATCCTATTCTCTTATCATCTGTTGGCCGCATTTTGGACATTTCACCTGAAAGCAGGGCACGCCTGCCTGATGGGGTACTTTTTCCCCACAGCCGGGACAAACACACTGTCCTCCAGGACCTGCGCCGGGTTTGTTCCCGCGTCCACGGCCCTGTCTACCACCCTGACCTCTGCCTGTTCCGGGACCCTGTCCGCCCGGACCGGTTCCATCGCCTCTTGGCATAATAATTACCTCCCTATTTTTGATTAATTATGTTAAACACTAAAAAGTTCATTAGCCCAAAGACAAAGCCTCTGCCTCACATTCATAAAGTCAGACGCCACATTCAGAACAATCATCCTGGTCATTTTTGCTTTATCTTTTTCAAATTCAATCACCTCCCAAGGACAGAAACTCCGCACACATCCACACCCGGCGCATTTTCGCATTTCTACTTTTACAGCCATTTTATTTCTCTCTTATAGAAATAATTTCTATGATCTTAACCCGGTATGGCTTTCCGTTGTCGGCCCTGAAACAGACTTGACATTTCCTTTTTTAAAAGCGTCTAAAGCGTCCCGACAGGTCCCTGTCACGCCGGTGTAGATCTTTATCCCGGAGACTTCAAGTGCGGTATAGGCCTTAGGACCCACATTTCCGGTAAGAACAGCTTCTGCCCTCTTGTCGGAAACGAGCTGTGCCGCTTTGGGTCCTGCACCTCCCCCTGCGGTT
>JAHEEI010000224.1 GCA_024640785.1 Pseudomonadota bacterium
CTTCTGAAGCAGAACTTTTTTTATCCTTGCAAAATGTCTATTGTCTAATGGCACCTCCTTTTCTAATTCGATTAGAAATATACTTTAATCAAGGTTAATCATTGTCACTTTGCAACTGCTGTAAAATCATAAGACTGAATTACTGCCTGAGGAATAACAGGCCAACTACGTAACGGAACAAAACTATAACCGCTAGCAATAGGAACAACCATTAATTCACCACTTTGCAGTCCACCAACTGCATAGTAACCGTTTTGATCAGTGGTGGTTGTACCTACCAGTTGCGAAACGCCGCAGGTGACTGTGTAAATTTCAATCGTAGCCGGGATAACAGGGTCGATAGTTCCATAAACCGTATATTCATCACAAACATCTCCTGAACCATCAGAATCAGCATCGGCCTGATCTGCATTAACGATTGCAAGGCAGTTATCACATGCATCACCCACACCATCACCGTCACTATCTTCCTGGCCGGGGTTAGCTTCGGAAGGACAATTATCAAGTTCATCACAGGTACCATCACCATCAACATCACTATATGGGCTTGAACAGGTCAGCTGCTCAAAAACAAATATCGAACTTGAAGCTACTGCGGAGGCCTTTTCAACACCGGTGTCAAATATCACAGAAATAATATCCTTATCACCGTCTCCGTCAATATCAGCAATTTCCGCAGCACCGGGCATGCACCCGGGATCTTCATAAAGTACAGATCGGGCATAAGACATAGTGCTGCCATTGATACCACCGGACTGATAATAGTAAACCGTACCTTTTCCATCTCCAGGCACAACAAGATCCGGATAGCTGTCGCCTGAGATGTCTTCTGCTCTTACCATTCCCGGTGACCCCTGATCATACGGGGTACCAGCACGATCGATGGAATAAACATCATTGGCTACGGCTGTCGCATTATCAGGATCAAGGTTTGGATCCCCCGCGTCAATAGTTATGGGCGTCCAGGCCGATGGGTCGGTTGGATCTTCAGGAATTTCAAAATAGTAAACTCCTGAAGGCCAGATGCGGTTACCATATTTGTAATCCTGATGATTGTGAGAGGAGTAAACCAGCTCATTTACACCATCGTTGTCAATATCGGCGCCGATGACTTCTATTCCCTTGCCAAGAGGATTAGATGAGGTATACCAGTTATCAATGGTGTGGCGATTCCACAACTGGCCAGGATTGGAGCTTAAAGAAGCACTTCCCGGATTTTCAAGCCATACCAGGCTGTCTCCACGGGGATCACTGCCGTCAGGAGCTCCTTTTATCTCCAGACCACCAGGGTTGGAGATAAAAAACTGTGACGCAACATAGTCCCTGTCGCCGTCATTATCCAGATCGATCATCTCAAACAGGAAACCGCCGGCATCACCAAACAGGTACGGTCCGGAGTAATTGGTCCCATCTTCAGGTGGAGCTTCTTTCTTATACCACTCTGCAAAAGCATACTGTTCAGTATATGGATCAGTTTGCCATATGCCCATGCAGATCTTTGAAGTCACAAAATCTTCAAGTCCGTCATTATCCACATCCATAAAGAAAGCACGATGATAAGAGCCCTCCCCTTCTGGAGTGAATGGAACTCCCTGGAAAATAGTCTTACGCCTCCAGTTTAGCGGATCTGTTATGTCACCATCACCTCCTGCATCCTGAGCCAGATTTTCCAGATAATAAATCCCTGCCGGCTGGTGTGAAAACCATCCGGCGATAAAATTATCCATAACCACAATGTCATTGTCTCCATCGTTGTCCATATCACGGATAAAAGTCTCATTGGGGAAAGCCAGTTCACTGTCAATTGCGGTTTGAGTCCAGCTGTCCATATTAACGCCGTCCCAGGTGAAAAGTGCCACAGTTCCATCTGCAGTTTTAAAGGCTAAGTCCGGTCCAAGCCCTGAAGTTGCAATGATTTCCTTGATTCCGTCGCCATCAATATCTTCTATGGTTACATATGATGCAGCTGGAAATCCAGGAACATCCGGAAGTACGGGTAAAGGTGTTGTAATCCCGGTTACCGTATGACGGGTAAACTTGTTTGCAACGGTCTGATCCTTAGTAATCGTGAAGTTATCTAATGTATAAGCAGAAGCTGTTTGTGCAAACATACATAGTATGCCAAAAACCGATAGCATTAAGCTCTTTAAATTAAAAAATCCTTTTCTTTTTTTTACCATTTCTCCTCCATTTTCTTTTTTTGTTATTTAACTAATTCTTCTTGGTTTATTCTTTGAAAATTTATTTGCAAAATTAGTGCCAACCGCAATATCATTATAATCAATTGATTTTACTTTATTTTTTTTAAAAAGTTTTAATTTGTTAAATTAATATGAGAAATTTTGTAAAAATTTTTTACATTTATCTTTTTAACTTAGAATAAATATTGTTATAACATACTGTATTATCATACATAATTTTTTAAGAACAAACCCGTAAACATACTTTACGTTTTAAACCTTTTACAATTTATTAATTATATGTTAAAAAAAGATGTAAACTAAGTTAAAATTATCCCCAACTATAAATTTTTACACCGGATCTTAAAAAACCAGCCAAGGGGCTAATGGTGAAATTTTTTAAATTAAAAAAAAGTAAAGAAAAAAAGAAGTTTCTCATCATCCTTCTGGTCTCGGTTTTGTATTGTTTCTTTTTCGTTGAACTACACAAGACAATAGGACCCCGTGTTGCTGCGCTTGCCGTGGTGCCGACAGTTTTTGTGGGCTTTTTATACGGGACCTGGGCCGGGGCTTTTTCTGGAATTGTATGTTTTATTATCAATATACCGCTTTATCTGCTGGTTGGTGAAAATGCTCTGCCGGATTTTATAACAAAGTATAGTGGTGCAACTCTGGTTGAGCAGCTCTCAGTTGTTGCAATTGGAGCTGCAGTTGGTCGTCTGCACGATCTTGCCTTAAAGAGCCGGCAAACCCTTTTTGCGCTTGAAAAGGCTAGAACCGATCTTCGTAATATTAATAACCAACTTGAAAAAAGAGTAAAGGATCGCACTTCGGAACTTTTAAGAAATAATGAGCAGCTTAATATTGTCAGTGAACAACGCCGAAATATGGTTACCGCTCTCCAGTATAGATTTAAACTTGAGAAACTGGTGGCATCTATATCAACTAACTTTATTAAACTTTCCCTTGATGATATTGATACGGGAATTAATAATGCTCTAGAGACCATTGGTGAATTTGTTAAGGTTGACAGGCTATGTGTTTTTTTCATAGAGGAAAATGACAAGTATATAGACATGGCTTATGAATGGTCTGCAGATGGAATAGAGCCAAGAATTGTTCTTGATCAGAAGATTGATGTTAATTCCTATCCCTGGCTAATAGATAAACTGTATCGATATGAATATGTAAATATTTCAAATATTACCGAAATGCCTAACGAAGCAGCCGCTGAGAAAGCAATGTTTATTTCTCAAAAAATCAAATCCGTTGTTGCCGTACCAATCATTTACGGCGAAAAACTTAAAGGGCTACTTTCTTTTAGCAACATACGGACAGAAAAAAAATGGATGCATGAGGATATCGTTCTGATACAAGCTTTTGGGGATATTTTTATAAATGCTTTGGAACGCAAAAAATCAGAAGAGCTGAAAGACACCGAACGTCTTAAAAGCGAGTTTTTAACAAATATTACTCATGAATTCAGGACACCCTTAACCCTGGCAATGGGC
>JAHEEI010000064.1 GCA_024640785.1 Pseudomonadota bacterium
CTTATATTTTATTCTTATTTTATTAGTTTGTCTAAACTGCTTGGCAATTAAAAATATATTTTCAGCTGATATGATTGTGTCCAATACTAATATTGCGGCTGTTTCTGAAAGTTCATCCAAAACGATTAAGCACATAGCTGAAAATATATGGAATTTTGAATTATGGAGTATTGATGGTCATTCGGTCACCATAAAAAAAGCTGTTACTTCCTTACTGATTATACTCCTGGGAATCATACTGACAACGTCTATAAGCTGGCTAATCAGAAAGCGATTGTCATCACACCCCCGCATCAATGAAAACACAGCATCAATAATTCAAAAAATTATTTATTATTTTCTTCTTTTTTTTGTTCTAATGTTTGGTCTGCGAGTCCTTAATATACCGCTAACCGCTTTTACTTTTCTTGGTGGCGCTCTTGCCATTGGAGTCGGTTTTGGCACACAGACTATTATGAGTAATTTTATCAGCGGATTTATTATTATGGCTGAGCGGCCGATACGGGTAGGCGACTTAATCGAGCTGAATGACAATAAAGCTACGGTAGAAGAAATTGGTGCTCGATGTACCCGAGTCAAAACCGCTGACAATATTCATATTCTTGTGCCAAATAGTAAATTTTTGGAACAGGATATTATAAACTGGACCTTGTCAGACAGGAATGTGCGGGTTAAAATTACAGTTGGTGTTTTATACGGTTCACCTGTGCGTGAGGTAGAAAGGCTTTTACTGGATGCCGCAGCAAAGCATAAGGATGTTAGTAAAAACAAAACCATGGCCCCTTATGTAAGATTCATTGATTTTGGGGACAACGCTCTGATCTTTGATCTTTATTTTTGGGTCAGTATGAATAATATTTCTGAGCGCTTGCGGATTTCAAGTGATATCCGTTTTTATGTTGATGAGAGTTTCCGTGAGGCCGGTATCGTTATTGCCTTCCCACAGAAGGATGTACACCTGGATACTTTAAAGCCTCTAGATGTTAGAATATTAGACAAGTAACCTAAAAACACATTGGATAAAATTATAAAAAGAAAATATAAATATAACAAAATGCTATAAAAACTTCCTCGGAGGGATTTTAAAGTGCAAGATATTACAGAAACGATGAGCTGGAACTGGTATTTGGCTTGCGGCTGTGTACTTCTTGTTTTTTTGAGCAGCTATTTTATCTTTAAGGTTATTACCCGTAGGGGCCGGGATCAGAAAAAAAATTTGTTCTTTAAAATAATAGAGCACTGTCAAAACCCTGCTTTATTATTAATTTTGTTTCTAACCTTTAATCTTGTTTTGCCGCTTTTAAAATTCCCTGTATCTTTATCAGGATTTTTAAGACACATTATTAGTCTCTGCACCATTGCTTCCGTCACCTGGCTGTTAATACAAGCTACAAGAGCTATTGAAAGTTTTGTCCTGGCAAAGTTTGATATAGGATCCCAAGATAATCTTGCGGCAAGGAAAATTCATACTCAGCTGAGCGTTATTAACAAAATAATTGTTGTTGTTATCTGTGTCATCAGCATTTCCGCAATGCTAATGACCTTTGATAAGGTCAGACAGCTGGGAACCAGCATTTTAGCCTCTGCAGGAATTGCCGGTATTATTATCGGATTTGCTGCACAGCGCAGTCTTTCAACTCTTTTTGCCGGACTGCAGATAGCGCTTACGCAGCCTATTCGAATTGACGATGTCGTTATTGTTGAAAATGAATGGGGAAGAATTGAGGAAATTACACTAACTTATGTAATTGTGAGAATATGGGATCTCCGGAGGCTGGTGCTTCCGATAACTTATTTTACTGAAAAACCGTTTCAGAACTGGACACGGGTAACTGCAGATATTCTGGGTTCGGTTTTTATCTATGTCGATTACACAGTTCCGGTACAGAAAATAAGAGAAAAGTTTTTTGAGTTTGTTGAACAGTCAAAATTATGGGATGGAAAGGTCCGTGGTCTCCAAGTTACAAACACAACCGAAAAGACCATTGAACTGCGTGCTTTAATGAGTGCCCGGAATGCATCTGAAGCTTGGGAGCTGCGCTGTGACATGAGAGAAAAACTGGTCGATTTTATTCAGAAAAGCTATCCGGATTCGCTTCCAAAGGTTAGAGGACAATTATTTAAGGATGCCCCTGAAATTCTTTAATATTCAACCTTTCAAGCAAAAGGAATACATTATGCTCAAGTTTATAAAGAAGACCACCAAGAAAATAGGGCAATCACCCGGAACCATTACTCATGTCGGGGAAAAAAAAGTTGAGAGGGTAACCCTTCAGGTCATTGATTATGATTTGTCACGGTTTGAAGAGAAAGAGGTTCAAACTGTAGAAGATTGCTTTCCATTAAAAGAGAGCTCTTCAATAAGCTGGATTAATGTAAATGGCTTGAATGAGGTTCATATTATTGAAAAACTGGGAACACACTTTGAGGTACACCCCCTTGTTCTTGAAGACATTGCGCATACCGGACAGCGCCCTAAACTGGAGGATTTTGAAAATTATGTTTTTGTTGTCTTAAGGATGCTGTCATTTTGTGAAAAAAGTCAGGAATTAAAGTCTGAGCAGGTTAGCTTTATCTTGGGAAACAATTTTGTTATTTCTTTTCAGGAAACAGAGGGAGATGTCTTTAATTCGGTTCGTGAGCGCATACGAAAAGCCAAAGGACGCATAAGAAAGATGGGGGCCGATTACCTGCTGTACGCACTTATAGATGCTGTGGTTGACGCTTATTTTATTATCCTGGAAAAAATAGGCGAAAAAATAGAAGTTCTTGAGGAAAGGCTGATGAATAACCCTTCACAGGATATCCTTCAAAAAATTCATTCTATGCGGGGAGAAACAATTTTTCTGCGTAAGTCCGTTTGGCCTCTCCGCGAGGTAATCACTAATCTTGAGAAGGGTGAACCTGATCTTGTTTCTGAAAAGACCAGTATATATTTTAGAGATGTCCATGACCACACCGTTCAGATCATAGAAACCATAGAAACCTGTCGAGATCTTGTCGCGGGATTGCATGATTTGTACCTGACGGCTATCAGCAACAGAATGAATGAAGTAATGAAGGTTTTGACAATTATTGCGACAATTTTTATCCCATTGACTTTTATTGCCGGTATTTACGGGATGAACTTTAAATACATGCCCGAACTTGAATGGAAATGGAGCTACCCCCTTGTATGGGGAATAATTATCCTTGTGGGAGGTGCAATGATAGCCTACTTTAAAAAAAAGAAATGGCTTTAGAACTCAAAGGAGTTGTCTCTTTGGTGGTATTTATTTAATTGAACGATTTATATGTGACCCTCATTACAGGAAATAACTTTTCAGGGCTTTTTTTCATAAAAAAGTCTTTAGCATACTTAGCAATCCTAATTCCTCAGACAAGAGGAGAACAATAAAAAGAAACTTATATCTTGTATGCACTTAGATCCAATTTTGCCTGTATTGGAAATCGTTGCTTTGGCCATCCTTGTTGTTGGGATAATCATGCATCGACTCAAACAGCCCTATGTCGTTGTGTACCTGATCGCCGGTATTATCATCGGGCCCCATGGTCTCGGGCTGATTACAGACCAGGTTGATATTTCCCGCTTCGGTTCAATCGGTGTGCTGCTACTTCTGTTTTTTGTGGGGATGGAAATATCACTTCCGCGCTTAATCGCCAGCTGGCGTATTGCTGTTGTCGGGACCCTGCTGCAAATTTTATTAAGCGTTGTTTGTGTTTACTTTATCGGTATGTGGCGGGATTGGCCCCTTGCCAGGGTCGTGCTTCTGGGTTTTGTGATCAGCCTGAGCAGTACGGCTGTTGTGATAAAAATTCTTCAAGAGTGGGGGGAGACGGACACGGGTGTCGGACGGGATGTGGTCGGGATACTGCTTGTCCAGGACCTGGCCATTATTCCCATGCTTATCATTATAGGCCTGATGGGTGGAGGTTCCCCTGACTACAGGGTGATCAGCCTTCAGGTTTTCGGCGGGAGTTTTTTTATAGCCGGATTTGCGCTGCTGGTTAAGTTTAAAGACAGGATCAGGCTCCCGTTCTCAAGCCTCATCCGCCAGGATCATGAGCTTCAGGTGTTTGCCGCCTTTGTGCTTTGTTTTGGCCTGGCCCTAATCACCAGTCTGCTGCATTTGTCTTCCGCGCTGGGTGCATTTGCAGCGGGCATTCTGCTTTCAACTTTTAAGGAAACAACATGGGTTTATAATCGTCTCGAGCCGTTTTATGTGGTTTTTATGGCGCTGTTTTTTGTTTCGGTGGGCATGCTTGTAGACCTGGATTTTATCCGGCATCGATTTGTTGTCATTTTGCTGCTGGTGCTTTTATCAATGGTGTTAAATACTTTTATTAATGCCTTTATCCTGAAAATTCTAGGGGCTGCCTGGCCTCGCAGTCTGTATGCCGGAGCATTCCTTTCGCAGATTGGTGAGTTTAGCTTCGTGCTGGCAGCCGTGGGATTTCAGGCCAAAATTGTTACAAAAGTTGCCTATAATATCACCATCTCGGTTATCGCACTGACACTGCTTTTAAGTTCGTTGTGGCTGATGAGCGTGAAAAAGGTTATAATAAAGAAAAACTTGAAATAAAGGGCTGAACGGGATTATTAATAACAATCATATATTTTCTTTTGAGCTTTATTTTGTGAGAGCAAATGCTGCTGCAGTAATATCTACTGATACTGATCTGTAAAATTTCAAGGTTCTTCGGAAAACAAAAAAATGTTTTTAAATGGTTATACCGGTTAATCAGACGAGTTAACGCAGAGCAGACTTCTGCGTATGCGCAGTTACAACCTCAGGGTGAAGGAAGCGGATAATATTAAAGACCTGGAAAATGAGTTCATGGAAAGTACAGCTTTGTGACAGCCGGATGCTTAATCGTGAAAGCTGCCGCACCGATCCGAACTACTGGTCATCAGCCTCTACTCATGGAATGGTTGCCAGTGCGCACTACAAGGCAACAGAAGCCGGGGTTGAACTGCTGTCAAAAGGCAGTAATGCGTTTGATGCTGCTGTTGCCGTGTCCCTGGCTCTGGGGGTAGTAGAGTCTGCCGGTTCCGGCCTTGGCGGAATGACGATGATGCTGATACACCATGCATCCCAAAACCGAACATTTGCACTGGAGGGGCCCTGCCGGGCACCGGTCAGGGCAACTCCGGAGATGGTGGCTGATGCACCCCGAAAATCCGGTTACAAGGCGGTGGCTGTCCCCACGAATCCCGCAGTTCTTGATTATTTATTGCGTAATTACTGCACAATGCCTCTGAAGGAAATAATTGCGCCGGCGATCCGTTTTGCCGAAGAAGGGATATTGGTTACCCCGTTTCATTACCAGCATACTGTTGAATCACTTTCCGGGATAAAGAAGGGTAATGCCTCCCCTTTTTTGCTGGGACCGGGAAAGGTGCCTCTTGCTGTTGGCGAACGCCTGAAACAGCCCCAGTTGGCAAGAACTCTTAGCATTTTATCGGGTGCCGGGTTTAAAGATTTTTATCACGGTGACATTGCCCGTGAAATCATAAAAGATATGCAGCGCAATAAGGGTTTTATTTGTGCCGATGATTTTTCTGACTTGCCATATCCCCAAGAGACAGAACCGGTACGCGGACACTTTTTTGGAATGGATATATATTCATTACCGCCTCCGGGTGACGGAACAACGCTTATTCAGATGCTTCAGGTTTTTGATCATCTGAAAGGGTCTCACTTTGATCCTGACACACCGGAAGCAGCTGAGCTTTTTGCCAGAATTATTCAGAAGGCAAGAAGGGAGCGGAGAAAATACCGTCTCGGAGCAAAGAGCGCTTCAGGCAGGGCCGTTGATAGGGCCAGTATTGAATATGCCCTGAATATTTCAGAAAAAATTAAAACACATATTTACCCTGCCGGAGAGACATCCCATTTTTGTGTCATGGACAGTTCCGGCAATGTGGTGTCTGCTACGCAGTCTATTGAGCGGTCTTTTGGTTCAAAAGTTGCCTCGGAAACACTGGGTTTTCTTTATAATGGATACATGAAGGGGTTTAAAATTCAGAACAAACGTCATCCCCACTATCTGAAGCCGGGTGCTATTGCCAGGTCCAATGCTGCTCCGACAATACTTTTTCAGGGAAACCGGCCTTTTGCAGCAATCGGTTCCACAGGTTCTGAGCGGATGTCCTCCGGGATCTTTGAGACGCTTGTTCGCCTGCAATACAAAACACCGTTTGAATCCGTAAGCGCGCCGAGACTGCACTGTACGCCAGAGGGAGAAATTCTTATTGAGGCCGAACGGTTTTCTCCTGAGACCCTGGATCTTCTTAAGGGCAGCGGGTTCCTGATTAACCCTCTTGATGCCTGGTCTTTTTCAACCGGCGGCTTACAGCTGATTGTATTTGACGGGAAAACCTATGTCGGTGTCGGTGAACCCAGAAGAGACGGTGCTGCTGCAGGCCCGGACAATATCTGCGGCTGACACAGTTTTTATTGAAGTATATGAAGTTAATGCAAAAAATATGTGTTTAAAAAGGAATGCAGATCTGCCCCCGAAGGTTTTTTCATAGCTTGAAAGATAAAAACACTTGAGCATATCCTGAAAGAGCAGATTGAAAATGTCCGAGCAGAAGAGACCTCAGCAGAAGAAAAAATGCGGGACAGCACTTAAATATGTTATATTATATTTTAAAGTCACTAAGTTGCCCTATATCCGTATCCTTTTGGGCCATTATTTTAAGGTTAGACTAATTTTGAATATTAACGAAAAACACTCAGGAGGTGTAACATGACAAAAAGAAATCAGATTTATAGATGTGAAAAATGTGGAAATCTTATTAACATTGTTCATGATGCCGATGCCAATCTGGTCTGCTGTGGCGAGGAGATGAAACTTCTTGAGCCGAATACCGTGGACGCGGCCCAAGAAAAGCATATTCCCATTGTTGAAAAAAGCAGCAGTACCGTGAATATTTCCGTGGGCAGCGTACCGCATCCCATGGAGAAAGAACACTTTATTGAAACAATAAGCATTTTAACAGACAACAGGCTCTATCGATTATATTTAAGCCCTGGAGATAAGCCCGAAGCAACTTTTAATATAGATGGAGACCTAAAGTGTGTCCGGGCATATTGTAACCTGCACGGACTTTGGAAAAGCGAATAATAGTTGTATCCTGTTGCTCGGTTTTCTCATTAGGTCGGGAAGTCCTTGAAGCTTAAAGGAAAACAAATCGCTCCCCTGTCTTTTCAATGTGTTGAAATAAATACTTCTGGATGGTTAATCTGGGGTAAGCATTTTACATAAGGCTGTTGCAGCTAGTTTATTTGGCAGGCAAACAGACATCTCATTATCAAACAATTTTTTATTGCAGCGACGATACTTTCAAAGAAATAGATTAATAACCTACTTTTAGAACAAGGAGATATTTATGCATATTACTTTTCATGGGGCAGCCCGCGAAGTGACCGGCTCAATGCATCTGATCACAACGGAATCGGATAATATTCTTTTGGACTGCGGCATGTTTCAGGGCCGGCGACGGGAAGCTGCTGAGAAAAACCGGGTGTTTTCGGTGGACCCCGGAATCCTTACCAATGTTGTTTTATCCCATGCCCATATTGATCATTCCGGCCGGATTCCGCTGCTGCCCAAAAACGGTTTTTCGGGCGGGATTCCGCGCACATACAGGAATCAGATGCTGATTACCTGAACTACAAGAGTATAAGATCAACGCTTTCCGAGATGCAGAAAACAAAAAAAGCAAAAAAAATAAGCGGACAAAAGCTCAGGGAGATCAAGTCTGTTTTAAAAAAGAGCCGTCATGACCTGAATGTTGAGACAATTCAGGAGCTGATGAAAAAACACAGACTTGAAAAAGTTCAGCCGCTCTATACCATGAAAGATGCCGAGCAGTCACTCGATTGTTTTTCAGGATATCCCTATCGTCAGGCAGTCGAGGTCGGCAGAGGGGCAACCTGTACCCTTTATGAGGCCGGTCATATTCTTGGGTCAGCCATCAGTATTTTAAAAATCCGTGAAAAAGACCGTGTGTGCAAAATCGGATTCACCGGTGATCTTGGCCGCTTCAACAATCCAATTCTGGAAGATCCTGAACTGAATTTTGCGGAAGAGGACCGGGATCTGGACCTTCTGATCATGGAAAGCACTTACGGTGACCGGACCCATGAGCCCATGGAAGATTTGAAGAACAGACTTCGAACCGTTCTGAATGAAGCTCTTGACCGAAAAGGGGTTGTTGTCATTCCGTCTTTTGCTTTTGGACGAACCCAGACTCTCATTTATACGCTGCATGAACTTTACAATGAAAATGCTGTAACGAAAGTCCCTGTCTATGTGGACAGTCCGCTTGCAACAAATCTTACCAAGGTTTTTGGTGAGCATCCCGAGGTGTACGACAGAGAGACGCATAAGACTTTCCTTGAAAAAGGCCAGAATCCCTTCATGTTTCCACAGATGAATTTTATCGGTTCGGTGGAGGAATCCATGGCGCTGAACCGGGAGAATAAATCCCATATTGTTATTTCTGCTTCAGGAATGTGTGAAGCCGGAAGAGTCCTGCATCACCTTCGCTATAGAATTCATGATCCCAAAAACACCATTTTACTGGTAGGGTTTATGGCACAGCATACGCTGGGACGGCGCATTGAAGAGCAGGGGCTTGATTATGAAGCTTCGGGCAGGCAGGGAAAGCCCCCACTTATGAAAATACTAAACAAGGAATACCCGATGAATGCGCATGTGGTGAAAATAGGCGGATTCAGCGCCCATGCAGACAAAACGGAGATGCTTCATTTTTTAAAGAAATCTAATTTGAAAATTAAAAAAATTGCAGTAGTACATGGCGAAGAGACGCAAAGCATTTCTTTTTCAGAAACACTCAGGAGTAACGGCTATGATATTGCTATTCCGAGACAAGGGGAATCCTTTTCTATCTAACCCGCTGCGTCGCCAATTCAGTAATTTTTACTGAACGGTCTAAGATTATATACTTATTGAAAAATCTGCCTTCAGGATCAGTTATGTAAAAAAAATAATATTTCAGAAGGGAGTCATATGCTTCCATTAAAAAAAGTGCTCTGGCCGACAGACTTTAGCCCAGCGTCATATGCGGCCCTCGAGCCTGCAAAAGAACTGGCTCTGCAGTTTGGTGCAGAACTGATTATCCTGCATGTAATTCCTGTGGTTTCTTCGGTTCTTGCCCATCATATAGATATTGAAGTGTATCAGGAAAAACAAGAAAAATTTGCTTTGAAAGAGATGAACCGTATTATCAAAGAGCATATCAACGCTGATATTCAGGTTCAAAAGACTGTTCTTGCCGGAAATCCGATAAATAGAATCATTCAATTCTCAGAAGAGGAGCATGCCAATGTGGTTGTTATTGCAACTCATGGCGAATCGGCGCTGCACAACTTTTTTTTCGGCTCTGTAGCAGAGAAGGTAATCAGATTTTCAACCCGGCCTGTACTTGTCATTCGGAGTCCAAAATCTGCACAGCCGGTTTAGACAACACAATTTTATAAAAGGATCCAAAATGTTTGTATTACTGCTTGTGGTATTTATAACAATTTTTATTTCTGCACAATGCTCGCTTTATGAGGCGACCCTCTACTCAACCCGAACGGGTGCTCTGGAAGCAGCCAAATTAAACAGCAACCTGCAGGGACGGGCTCAGAAAATGATTGCCCTGAAACAGAACGTATCCGCACCGATTTCGGCCATTCTCATATTAAACACAATTGCAAATACGGCCGGGGCAACCCTTGCCGGAATGTATGCACACACGGTACTGGGAACAGCGATGGTCCCTTTATTCTCAATCCTGTTTACGCTGGCTATTTTGTTTGTTGCCGAAATAATGCCCAAAACCATTGGTGCGGTGTATTGGCGAGGGCTGTGGCCGTTTATTGTTTGGCCGATCATGTTTATGAAATCTGTTATGAATCCTTTTCTTTTTGTGACGCAGAAATTCACCGGGCTGCTGACGCCTAAGGGCACGTCGGTGCCTTTCGTAACAGAGGAGGAAATTTTGGGCGTGATCCGGATGGGCGCCAGGGAGGGAGAGATTTCCCAGCTCGAAAGCCAGATGGTCCATAACATTATCAGTCTGGAAGATAGAAAAATCAGTGAAATCATGACTCCCCGTACAGTTGTTTTTTCTCTTGCTGAGACCCTTTCTGTAAAGGAGGCCTATAAAATTGCCTGTAAAAAAGGCTTTACCCGTATTCCGGTATACCGGGATGACCGGGAAAATGTTACTGGTTATGTAATGATGCCTGATTTGGGATCTGAAAAAATTATGCGGGATCCTAGCAAAACATTAACGGATATTTCGAAACCGGTTACGTTCGTCAGTGAAGAAGAAGACTGCCTTGCCATGCTGACTGTTTTTTTAAAGAAACGCCGGCATATTGCTATTGTAAACGATGAGTATGGAGGTGTGGCCGGACTGGTGACTCTGGAAGATCTGCTTGAGACCGTCCTCGGTGCTGAAATTGTTGATGAAACCGACAAAGACATTGATATGCAGAAGGTTGCTCTTAAGCGCAACAAACGATCTTAACCATTAGCTTGGAGATACCATGAAAATAGCCGTTGTATATAATCGCCAAAGTGAAAAAGTGATTAACCTGTTCGGACAGCCCAACAGAGAAAAATACGGATTAAAAGCCATTCAGAGAATAGTAAACGGCTTGAAAAAATATGATCATCAGGTCATTTCTCTTGAAGCGGATAAAGATCTGATCCACAAGCTTGAGGAATTCATGCCCCGAGTCCTTAAAGGGGAAAGGCCGGGGATGGTATTTAACCTTTCCTATGGCATTCAGGGACAGGCCCGATATACCCACGTGCCCGGTATACTGGAAATGATGGGGATTCCTTATGTGGGCTCCGGTCCGCTTGCCCATTCGCTTGCTCTGGATAAGGTTGTGGCCAAAATGATTTTTGTGCAGAACAATATTCCCACCCCGGCTTTTGCGGTTCTAAACACTCCGGATTTTTCTTTACCGGACCTGCCCTATCCGCTGATTGTCAAACCAAAAAACGAAGCTGTCTCAATGGGAATAGAAATAGTTAATAATGATAAGGAGCTCAGAAAGGCGGCACAGGTTATTTTTGAGACGTTTGATAATCAGCCGGTGCTGGTTGAACAGTATATTAAAGGAAGAGAAGTCAATGTGGGTCTCCTTGGGAATAATCCTCCGGAAGTTCTTCCGCCCTGCGAAATAGTGTTTGGAAAGACCGGACCTCAGATATACACGCTTGAGGATAAAAAAGGGAAGTCCGGCCGAGAAATAAAGTGGCGCTGTCCGGCTCCCATAGGAGATGATTTAATTGCCAAAGCTCAGGAGATTGCAAAAAATGCTTTTTCCGCTCTGGGGTGCTATGACTGTGCCCGGGTGGATATGCGGATGGATGAAAAGGGTGATTTCTATGTCCTTGAAATTAACAGTCTTCCAAGTCTTGGAGAGCATGGTTCTTACGTGATTGCTGCTCAGCATGTGGGACTTGATTTTCCGGCACTGGTAAACAGGCTGGTGGAAGCAGCCAGCGCCAGATATTTTGGGACACCTTCACCGCCATCGATTAATGTCCGTGAAAAAGATCCGGAAAAACTGTTGTTTTCCTTTCTGACCCAGCGCCGCGACCGCATGGAAAAACGCCTGGAAGAATGGGTTTCAACATCAAGTCGAACAGGGGATCCCATGGGCAACAAAATGGCGATCTCAAAACTTGACACACGGCTAACAAAAATGAAGATGGTGCCGGTTTCAGAGTTTACGGACAAACGTTCTTCCTGGATGTGGGAAACAAAGAGGGGCTTTGAGAACGGCACGCTTTTCATTGGACACATAGATGTTCCCCTTGAACAGAATGTGCCTTTTCAATTTTTCCGGCGTGATCCAGAATGGCTCTATGGAGAGGGCATCGGCATGTCCCGCGCGCCTCTGGTTATGATGGAGTTTGCTCTGAGAGCGCTTCGGTATAACCGGATGCTGCATCAGCTGCCCATCGGCATTCTTTATTATCTTGATGAGGGGAGGGACTGCCGCTACAGCGAGGAGCTCATTCGCTGTGCTGCTGAAAAGGCCTCACGTGTTTTTGTTCTAAGACCCGGAGGTCCTCCTGACAATATTCGTGTTCAGCGCAGAGGTCATCGCAAATACCACCTGACGGTAGAGGGCATTCCCCGTCGATTGGGAAAGTATGGCAAGGCACCGGAGACGCTCTTGTGGCTGAATGAGAAGATTTTTAAACTGGCAGAACTTTCTTCACGTAAAGAAAGGCTGACTGTTACAGTTGTTAATGTGAAGACTGAATCGTTCCGCATGTCTTCTCCGCACCAGATTATAACCACGCTGGTCGTTTCTTATCTTGATCCGAAGGCTGCCGATGTTGTTGAGGAGGAAATTAAAAAGATATTCGGTAAAAATGGGTTCAAATGGAGCTTGGAACAGATTTCCGACCGTCCGCCCATGAAAGAGCGAAGAACAAATGTTAAGCTGTCCAAATCTTTACTGGCCGTTGCTGACAGGTGGGAAATTCCTATTGAGCAGGAATCCTCCCTTTTGCCTTCTGTTGGGGGATTGGTGCCGAGTAAAGTTCCGGTTGTGTGCGGGATTGGTCCGGTAGCCAGAGATCTTTACACCCCTCATGAATCAGTCAACCGGATCAGTTTTATGCAAAGGACATTATTGATAGCTGAACTCCTCGCACAGGACATTAAGGTTTCTAAAGGAAAGAAAAATGAAAAGAAAGAATAGTATCGACACTGAATTTATTGATCCGGAGAAAAAAGTAATTCCGGAACCGCAGCGAATTGCGGCATCAAAATCGGGAATGGTTTCTACAGCGCATTACCGTGCGACAGAGGCCGGGGCGCAAATTCTGGCAGCCGGCGGGAATGCAATAGATGCCGCTGTGGCGGCTGCTTTTGCTCTGGGTGTTTGTGAGCCTCAGGCTTCCGGACTTGGCGGGCAGACCATGATGATGATACATTTATCTGAGTCCGGCCGGACTTTTGCTTTGGACGGATCTTCGCATGCGCCTAACCGGGCAGTAAATGAATTGTTTACAGAAAAATCAACCCGGCTTAGGGGCCTTCAGGCAACAACTGTGCCGGGGACACCGGCTGCTTTGGGCTATGCGCTGAAGACCTATGGAACATTGCCGCTGAAAGAAGTATTGGAACCGTCAATACGCCTTGCACGAGACGGGTATCAGATCACGGAACTGCAGCGCCGACTGCAGCGCAGGGAGATTAAGTCTCTGAAGAAAGGAAATGCTGGCAGTTTTTTTCTGAATGGCGGTGAAAAAGCCTGTCAGGTGGGTACTATATTTAAACAGCCGCTGTTGGCTGAAACACTTCAGCATCTGGCTGAAAAAGGAACCGATGATTTCTATGCCGGAG
>JAHEEI010000225.1 GCA_024640785.1 Pseudomonadota bacterium
AATAGGTGCCTTGTGGTTATATTGCTTTTTTCCCCCATTATTTTTTTTTCTAACAGTGAGGAAAGGTTTTCATCAATATCAATTTTCTTATCCTCTATAAGGCAAAGGATTGCCAATGAAGTGGCAAGGGGTTTTGTTAATGAGGCAAGATCAAAAAAATTATTTTTTTGGAGTTTCCTTATTTCCGGATAAAGCGATGCATTGCCATGATGGACAATAGCCTGTTTTTTTTCTTTACCTAAACCACAGATAATACCAGCTGCAGCAGAAGGAAAAACTCCCTCTAAAACCCCTTGTTCAAGCAGTATTTTTATATCATTTTTAAGTCTAATAAAAGGGGGGGTTCTGCGCTTCATTTTTCCTTATTTTATATACAATATAAATTGTTGTAATTATTGACAAAAAATAGTTGTCATTAATATACAAAAACATTGTTATTTTGTTGTATTTCCTCTATAATAATTTATTTATTTTTATTCTTTTGTTTGGCATTATTTTTATAAACTGTTGATAACTTTTTTTTCTTGGTTTTGAGTTTTTTTTTATAAATTTTTTATTAATAACTTTTATAAATAAATCAATATTTTATACTTTTTATTAACAAATTAATACTCTTAATAATAATATTCTTCTAAATACATAAATAATAATTATAAAGAGGTATCAAATTATGCCATTATCAATCAATGTTTCAAAAGAAGATTTTTTACCAGCTCTTAGTTCCTTGCAAAGTATCACCGGTAAAAAAGGTACCATGGCTGTATTGGCCAACGTACTTATCCAAACCCAGGATAATTATATTGAAATAATAGCAACTGATCTAGAGGTTGGAATAAAAAAAAGTGTTGCTGCTGAAATAATAAATCAGGGTTCCATGACCTTACCCTCTAAAATTTTATATGAAATAGTAAAAGAGTCAGGATCAGACAGTATAAAAATAGAAGAAAAAGATAAAAACTGGGCCAAAATTAAGGCAGGGACCAGTATGTATAACCTGGCTGGTACGGCAAGTGAAGAGTATCCTGATTTTCCTGAATATAATGAAGAAAACCTAATTTCTGTACCCTGTGATTTAGTAAAGGAACTTATAGAAAAGACTATTTTTTCAGTGGCACAGGAAAGGGAAAGCAACTACACCTTGACAGGCATTCTTTTTGAAAAAGGAAAAAACAAAGAAGGAAAAAGCATTTTAAGAATGGTTTCATCTGACGGTCATCGCTTGTCTATAATGGAAAAGGAGTTAGATAAAGAAAGCGATAATATTATTATTGAAAAAAATACCCTTATACCCAGAAAAGGGGTTTCTGAAATTAAGAAAGCATGCGAAGGGCAGAAAAAATTTTCCATTGGCTCTGATAAAAAACAAATTGTTGTTAAAACAAAAAATGCTCTTATGATTGTGCGCCTAATGAACGGAGAGTTTCCCGATTATGGCAGCATTGTAAATGTTATTGAAAAGAACAATGTAATAGAAATTGAAAGACTAGGTTTCCTTGAATCCCTGAAAAGAACAAACCTTTTTACTGAAGATACATTTAACGCAATCCAGTTGAGTGTTGATGAAAATAAGCTCATTTTATCATCACAAAATATGGATTACGGAAATGCCAAAGATGAAATGGAAATAAATTATTCAGGTGAACCGCTGGAACTTGGCTTTAACTGTCGTTATTTCATAGACACACTTCAGGTAATGAGAAGTGACATGATCAGGGCTTATGTCAATTCTGATCAGAGCCCTTGTCTTTTAGAGGGTGATGCAGATCAGGGGTTTATAAGTATAATTATGCCCATGAAAATATGATTAAAAAAATATCACATTCATCAATAGGTTCACTAAGATAAAATTGACTCCCTGAGCTATGCCTGCCGGCTGAGAGTTTATTTGAGGCCGGAAAAATAATAAAAAGGTAAAGCGGGAGATAAAAATTAAACGGAAAAAAAATGGAACCATCTGAGAAAAAAGAAGAAAAAAACGCCTACGGAGCTGAACAGATAAAGGTTCTGGCCGGACTAGAAGCGGTCCGCAAAAGACCGTCAATGTATATAGGCAATACCGCAGAAGAGGGCTTGCATCACCTGGTATACGAGGTGGTTGACAACAGCATTGATGAGGCCCTTGCCGGATACTGTTCCAAGATAAAGGTGATAATACATCAGGACAACTCTGTTTCTGTTGAGGACAATGGTCGCGGTATCCCGGTTGCAAAACACCCGACCGAAGACATGTCTGCGTTGGAACTTGTCATGACCACCCTACATGCAGGCGGCAAATTTGACCATTCAAGTTATAAGGTTTCCGGTGGCTTACACGGGGTGGGTGTTTCAGTTGTAAACGCCCTGAGTGCATGGTGCCGTGCTGAAATAAAAAGAGACGGCCATACACACGTGCAGTCTTATTCTTTCGGGGATAAAGACAGCGACATAGCAACAACGGGTGATACAGAACTTACAGGTACCAAAATAACCTTTAAGCCCGACCCATCAATATTTACGGAGACAACGGAATACAAATATGAAATTATTCAAAACAGGTTGAGAGAACTGGCCTTTCTAAACAGGAACGTGAAGATTGTCCTCCACGATGAAAGAAATGGTGCTGAGGATGAGTTTCACTACGAAGGCGGGATCAGCCAGTTTGTCGAATATCTGAATCGCAAGCGGACCCCAGTAAACCCCGAACCAATTTTTTTAGATGGCGAAAAGGATGGAGTGCAGGTCGAGGTTTGTTTTCAGTATTATACAGGCTACACAGAAAGACTTTTCTCGTTTGTCAATAATATCCATACCAAGGAAGGCGGTACCCACGTCACCGGTTTCCGGGGTGCCCTTACCAAATGCATCAATCGCTATGCCACCGAAGACATCATTCCCAAGAGCATGAAAGAAAAAATGGGAGGAGATGATGTTCGGGAGGGTATCACCTGTGTGATTTCTGTGCGGGTTCCTAACCCCCAGTTTGAAGGCCAGACAAAGACCAAACTTGGCAACAGCGAGGTCAGATCGATAGTTGAGTCGATCTGTAATGAAAAACTCGGGATATTTCTTGAACAGAACCCCATGGAAGCCAAGAAGATCCTTGCCAAGGTTGTTGAAGCTGCCCGGGCTCGGGAAGCGGCCCGCCGCGCTAAAGAGCTGTCAAGAAAAAAAGGTAACGGTATTGATCTGTTGATGGCTGGAAAACTTGCAGAGTGCCAATCAAAGATACCCGCAGAAAGAGAAATATTTCTGGTTGAGGGTGATTCAGCCGGCGGCAGTGCCAAACAGGGTCGTGACAGGGTGTTTCAGGCTATATTACCGTTACGCGGCAAGATAATGAATGTTGAAAAGGCCCGTTATGACAAAATCCTCTCAAGTGAGGAGATTAAGCAAATAATTGCTGCCTTGGGTACCGGCATCGGCAAAGATGATTTTGATATTGAACAGCTGCGATACCATAAGATCGTAATAATGACTGATGCCGATGTTGACGGTGCCCATATCCGCACCCTGCTCCTGACCTTTTTTTTCAGGGAGATGCATTCACTGGTCAGTGCCGGCCATGTCTATATCGCTCAACCGCCCCTTTACCGCCTGGGGCGCGGCAAGAAGGAGCAGTACTTTGCCGATGATGAGGAACTGAACCAGTTCCTTTTCCAGCAGGCCAGCTCTATGATGTCAATCA
>JAHEEI010000226.1:0-2221 GCA_024640785.1 Pseudomonadota bacterium
ATAAAATCTGAATTTAAATTAATTTTTCCGGAAGACCAATAGTAAGCGGTGGCATAAATATATCGAATTAACTTACCCGAACTATCATAAGCATAAAGGTGTGGGTGAATTTGAAATCGGTCAAAGGGATCAAGAGAATAATCACTACAAGGCGTACTTGTCCACTCGGGATAACTATACTCACAATAGAGGTCTCCATCATAGAGGTTGTCATTCTCTACTCCACAAACATCATTATCTTTGTGGATGTGACAATTCACTGTACTTGAATCAATAATTGGTACATTTTCTGTCCTCATAACCTTAAACTGAGCCTCAAAAATATCAGGGGGATTGGATTTATTGGTAACTGAGATTTTATACGTTCCGCAAAGTAAACTACTCTCTCCAGTATTTATTGGAAAATCTTTTATAAAATAATGCTCATCCCACCAACCGAATTCTGTTTTACAATTGTAATCATCTTCATCGTATATATATGCACACCACTCAGATTTTAAAGGATTGGGCAATAATCCATTTTCACCTGTGTAGATCGTTGTTTCAACACCTTCCGGATCAGTTAAGACTGCTTTTTCAATATATTTTTCATCTGCTATAGATACTTCTTCTCTTGTTACTTGACTAAAAATAAGTTTCACGACATTTTCTTTTGGATTATCTCCTATTTGTTCATAGAGTCTTTTTTGTACTCTAAACCAATTTATCTTTGAAACCATTTGATCAACATCACATATTCTTTTTTCTTCACGACTATTAATTTGTACATTTGTTATGTTGAAATATTTCGGGTTCCCGATTGAATCCAATTTTATTTTGGCTTCCAAAACATTATTACGTTTAGCGTGGAACTCATCTGGACGAGTGCCAATATCCACATTGAGTGGTCGTATCGACAAAATGCCTTCAACACCCCTATCCCCACCCATAAAATCACTCATATCAGGAAGGGCAGTATTAAAACCGGAGAATCTCAATTCAAAATCACCGTATGCGTCAGACCTTATGCCTTTACTTCCTTCCATTGCATCGACTACAAGTATGATATCTAAATCGCCCTTAAGTGGTTCATACATTTCAACCATAACGTACGCATATTTACTGTCCATGGCCGTATAAACGTGTTTAAAGTCGCTCTCTTTTCCGGTACATAAAGTGTCCTCTGGGTCTTCATCAATATTATTCGGAATCAAGCCAGCCCAGTCTACGGGGTCACCGTTTACTTCGATACTATAATCATCAACCTTTTGAGTTTCTGGTTTAATTACATTTCCATCCCTGACAAAGGGAGAGTAGATCGAAAAATGGCTGATCTCTACACTGACTGTATTTTTTTGAAAATCTCTTTCATAAACCGGAAGTATTTCCCATTGATTCGTTTCTTCATCGTAATAGCCAACCGTAACAAACTTTTCATCTATAACCGTCCCGTCCACAACTCCGTTCTGGTCTTTGTCGTTATAGGGTAGAGTTAAAATGATTGGTGTCGCAAACTCTAAACCATCTGGTTTCAAATCAATGGCTTGCCCAGCAAAAGAAACTTTCTCAGGAGCTTCTAGTGTGCCCTCAGCCTCGGCGACCGATATGAGAGCCGGCATTTTCAATGCGCCTAGCGGAATTTCCAAGTTCGCACCAACAAGAGGACTGCTTGAATCTAAAACCTCAACGTTTTTACCTTCTGTACCGACAAAATCTGCTGCTTCAGCCTGAACTTCCTGTTTAATGGCTATATCGACAAAACTCTCGGGCGCACTGACTAACATAACGACCAGTACATTCTGTTCTTCCAGCGAAACTTCCACTTCAAGATTAGAAACATTCTGATTCATTGTTGCAGGTTCGACTATAACCGTGCCATTCAAAGTTATAGTCGCAGCACTAACACGATTGAATCCTTCTTGTTTTCCATTGGCAAGCAACAGTTTCCCTTGACCGATCGAAGCCGGGAATTCGACTTCGTAAGGCAAGGGTTGTCCTTTGAGACGCTCAAAATTTGCGTTTAAAAAGGAGACTTCAATTGCCCATGAACTCGTTACAGATAAAGCAAAGAATGATAATGCAACAACGCTCGACAGAATCCACCTAGACATACCAGCACCTCCCTGAACATTAAATGAATGTTGGCCCAAATACCCAAAATTAAACACAAAAAAACCGAGCTACCAATTAATGGCAACCCGGCTGTCTTATAAGACCCGTGGCTTTCCGTCCCTGTCTCACG
>JAHEEI010000226.1:2231-3655 GCA_024640785.1 Pseudomonadota bacterium
GTATCTTAGGAATCTATTAAACGTTGATGGCTAAGTGAGGTCTCTCCCCAAAATGCAAATCATTCCATAAAATCTCAATGTGGTACTGCAATATACATTCCCTCACTAACTATAATCATTCTGCATCTACCTGTATTTACTCATAATTTTCTCACATCAATTCATAACCACACGATCTACAGTTGTTTTTTGTTTGGCGAAAAAGTGCTGTCTTAAGATATTTTCTAATGACGGGATCTTCGCAACAGCTCAAAAAGGATGTTAGGGTGGGCATATGACGGAAAACCTTACAGAGATATAGTGGTATAACGAGCTGTTCGTATTGTAATAACCGACTGTTAAATCACCTTTGTCCTTATCACCACTACCAAGGTGGGATAGGCTTCTTGTCCTAGCATAATCTTATTCTTTCTGCTTACGAGTGGAGAGCCAAGTGTTCCTATTTATCTTCCCACATTGATTTGAGGATGGAAATTGGCAGAAATGCTTAATTCTCACTGACCCTGCAATGTAGGAATGGCCCATCCAGAGCGGACGGGCCATTTTCACGTCTTAAAGGAGGTGACTTATGAGATCTAATAGATACGACCCCTAGAGCCAATCCCTAGGGGCCGCTTCAGCAGGGCCTGTTTTTGAAAACACAGACCTATTTAACAGTAACTGCTTCAGGCTCATTTTCAAGTGTTTAATGGGCTGCAAAATAAGCACCTCCCCCCAATCCGGAGATCGAGGGCTTTAGTGCCTGATAGATGGTTATTTATGGAATAACAAACGGACCAAGCTAGTCGCGCTGCCCCACATATGAACGCGACCCGACCAGATGCAACCTAATCCATTGAATCTTTAATTGACTCTCGTCGCGACTATTTGTGCACCTCGTATTCAGAAGCTTGAACCCGGCTGCTTCAGGAACTCTATTTCTTCTGCGCTAGAAACGCGCCCGAGAATTTCATTTCGGTGGGGGTAGCGTCCAAAGCGGTCGATGATGGCTTTGTGCTTCAGCTCAAATTGATAGCTATTCGGTGGAGTCAACTCGCGAAAAAGGCTCTCTGCAACCACGTGGATCTGCCTCGACTCACTATGCATGAATGGCATTAAAAGAAATCCACACTCAGTAGCTGTGAGCGTCTCCTGAACTCCTATACCGACAGCCTCTTGGGCCAAGACCAAGGCCATAGGATCTTGTGAAAAGGCTGTCGACGTATTACGGAAAATATTTCGAGAGAACTGATCGAGTACAATGATTTCTGCGAGCCGCCCCTTTGGTTCTTTACGCCATGGGAACAGCTCACCTTGCATTGCCTGAGTCATAACATGGAGAAAGCGTGCCTTGATCTGACTGTCGAAATCCGGAACAGCAATCCACCACATCTTGGACTCAATTTCCTCAAACCAGAATGAAAGGATTTCGTTATGCATACTGT
>JAHEEI010000065.1 GCA_024640785.1 Pseudomonadota bacterium
AAATCCGGGGATATCCGTGTAGCGCTCCCCGGTGAACTTACAACCGCAAATCTTCTCTTTTCCCTTTACCTGCCGGAAATAAAAAATAAGATTTATATGAAATTTGATGAAATAATGCCGGCGGTTTCAAATAATGAGGTTGATGCCGGTGTTGTTATTCATGAGGGGAGATTTACTTTTGAGGATTACGGACTTGTACTGCTTAAGGATCTAGGTGCCTGGTGGGAAAATAAAACCGGATTTCCTGTTCCTCTGGGTGCGATAGTTGCCAGAAAAACACTGGGCAAGGATGCGATAGAGTTAACAGAATTATGCATAAAAAAAAGTCTGGACATGGCATGGTCTGCCCCTGAAAGTCCAATGCCTTTTATGCGTAAGTTCGCAGGTGAGATGGATGATAATGTGTTGCGCAGCCATGTGGAGCTTTATGTGAATGAGTTTACCTTTGATTTTGGCGAAGAGGGAAGAAAGGCAATAGAACTGCTTCTTGAGATGGCTGAAGAAAGAGGTCTGTTTGAGAAAGCTCAGTTTCCCTCTGTTTTCGACAGGAGATAGCCTGAATTTATAAGATAGTTAATGTGCAGGAGTTCTTTGTGGTTTGGGGTTTTGACATAAAAGGGTATTCTTTTCAGCCTTTTGTCACTCCTTTCAAAGGGAGGGGGCGTCTTAGCAAGGTATAGTTCATTGGTCAGTCTGATCGGACAGCTGTGGAAAATAAAAGTGGCTTTATTGATATGTTCTTTCCAGGCAATAAGTCTTCGGTTTATTTCCTCAAAAAATTCCAGGCTTTCTTTTAGCCTGATCCGTGAGCCCGCACGAGATTTTCCTTTTTGTCTAAGGTAAGTAAGCTGAGACTTCCCCTGTTTCTTTCTAACCATGTATTTAGTTAGTGTTTTATGTTTTATTACTTCACCATTTTCAAAACATCCGAGTGCTGCTGATCCTGCCTGCACCAGATATAGAATGTATGGGGAGGGTGTTTTTGGAACTCTTATTATATAAGTTGACAGAGGTTCAGAACTTTTAGGTTCAGGAAAGAGAGGCGGAAGCTTGAAGTAAAGACAGCCTTCGTCATCTTTGTTTAATAGAAAAGTGCTTTTTCCCGCGGGTTCAAAAGAAAAGTTTTCCTGATCTGATAGCTCTAAAAGAATTGTATATGACTCCAAGTATGAGAGTCTATTTGTAACGACAGTTTTTTCCAAGTCAAAAAGCCTTATTTTTGTTTTCAAGAGGAATGAAAAAGATAAGTATCATGCCCGGAAGAGTCAGACAGATTGTTGTAATGAAAAATCCAACATATCCTATGGCGTTTTGGACGAACCCGCTTATCATGCCGGGGAGCATCATGCCCAGAGCCATAAGCCCTGTTGAAATGGCAAAGTGTGATGTTTTATAAGGCTCTTTTGCAATATACATGAGATAGACAGAAAAAGCAGTGAATCCAAGGCCGTATCCAAACTGTTCAAAGACTACCATGAAACATACGGTTGCCAGACCGGGTTTTACAATTGACATATACACATAAAATATATCCGGAGCATTTAGAAGTATTGCCATTGGCCATATGCATTTTTTAAGACCGAATCTTGAAATCAGAAATCCGCCCAGTATTCCTCCAATTGCGAGACTTATGATTCCGGCTGTGCCGTATACATATCCAAAGGTGTCTGTAGCAAGGCCAAGACCGCCAGAAGCTGTGCTGTCAAGCAGGAAAGGAGCCGCCATTTTTGCAAGCATGGCTTCTCCGAGCCTGTATAAAAGAATAAAAGCTGTAATCGGTATAATTTTATCCTGCTTAAAGTATGTCCTGAACGCTTCATTAAACCCTTTTCTTTTTGTGTGGGTACTGGCCATGTCTGAAGGGGGAAAGGGCAGGGAGGCGCGGTGAAACAGGTATGCAAAGAGGAATATAACGGCAGGCACTCCCATTGACGCTGTCCAGCTTAGGGGGACATTTCCTGTTCTTTTTTCAATTGTTCCTGCCAGGATAACCAGCAGGCCCTGACCGAATATTACTGAAAACCTGTAAAAAAGAGACCTGACACCTATAAAAAATGCCTGTTTTTTTTTGTCAAGGGCAAGCATGTAATAGCCGTCAACTGCAATATCATGGGTAGCGGAGATGAAGGCTATGGTGATAAATGCGGCAAGGGTTAATGGAATAAACATTTTTGTGTTTATGCTTAATGCGAGAAAGATAAATAATGCTGCCATTAGTAACTGGCAGGAAAGAAGCCATGTGCGTTTGGTTTTGTATATATCCACCGCGGGACTCCATAGCATTTTGATTGCCCAGGGAAGATACAGGATACTTGTGAGTCCGATAAACTGATTTGACATGCCCATTTTTTTATACAATATGGTTGAGACAACATTGACCATGATGTAGGGGAGACCCTCTGCAAAGTAGAGGGTCGGCACGTAATACCAAGGGTTTTTATTGCTGCAGTTTGTAGCCAAAGGATCTCCTGTAGTGTTTAAACAGTATGAGCCTAGCATATTTTTGTGATGATAAAAAGTTGATATTGATTGATATATGTTCTATGAAGATAATTATTAAAAAGATATAAAGCTTAAGGAGATATTAATGAGAAAGTCACCCCTTGCGGGATCATGGTATCCCAAAACAAGCGGAGAAATAAAGGGTCTGGTGAATAAATTCCTTGATAATGCAGAACTACCGGATATAAAAGGGCGTCCGGTTGGGATGATTTCTCCCCATGCCGGAATACAGTTTTCCGGGCAGGCTGCCTCATATGGATACAAAGCAGTTAAAGGTTTGGGTATAGGCAGGGTTATTATTATGGGGCCATCACACTACGTCCCTTTCAGAGGTGTGGCTGTTTCTGAAGAGGATATGTATGTGACACCTATGGGAAAGATTGAAGTGGATAAAAAAATTACAGATGATCTTTATGACCAACCGCTTTTTAAAGGTCCGCGAAATGCGGAAATTCAGGAACATTCGCTTGAGATGCAGCTTCCTTTTTTACAGGTAGTTCTGGATGCTTTTAAAATAGTTCCTCTTGTGGTGGGTGACGTATCAGGTTCAGAATATAATGATATTGCACAGGATATAAAAAGGTATGCTGACGAAAATACCCTGATAATTGCCAGTTCTGATTTTACACATTACGGTGGACGTTTTGGATATGTGCCGTTTCAAAGAGACATTAAGAAAAATATTGAAAATCTTGACCTCGGAGCAATTGAGAGAATTATTGAAGGGGATTTTAACGGATATTTAAAATACCTGGACAAAACCGGGGCTACAATATGCGGAGCCAGACCAATCGGTATTCTGATGAAAATATTTGAAAGAGATGCGGATTCGGTTCTGTTAAACTATACGACCTCAGGAGAGATTTTGGATAACTTTACAGATTCTGTCAGTTATGCTTCAATATTATTTACTCAAAGCCAGTAATGCAGGCTAATGATTCTTTGCTGATTTAAGCTTTACCCAAAGGGGGTAGTTGGTGTTTCACCGGGGCTATCTGAAATCGGCTGTCTTTAGCGCCATTTAAATATTTGAATGGTATTGTCTTCCTTCTTGACTAAATTTAACTCGGCTTATATAAATATCAAATAAAAAGGGCGTCTCGTTTTTAAATTATTGAGGCGCCCTTTTTTATTTTTACTGTCTGATTGAAATATTTAAGCTAATACATAAAGATAACTTCGAAGACCTCAGTTATTTTTTGGAGGAATGATTGCGTCTTTACAAGCTTTTGCAATTCTGAATTTCACTACTGTTTTGGCCTTAATCTTAATGGCCTCTCCGGTCTGTGGGTTTCTGCCCATGCGTGCTTTACGTTTCTGAAGAACAAGTTTTCCCATGCCGGGTATGGTAACCGCACCTTTCTTTTTTGTTTCTTTGTAAGCGATATCATTTAAAACATCGAAGAAACAGGTTACATCTTTTTTTGTCATTTCCATCTTGTCTGCAATTTGTGATACAAGTTGTGCTTTTGTGATTGGTTTTACGTTATCAGTCATGCGATACCCTCCTTGTTTGATTTTGTTGGTTGTAACAGCTTAAATAATTGATTTGTATATTAGTTAGTCTAATAGATACCGAAAAAAGATTTATTGCAAGAAAAATATTCAATTAAATATAAAAAAATATGAGTGTGTAACCGTGTATAGGATGAGAAAATATGATTTAACAATGGGACAAAGTCATTGTCGGTAAAGCAGAGAAATATAATGGTTTATTGAGGCAGACGTACTTATACAGATTTTTAAAATATACTAAAATAGGAAGTAAAAAATATTTTATATGATTATTTTTAGTCGCATAACCGCTTGGTGAACTATCATATTTAGAACCTGATACTGGTCTAGGTGACAAAGTTGAGTTTCTCTCCGGCAGGTTCAGTATCAACCGTTACCTGGCTTCCTTCTTTATATACTCCTTCAAGAATCATCATTGCCAGAGGGTCCTGGATATGTTTTTGAATAGCTCTCTTAAGAGGGCGTGCTCCGTAAATAGGATCAAACCCGTGATTTACAATGAAATCCAAGGCGTTTTTACTTAATTTCAAGGAAATTTTTCTGTCAGCCAGTCTTTTTCTAAGAAGGTCAAGCTGAATTTCGACTATTTTTCGAATATGTTCTTTTTCAAGGCTGTTAAATATAATAATCTCATCTAAACGGTTTAAAAATTCGGGCTTACATGCCTGTCGCAGAACTTCCATTACTTTTTTGTTCCTGTCCTCACCGCTGGTTTCCTGGATTATATTACTGCCGAGGTTTGAGGTCATAATGATTATGGCGTTTTTGAAATCCACAGTTCTTCCCTGGCCATCAGTTAAACGGCCGTCATCCATTATTTGCAAAAGAATATTGAATACATCGGGATGGGCTTTTTCGAATTCATCAAAAAGAATAACGCAGTAAGGTTTTCTTCTTACGGCTTCGGTTAGATATCCGCCTTCATCATATCCCACATATCCGGGGGGCGCACCTATCAGTCGTGATACAGAATGTTTCTCCATGAATTCAGACATGTCTATTCTTACCATTGAATGTTCATCGTCAAAGAGAAACTTTGCCAGAGCCCGTGCAAGCTCGGTTTTTCCCACACCTGTGGGGCCGAGAAAGATAAATGAACCCAGGGGTCTGTCGGGATCCTGAAGACCGGACCTTTCTCTTCTTACAGCGTTTGATACAAGATTTACGGCATTGTCCTGGCCAATAACACGTTTTTTTATACGATCTTCCATATGCACCAGCTTTTCGATTTCGCCTTCCATCATACGGCCAGAAGGGATGCCGGTCCATTTTGATACGATTTCAGCTATGTCGTCCACATCAACCTCTTCTTTGAGCAGTTTGTTTTCATCCTTATTTTCTTCAAGTTTCTTATTCTCATCCCCCAGTTCTTTTTGAAGAGAGGTTATTATGCTGTACCTTATCTCAGCAACCTTTTCCAGGTCATTGTTTCTTTCTGCCCTTTGCTCTTCTATTTTTGCAGTTTCAATACTTTCTTTTAAATCTCTAATTCTTTGAAGTACTGCTTTTTCTTTTTCCCACTGTTTCTTTTTATCCTCGCACTGGCTCTTAAGATCATTGATGTTGATGTTGATCGTATTTAAACGTTCTTTTGAGGCCTTGTCCTTCTCTTTTTTAAGTGCTTCCCGCTCTACTTCGAGCTGGATAATTTTTCTTTGGACCTCATCGATTTCTGAGGGAAGGCTGTCGATTTCCATCCGTAAAGATGAAGCCGCCTCGTCAATCAGGTCAACGGCTTTATCCGGAAGAAAGCGGTCTGATATATAACGGTGAGAGAGTTCAGCTGCTGCTATAATGGCAGAGTCTTTGATCCGAACACCGTGATGTACCTCATATCTTTCTTTAAGACCTCGCAAAATTGAGATAGTATCTTCAACGGTGGGCTCATTTACCAGAACAGGCTGAAATCTTCTTTCAAGAGCTGCATCTTTTTCAATGTATTTTCTGAATTCATTTAAAGTGGTTGCACCGATGCAGCGGAGCTCTCCCCGGGCAAGTGCGGGCTTAAGCATATTTGAAGCATCCACAGCGCCTTCTGCGGCTCCTGCGCCGACAATAGTGTGGAGCTCATCAAGAAACATGATAGTCTGTCCATTAGACTTCTGAACTTCTTTTAGAACGGCTTTAAGCCGGTCTTCAAATTCTCCTCTGAATTTTGCGCCTGCCAACAGGGAACCCATGTCAAGTGAGACAAGTTTTTTATCTTTCAGGCTTTCTGGCACGTCTCCATTTATTATTCTTTGTGCTAGGCCTTCAACGATCGCTGTTTTACCCACACCTGGTTCTCCAATTAGAACCGGATTGTTTTTTGTTCTTCGAGAGAGTATCTGTATGACTCTTCTGACCTCAGAATCCCGCCCGATAACAGGATCGAGTTTGTCAGTCCGGGCTTTCTCGGTCAAATCCATTGCATATTGTTGCAAGGCCTGATATTTTTGCTCAGGGTTCTGGTCCGTGACCCTCTGGGATCCCCTGATTTCGGTTAACGCTTTAAGTATAGAATTTTTGGATACACCATGCGAATTGAGAATTTTTGATGCCTGAGTATCGTGGGCATCAGCTAAGGCAAGGATGATGTGTTCAATGCTTATATAGTCATCATTTAATTTTTTTGCTTCATTTAGGGAATTTTCTAGCACTTTTTCAGTTTTGGGTGAAAGATAAGCTTGCTTAATACCTGCACCTGATACGCTGGGAATTTTTTGAAGGATATTATCAAGACTGCTTAAAACAGAATTAAGGTCTGTCCCCAGTTTTTTAAATACTGTTTTTGAAATTCCCTCATCATTAATAACAGCAGTCAAAAGATGTTCGGGTTCTATCTGCTGATGAGAGTATTTCTCAGCTATTTTCTGGCTGGTACTGAGAACTTCCTGTGATTTTATAGTAAACTTTTCAGGCTGCATTTATGCCTCCATTTTTTTATTAAATTTGTTTTCATCTTTAAAATATAAGACAGAGAAATCTAAAGTCAACATATGCCTGTCTTTAAAATTCTATGGGATTTATTTTGAAAGAATGCTATAAGCGAAAAAGTAGACATTATGCGAGGCAGAACAGCAAGTCAATTCTGTAAAGATTTGACTTATTGGCCTTGTCTTTTTTGACACTAAAGAAAACGATAACAATTTTGGTCTTTAGAAGTATGGACAAAGAAAAGAAAATAATAGGAGTTTTTTACTTTTTGTTTTTATTTGCTGCTCCTGTTTCATCTCAAAATGATCTGCCGCAGATTGCATCCGATTATTTAAAAAATGGCAGATACCTTGAAGCCCTGAGCTTTTATAAAGATATAGAGATGAATGCTGATAAATGGCAGGATAAAAAGACGGTTTCCTACTATATGGGACTGGGGGCTATTTATTCTGAGTATTTGGAAAATTATAAAGAAGCTGTTTGCGTATATCTTGAGTTTATTGAAAAATTCCCGAATGTGCCTGTAATTTACCTGGCTTACCATGGTCTTGCAAAGGCCTTTTTAAGACTGGGGCAAAAGGAAAAAGCCGAAGAATATTATCAACGCCTGGCATCAAACTTCAGGGACTATTATAAAAAGAACGGTATCGAAAAAGAATTAAAAGATTATGAAGAGGGTAAAGCCTCTGTAGATAATATCCTTGACTGTTCGGGCTTTATACCTTTTCCAAAAATACGGGTGCTGGTGCTTCAGACTGAACAGCTCGTGATATTTTCATCGGAAGGACGTATTAATTTATTTTTTGATAACGGATCAAGAGAAGACATAATAAACCCTGGAACAGAAACGACATTTTCAATTACGGACAATGTGTTAATTGTTGATAGATTCCCCGCCGGTCAATTGGTTCGGCTTAAAGCTGAAAAAGAAAAAAATATAAAGGTCAATGGTCTGTCTTATAGAGGAGATGTTTGGGTGAGGGCAGTCGATGGACAGATTTTTGTTGTAAACTCTCTTGACCTTGAAGAATATTTGTACGGGGTCATACCCAAAGAGATTTCTCCTTCATGGTCAGAACAGGCCTTAAGGACACAGGCTGTTGCCGCAAGGACATATGCTTTGTATCATATGATAAAACGGAAACATGAGAAGTATGATGTTTTTTCAACCACATCTTCTCAGGTTTATGGCGGTAAAGTTTCAGAGCACCCTTCGGCAATTAGCGCTGTTGATCAAACAAAAGGGGAAGTGCTTACCTGCAATGGCAGACTGGTTTTAGCGCTTTATCATGCAAACAGCGGCGGAAGGACAGAGCCGATGGAAAATGTCTGGCAGGGAGGCTTTACCTATCTTAAGAGTGTTGAGGACGACTTCAGTATAAAAAGGCCGGGGTATTCGTGGAATAAAAAAATTGATAAAACAGTAATTGAAAATCGTCTTAAAAAATTTGGTCTGGATGTATCGTCAATCGTAGACATTGTCCCTGTTGAAAGGACAGAGTCAGGGCGAATAAAAAAACTTGGAATCATACAGGAGAACAAATCCTTTTTTCTTTCAGGAAATAGTTTCAGGCTTATGGTTGGTCCTGTAGAAATTAAAAGTTCAAATTTTGAGGTTAAAAAAGAAAAAGGAAAATTCTGTTTTTTGGGGACAGGTTATGGCCATGGGGTAGGGATGAGTCAGTGGGGAATGAACAGTATGGCAAAAAAAGGATATGATTACTCCCAAATTCTGAAATTTTATTATCCCGAGGCAGTGATAATTAAACCCGGGTCTTCAGATCATAAAAAAAGAGGTAGGATAAATACCGAGTAGTATTTGAAATAGAAGCTGTTTTGCATAAGGTCCTTCGATTTTTATATATAAGATAAGACCTCAAATTGGATTTAAAATAGATGATATTATCTGATTTTCAAGATAAAGTGATTCCAGCTGTTACTTCTTTTGATTTGTCCCGTCATGCAAAAAACGCTTCTTCAGCTGTAGTGATTTCACCTCATCCTGATGATGATGTCATTGGGATGGGCGGAAGTATGAGACTCCTTGCGGATAAGGGCGTTAATGTTTTTACTGTTTACATCACAGATGGAAGTTCGGAAATATTTAAAGACAGAAAAATTTCAGCGGTCAGACAGAAGGAAGCGATGGATGCTCTGGGTGTTGTAAGAGCAAAGGCCGGGATTTTTTTAAAACATAAGAGCGGAAAGCTTTCGGTTTCTAAAATTGTTGAAGATATTCTATCCGTGCTGGATTTATTCAATCCTAAGACATTATATGTTCCCTCACCTTTTGAAAGGCATTATACGCATTTAAAGGTGTCAGAAATGACTGTCAACGCTGTGAGACAGATGAGGGGATACTGTCCGGAACTCTGGGGTTACAGTGTGTGGTCAGGTGGTTTCGGCATGAATAAAATGAAGGTTATTGATATCTCAAAAGTGATAAATATTAAAAAAAAAGCTATCTGTATGCATAAAAGTCAGATTAAATATAAAGATTATGCTTCGGGAATAATCGGCAGAAACAGATATGAAGGTATTTTTCTTAATACGCATTCAAAGAAAATTTTTGAATATGCGGAAACTTTTGTTAATATGCAGGAACTGACAAGAAGCAGAAGTCTTACCCTAAAGGGTTTTTTAAACAGAAATAAGGGGGTTTAAATGGAAGAGAGTAAGGAAGTCGTACAGAAAGCAGTAGCGGATGATAAATGGTATAACAACCGTGCGAAGGTTATTTTTTCTCTGCAGGCTTTTCCTCCCCTTGGTATTTACGCGCTGTTGAGGAGTAAAGCGTTTACGCCTATACAGAAATGGCTGGTGGTTCTGGGTGTTTCCTTGCTTATTGGAATTTTTATTTATACCGGAATTGGTGCAAAGATGAACGCGTTTGTTTTCGGGCTGTTCAAATAAGAACTTTTTTATCTGTGATTATAAAGCATCGTTTATATTATCATGAGTAAACTGAATAGAGGCCATCTTCAAGGATATAGCACGAACTGTTGACTTTGTGGTTTGTTAAGGTTACTCGTGGTTATGTTAAAAAGGCAGAGCCAAGACTCTGCCCTTGTTTGCTCTGTTCTATAAAAAGTGGCTCAACTTTTGGAGGCTAGGTCAATTCTTTAAAATAAGATATGTCCATAGAAAAAATCCTTAAAAAAATTGACCGAGATGCCACATCGTGGTAAAAAGGTCATGATTACAAAACAGGACTCACTATACAGATGTTATATATTAATTTGATAGAAAGGAGGCTTTTTAAAAAGAGAGGATAAAATATTTTTAACCAATTAATATCAATAAAAGAGGGGGTAAAATGAGATTTTTAGTTCATCTTAAAAGAGTTTTTTGTCTACTATCAGTAATGTTGATGTTTGTATCTTTGATTGGAGTATCTAAAGCTTCCGCTGAAAAGATCGGTGTTCTGTTTTTCGGAACCGGAATGGATGAAGAATATAAACCGGACTGGATGGTAGGCTATTTTGATCATCTGTTCCCGGTTTTTGAGCCGGGTTTTTATGCCGGCGGCGATATAGAAGGCGGGGACTGTTACACAACGATCCATTTTGCCAATGAAGATGAAGCGTTTATCTGCAATGTTGCCGAAGGCACACCGATTGATATTTTCTGCAACGAATACACCAATGAGGCCGAATATCCCATCCATACGGTTATGAATCATTTGGATTGGTCAGAAATACCTCCTGTCCCAGATGAAAGCTTTGCCACAACCTGTTTTGACGGCAATTATGCGAACATCTTTTATTTCATGGGTCACTCTACCATCAGACCGTCTAACGGAAATGAAATTGCAGGACCCCATGTGGATGATCCCAATGGCGCCGGTATCGGTATTTCCGACTTTGCCGAACAGGCTATTTGGGCACGTATGGAGCAGATGGCTGTTCATTTTCCGGGTAATAAGAGCCCGTACCGTGAGCAGTGGCTTAAGTGGATGTACGGCTACGAGATACCTGCTTCATACGGCAGCTGGGACACAACAGGTACCGAACCCACAAACATCAAAGATGAACTGCAGGCCGCTATTCTGGCTGATCCTGAAATTCCCGAAGGCACGGAACTTGTTTTCCGTAACGGCTGGGAATCATACCTTGAAAACAAAGACATCTACAGAGATCCTGCTTATATAACCGACAGTACGGAAACAGCCATTGAAGAGCTAATTAATACTGAAAATGTTGACCGGATTATTGTCTTTTCAAACGGCTCCACTCCGTCAAATTTGACCAACTGGGGTCCCGAGTGGCTGGATAAGGACGGCAAAGGCATCAGCCGTATAGCAGACAAGACATACCGCGAGTGTGTTGAAGACTTAAGCGATCCTTACGGACCCACCACCCAAGCTGATCTTGATACCCTTGTTGCGAATAAACCCTGGGACCAGTATTACGCGCCTTTTCCTGACATCAATCATCTGGTAGAGGAAATTTCTGGGAACGCAAGTAAGGAGGTCGCCCTGACCTTTACCAATACCTATGGTTCAAAGCTAGAGTATGATGAAGGGTTTCTTGAAATCGTAAAATATACCCTTGATGTTAAAAACGGCGGAATCCCGAATAATTCTTCTGTTAAAGTGGTTCTTGCTCACCATGGTTTTTACGGTGGACATAAAGGCGGATTCTGGTGTGATAATTATTTCACATCAGCAGATTTGCAAGTCCAGAGGGTTGCCGCAACCATAGCAGATTATTACAGCAATCAAACAGAACGAACTTTCCCGGCAGAACGCGGAGGCTTCTCAGTAGTTGCTGCCTCCAATGAATTTTCTCAACCCGGCGAAGGCGGTTTTTTTGATCCGCCGACTGCGGAAAAACCCTTTGGTGACAATCAGGGCGCAGGAGAAATCATCGACCAGAGTATTAACGGCAAGTACGTTAATGAGCTGGGGAATGTAGTTGATAACGGTAATGGAAATTATGATTATGTTATTGTTATCCCCATCAGCTGGGATGGCGAAAACATTGATACCGTTCTTCACCTTCGGGCGGATACAATGGGTAATATTGATAAGCTGGAAAAGGTCCAGAATCAATTAACATGGACCCGTCAGCATGATGACCAGTCCGGAGATGAGTATTTAGCCGATACCGCTTTTGACAGCGAGTTTTACACGGTTCGCTCCTATGATGCATCCGGCTGGTGCAGTGTTGCCGCAAGCGGTGAAGAAGTCTGCAAGGGAACGACAACAGACCCGACGACCATCATCGTTACCGGAACATTACTGTCAACTTCCGGTGCATTTGAAGCGCGTGATAAATTTACGGCTGCTGCTGTTAATGTCATTACCGATGCCATCAAGAATCCGAATATTGGCGGTGGTGTTGTGCCTACGGATAAAGCACCTGTCATCACTCAGGAACCCACTACTTTTCCGGATGTTCAGAGTCTTTCAATTGATCCGGCTTCGCCAACAATTGTTACAGCCCGGAATCTGATTTACTGGCGGTTCTCTGATGATGAACTGGACTGTACCGGGATAACTGCTAACTGGCAGTACCGCGCAGCAGGCTCAGCAGATCCAATGACAGTACAGACTGCCACTCTCTTTCAAGTTGGCGGAGGTGCATTTACGTTTAACGTTGGACAGCTTGGCACTGGAACCTATGAATTTCAGGCAGTCTTAACTGACTGTGCCGGAAATGTTACGACTTCTTCGTTGTTCTATATTTCAGTGGACATGCCACCACAAATAGTCGGTTCTCTTACCAGTTTTGACACTGGAGAGGCCCTCTCAACGGATCCGGCTGACCCTACACCCATGATTTACTGGGATTTTGTAATGTGGATACCCGAAGATGATAAAGTTTGCGGTGAGATCACAGTGGGATATAACTATCGTGAACTCGGCTCCACAGAGGATATGATCTATAATCTTATTGGTGATGAAGAGAATACCGGTCTGTACAATGGTGAAGGTGCAATTACTACGCATCTTTATATGATCGATACCTTTACCGATTATGAAATTCAGGCTGAGGTTACGGATTGCTCCGGTCAAACCGTAGTAACTGATTCATATTATTTTACCAGAACAGGTCAGTAAATTCAGAATCGTTAAAAAGTAAGTTTAAAAAGGGCCCTATTAACCTGGGGCCCTTTTTTATGTTTTAAAGCTAGGAAGACAATTTGATAAGATTAAGGTTGAGAAAAAAACGTTTTTTTATGTCTTTGCTTTAAAAGGTTTTCCAACTGACGGTTAAACACTGACGAAACCCAGTCGTTTAGCCATAATCGTTTTTTTTAGGCTGTTTTTGGGGAACCTTTAAGCCTTCTCGCTTCCATAACCGTTCAATACGTTTATGATTGACCCTGAACCCTTCTGATTGTAAAAGAGCCGTTATTCGTCTATATCCATATCGGCCATACTGTT
>JAHEEI010000002.1 GCA_024640785.1 Pseudomonadota bacterium
ATTTACAATCGACTGTTTGCCACCATGAAAGTCAGCCGCCATTTAAAGGAGGCTACAAGACAATATGAGCCCGGGCAAAAAGTAGAGGCTGTTATCTATAAATTTGGGCCGTTGGGAGCATTTTGTTTTGTTGACCAGATCTTTCAGGGGCTACTCTATCAGTCTGAAATTTTTAAAGATTTGTCTTTAGGTCAGCATGTAATGACATATGTAACTCAGCTCCGCGAGGACGGAAAACTGGATCTCTCCCTGCGTCAGACAGGTAAAGCCCAAAATGAGAACGATCAACTCGTACTCTTAGAAGCGCTGAAGAAAAACCAAGGGTTTTTGCCTTATCATGACAAAACCGACCCTGAAATTATTCGGGACCGGTTCAGTATGAGCAAAAAAGCCTTTAAGCGTGCTGTCGGAACTCTTTATAAAGCAAAGAAAATAATTATTGAGCCGGAAGGAATTCGTCTCATCTAGCTTGTTTCCCTTCCGATTTCTGTCTCAGCTGCAACCTGTGGTTGAACCGCAACTGACACATTTTAAGCAAGAGCCATTTCTTACAAGGGTGAACTGCTGACAATCTAAACACGCATCACCTTCAAATCCTTTTGACCTTGCTTCCCGGACAGCAGACAGGCTAATCGGCAGTCCAAGTCTGGCGGATCCGCAGGCAGCCGCAATTTTGGGTTCAGAAAAAGCAGCCTCTTCTTTTTTGTCTTCTTCTATTTCCTTTTCCTCTTTTTTAACAGCCACAGCATCGCTCTCGGTACCAATAGCATCACTGCGCAAGTCTTCATCTTTGATACCGTGACCCAGGTCATTCCTTCCCAGATAGGATATGGCAAGCTCGCGAAAAAGATAATCAATCACCGAGGTTGACATCTTAATGTGGTCATTTCCGGTAACCATTCCATTCGGCTCAAAACGGCTGAAAACAAAAGCATCGACATATTCCTCCAAAGGAACACCATACTGCAGACCCAGGCTGATGGCAATGGCAAAACTGTTCATCAAGCTTCTAAATGCCGCACCTTCCTTGTGCATGTCGACAAATATTTCCCCAAGTCTTCCGTCGGGATATTCTCCTGTGCGCAAATAAATCTTATGACCGCCTACAGCCGCTTTCTGAGTATAGCCTTTTCTACGGCCGGGCAACTTCTCACGTTGAGCAGCTATTACTTTTTGGGCGATAACTTTTGCAGCACGCTGAACTTTCACAGCCGGTGGTTCATCCTCCAGGTCACCGAGATCATCAAACAAACCCAGTGCAGCCGCCAGTGGCTGACTGAGTTTTGAACCGTCACGATAAAGCGCTATTGATTTTAGCCCGGATTTCCAGCTTAGCATATATGCGTTTTTAATATCGTCCAGAGTTGCCTGAGCCGGCATGTTAATGGTTTTTGAGATTGCTCCGGAAATAAAGGGCTGTACCGCTGCCATCATCTTAATATGTGCTTCATAGGAAATGAAACGCTTCCCGGTTTTTCCACACTTGCCGGCACAATCAAAAACACTATAATGTTCTTTTTTTAAGTGCGGAGCGCCTTCCACGGTCATCATGCCGCAGGCATACTGGTTAGCTGCTTCAATTTCTTCCTGGCTGAATCCGATCTCCTTAAGCAGCAGGGTCTCGGGGTTCATCATTTTTTCTTCGGAAAACTTCAACGTATTTTTAACAAAATCAAGTCCCAGAATCCAAGGGCTAAAGGGATTGTTGATATCAAAAGCCGAGGGCAGTGCATCCTCAACTTTCTTAATAATTGCAGGAGTAAATCCTTTTTCCCGCAGGCTTTTTTCATTAATACCTGGAGCTCCAAGCAGCGTTCCGTGTCCCTGTGCATAATGTACGATCTCTTTTATTTCAGAATCTTCGTAATTTAGTTTTTGTAAAGCCAGCGGAACTGACTGATTAATTATCTTTAGAACGCCTCCACCGGCAAGAGTTTTAAATTTCACCAAAGAAAAATCAGGTTCAATCCCAGTTGTGTCGCAGTCCATTACCAAACCTATGGTCCCGGTGGGTGCAACAACTGAAACCTGAGCGTTCCTGAAGCCGTGTGCCTCCCCCTGTTCTAAAACCTCACTCCATAGACCTTTGGCAACGGTTAACAGTTCCACGGAACAGACATCCGGATCTATGGCCTTTGGAGTTGTTGCCAGATTTTCATAACTGTCAAAAGCTTCGGCAAAAACGGCCCTGCGGTGATTACGGATAACTCTCAACATGGTTTCACGGTTCTTATCAAAACGCTTAAAAGGCCCTTTCTCTTTGGCAAGTTCAGCGCTAGTCCGGTAACACTCCCCGGTCATTAAAGAAGACAGCACCGCAGCCAAATTACGTCCTTTATTGCTGTCATAGGACATGCCAAAAATCATCAGCAATGCACCCAGGTTGGCATAACCCAGGCCCAGAGGGCGATAATTATAACTGTTCTGCGCTATTTCCCTGCTGGGGAACTGTGCCATCAGTACGCTAATTTCCAGAGTAAGCGTCCATAGCCTTACAGCATGAAGATAGGCATCTACATTCATCTTTTCCTGGGAAGCATGGACAAACTTTGTTAGGTTCAGACTGGCCAGATTGCAGGCCGTGTCGTCCAGAAACATATACTCGGAACAGGGATTTGAAGCGTTAATACGTCCGTCTGCCCCACAGGTATGCCATTCATTAATTGTTGTGTCGAATTGTATACCCGGGTCTGAGCACTGCCATGCAGCATTGGCAATCCGATCCCAAAGATCCCGGGCCTTGATTGTTTTTGAAACAGCTCCGTCAACCCGGTTAATTAAGTGCCAGTCAGCTGCGTTTTGAACAGATTCCATAAACTTATTGTCAACCCGGACTGAATTGTTGGAGTTCTGACCGCTGACAGTTTGATATGCCTCAGAATCCCAGTTAGTATTATAGGTTTCAAAAACAAGCTTTTCATAACCCTGTCTGGCAAACTGTATAACCCTATAAATATAATTATCCGGAATAGCATTCTGGCGCGCATCGCGCACCGCAAAAGCTAAGGCGGGATTTTTCTCTAGATCAAACCGGTCATCTCCGGAATTCATACCTTTCTGGCAGGCTCCCATAATTTTGTTGAGATGGCGTTCACAGGAAATACTTCCTGCTACTAAAGCAACAACTTTCTGTTCTTCAAGAGACTTCCAGCTGATAAATTCTTCAATGTCTGGATGGTCGGCATTTAAAATAACCATTTTAGCAGCCCGTCGGGTAGTGCCCCCGCTTTTTATAGCGCCGGCTGCGCGGTCACCAATTTTTAAGAAGCTCATTAGACCGCTGGACTGGCCGCCGCCGGAAAGCGCTTCTCCAGCTGCACGCATGGCAGAAAAATTGGTTCCGGTTCCAGAGCCGAACTTAAAAAGCCTGGCTTCGCGCACCCATAGGTCCATGATACCACCCTTGTTGGCCAGATTGTCTTTAATCCCCTGGATAAAACAGGCATGGGGTTGAGGGTGTTCATAGGCACTTCCCGAGGAACTGGCCTGACCTGTTTTGGGATCGACATAATAATGCCCCTGTGAAGGCCCATCAATACCGTAAGCCCAAAAAAGTCCTGTGTTGAACCACTGGGGTGAATTTGGCGCAGCCATTTGATGTACCAGCATATATGCCATTTCATCGTGATAAGCATGTGCGTCTTCTTCTGAATCAAAATAATCGTATTTCCACCCCCAGTAGGTCCAGCAGCCCGCCATCCGGTCAAAAACCTCACGGGCATCTTCCTCTCCGCGAAAACGATCTTCTGGAATCAGCTTTTCAAGGGCTCCCTCGTCGGGAACGCTGCACCGCAACCATACAGGCACGCCTTTTTCCTGTTTGCGTTTAACTGAAACAGGCACCCCGGCTTTGCGGAAATATTTCTGTGCTAAAATATCGGTTGCCACCTGGCTCCAAAAAGAAGGGACAACTACTTTTTTAATAGTATGCACTTTGGAACCGTCAATTTTCTTGATTTCACTAGTGCGGGTTTCAAAATCGATACCATCATAGGGCGTTTGTTTGTCTCTGGTATAAAAACGCTTTATATTCATAATGAAAGGTCCTTGGAATGTATTTTTTTGCGAGTGAATGGATAGTACATTAATATTTTTAAGCTGTCAATATGTTGTGTTAAAAGATATAATAAATACCAAATAAGCGATTTCTTTGCTACTTTTTAATTATGGAAAACCACTAGATATTCTTATTTTTATTTATTGCCATTGAAAAAGCGATTATAAATTGTAGAAATATTCGTTTCAGAATATTGTCATTATATCAAACAAAAATGTGCCCTGAGTATTATGAATAGAATTGATAATAGCTTATGAAAAAATGGAGGATGAGTGAATACCTTGGATTCGCCTGATTGCAGCTCAACTTATTCCCATGCACTGTTTACAGATGTTAGCCTTGACACTGGACACAAATGCGGTATAGGCGCGTATCTATTTATACCTGTTTCATTTCTTAGAGAGAAAAACCAGAACATTAGCAGAGAAAATATTGCCGCAAGACTTAAAATCCACAGATTTAAAAACACTTCCGCAACAAGGCTTGAAGTCCAAACCGTTTTGTGGGCACTTGATGAAATAGAAAGAACCGTTCCAAAGATCCGACCGATGATATTACATATCTATACTGATTCACAGTGTGTTGCAGGACTGCAAGGAAGACGGTCAAGACTAAGTGCATGTAATTTTATATCACAAAATACCGGACGGCCCCTTAAGAACGCGGATCTATACCGGACGTTTTATGAACTTAATGACAAAATGGGATTTTCCGTTACCAAAGTTTCTGGGCATACTCCTGTTTCATCACGGGATACGGCTCATCATATTTTTGCCTGTGTTGATCAGGAAGCGCGCAAAGCTTTAAAACGCTGGAGGAAAAACCAAAAACAATAAGAAAACATATACGCCCAAATGTCCTTCAGTAGTTTTTACCTTGACATAGATTGTTAAAATTTCTATACTTTAATTTTATTCAAACAAATTCTTTTAAAAAATAATAGTTGCTATGTTGAGCCCAATCTGAGTTCGCGGCACCTATCAAAAAAGCGGTAGATATGAAGAAAAACTTTATCATCGGATTTGCTATAAGCTTTCTTTTTATCTATCTCAGTTTAAGGGGCATTGATTTTTCAGAGCTTAAAACAAGCCTTAAGTCTGCAAATTATGTTTATCTCTTTCCTGCTTTACTTTTGGTGCTTTTGCTTTTGCTGATAAGGTCTTACAGATGGGGCGTTATGCTCAGCCCACTTATAAAATATGACCAGAAAACCCTTTTTGTTATTACGTCTATCGGATTTATGGTAGGAAGTATTATTCCGGCAAGGATCGGGGAAATTGCCAGACCCTATCTTGTTAAACAGAAAAACGGCATAAAAATGTCTACTACCATAGCAACAGTTGTTGTTGAGAGAGTATTTGATCTGCTGGCTATGATGTCTATTCTTTTTGTTGTTATTTTGGCAATCCCTCTTCCCGCAACTCTGTTTAATTCCGGAATAACTATCCTTATAGTTTCAATTATTGTTTTTATGTTCTTGATATTTTTAGCGGTAAAAAAAGACTTTTCACTTAACAAGGCAGATATTATTTTTGAAAAGATGCCAAATAAACTAGCTTCATTTCTAAAGCGGATTTTACATTCTTTTGTTGAAGGCCTGCAGATACTTCCGGACATAAAGAAGACTCTTTATTTGTTTTTTCTTTCAGTCCTGGTATGGGTGCTTAACAGTGGAACATTTTATATTATGTTTTATGCCTTTGGATTTCAACTTGGTTTTATAGATGCATGCGCCCTTATGGTAGTCGCAGCAATAAGTGTTATCCTTCCTGCGCCCGGATTTGTGGGAACTTTTCACTATGCCTGTATTCTGGGGCTGTCATATTTTGGTATCCAAAAAGCAGAAGCTGCTTCCTATGCTGTTTTGACACACTTTCTACAGATTGTGCCGATAATTGTACTGGGTTTTGTTTTTCTACCCTTTCAGAGACTATCTCTGCCAGGATTTCTTAAAAAAGAAGCGGAAGAAATTAAGTCAGAACACTTGGATGGCTGATAGTTGTAATTTCAGTTTTTTTATAACTTTATTAAATTAATTATGAAAAAAAAGCTCCTTTCTAAATAGGGGCTTTTTATCTTGTATTGTATACAAACTACAATATCATACTCTTAAACACGGTAAAACTTTTCACAGTAAAACTATTTATGCACAGTGAATATAATTAACGGTTTCCAGCTTCAACCCAGCATGTAAAATATTACAAATGTTCAGATTTATAAAAATTTTTTTCTTTATCATTTCCCCTCTTGGCATCTTTGTCTTTGGACTTCAAATATATCAGTCTCTGAACTCTAATTCTTTTATATCAACAGAATATACCATGGCCGCTTACGGATTTTTTGCCGGATCCATACTGTGGCTTTTTTTGGGAAGGTTTCTGCAGTTTTTTCATGTGCTTGAACACGAACTCACACATCTCCTCTTTGGAATTCTTTTTTTTAGAAAACCAAAAGCTATCTCCGCATCAGACCAGGGCGGCCGAACAGAACTTTATGGCGGGAATTTTATCATAACGCTCGCACCCTATTTTTTCCCCACCCTTTCTTTTCTAATGCTTATTTTTTTCCCGTTTCTTGATGAAAAATTTTATAATTATTTCTTTATAGCTTTGGGATGTTTTACCGGATATCATTTTATTTCAAATTTTCAGGAATTTAAGTTCAGCCAGCCTGACATCCGGGAAGCAGGAATAATTTTTTCTCCGATCTTTTGTCTGTTTGGAAGTATCGTTACCCTGGGCTTTATTCTTGGTTTTTTAGATGACGGTTTTAAAGGAGGCGGTGATTTTTTTGTGAAGGGGTTTAATCAATCAACCAATACAGTTGTTTATCTTTATGAACAGGCAAGGGCTCTGAGCGGTAAATTGCAATGGCTGATGAAATAAACAGTCTATAAAAAACCAGATAGAACTACTTAAAAACAGATTATCCAAGCTGTCGTTCAATCTCTTTTGTCAGACAATACGGTCCCTGAAGCTCCTTATTTCCTTCAAATATCTTTCTGTTTTCAAGATGAATACGTCTCTCTGCAAAAACCTTTACTGTTTCTATAACAAGCGGTAGTTCTCTTGTTGCTCCAGCCTGTCTTATCTTTTTAAAAAGGGGATTATCCTCCCCTTCTTCACTTGCTATTTGTTCAAGAGATTTTTTTTTCAGCAGCTGCTCAATTTCCTGCCACAAAGGATCAAACCCTTCACCGAAAATTGGAAACGTCACGTATGTAATAGGCGCGCCCTTATCCAGCTCTTCTGTTACAAGATGCATCATGTTGCCGCTTTTTTCAGCTCTTTCCTTGATCAGCCGCCAAATTACTTCTTGCCAGGTTCCCGCCGGGCCATCGGGAGCTGCAGGGTGGAGATTTACCATATCAAATCTCTTACACATCACATCTCCTACGACAAGCATATATCCTGCCAGTACAGTTATATCCGCATGAAAAGGTTCAAGCCTTTTCATTATCTTAGCATCATATTTGTTTCGCCACCGGCTTAAAGCATCAGGGTCTGTTTTTCCTTTCTTTCTAAGATCCGGCATGAAACTTTTTGAAGAAAAACAAACAAGATTCAGTCCGTAATCTTTTGCTTGCTCAATAAACCTGTCGCTTCCTTCAGCGTCACCCTTTTCTCTGTTGCAAAATACAAATGAAATCTCAGCCTTTACAGTTTTATCATTTATGGCTTTCACTATTGAATTGAGAAGGTTCAATGAACCCTGTCCACGTCCGGTTGAAAACCATCCGATCTTATACATTTAAGACCTCCGGTATCTTTATCAATGAAAAATTATACATTAAATCTTATATTTAAAATATCGCCGTTTTCAACAATATAGTCTTTGCCCTTAAGGTATGCTTTTCCTGCCCTCTTCAGGCCGGATTCATCTTTATGTTCAATCAGCTCATCATACTTCATGACTTCAGCCCGGATAAATCCTTTCTGGAGATCCGAATGAATAACTCCCGCAGCTTCGGGAGCTGGCGAACCTTTTTTTACAAGCCACTCCCTTACCTCATCTGTACCTACAGTAAAAAAAGGAATAAGCCCAAGGACTTTTAGACACAGGCGGGTAAGCGTTTCAAGGGCGGGTTCTTTTATGCCAAGGTCATCAAGAAATTCTTTCTTTTCCTCCTCAGAATCAAGCGCCGCAATTTCCGCTTCAACTTTTGCAGATATCTGCATAATTTCAATGTGGTTTTCTTCACAAATCTTTTCAAGGTTACTTACGAACTCGTTGTTACCGATATTATTTTCTGATACATTTATAGCCAGAATCAACTGTTTTAAGGTAATAAAGGGATAGCTTGAGATAAGAGATGTTTCTTTATCTTCTATTTCCATTAATCTTAAAGGTTTTTCGTTTTCAAGCTGCGTTCTCATTTTCTGCATAAGCAGAAGTTCTGTTTCTTGTTTCTTGTCTTTCAATTTTTTCAGACTGTTCTCTATTCTCTCTATTCTTTTTTCAACAAACAATAGATCATGAAGGATAAGTTCAGAATTTACCATTTCAATATCACGGACAGGATCTACAGACCCGTCCACATGATAAACCGCCTCATCTTCAAACGCTCTTACAACATGACATATTGCATCCATCTCAACAATATCTTTAAATATATCCCCTTTTACAATAGTCTCCTTTTCCATTTTTGGGAGAAGTGCGATATCAACCCTTGCGCGCACTTCTTTTTTCGGAGAATACATGTTGACCAGAGTGTCAAAACGCGAATCCTGAATATCAGCTGTTCCGATTAACAGTTTATGGGTGTCAGTCTGTTCAGAATGTCTTGTTCCGGTTAATATCTGGTAAAGCGTTTTTTTACCTGTCTGTGGCAGACCGATTATGCCAACTTTCATTCTGGCCTCTTAAGTAATAGATTTGTTTAAGCAGTAAATAATAGCACTCTTTAAAAAGAGGGTCAAAAGATATATAATTACAGCTCATGGTTAACGGTAAATTGTGCACAACTTGAAAGTCTGACAGCGAACTCAAAAAACTCGTTTATCTAATTTAAACGCTAAAGCCAAAAACTTAAAATATTTTCGCCTACTTTTTTTTGCGTTGGTCGTTCAGAAATTTATGGATTTGCTGTAAGGCAAGATCCCTGATGCTGTCTTTTTCCATAAAAATTTCATGTTTTGAGTCTTTAAAGGATAATTTTTCACAGGCTGTTTTTTCACAGAAAATATCTATTTCTTCCGATTTTACAACAGGGTCATTTTCTGCCTTCAGGACAAGAACAGGTGCTTTAATCTTGTGGCTGTTGTTAAGCGCTTTTCTGTATGCCTTGATGCTTTCACTGATCCACCTGTTAGTTGCTCCGCCTGAGATAATCTCTGGATATTCAGAAAGAATCTTATTTTCCCACAAGTCCCACCTTTTTTTACTGGAGGTAAGCTTATTATTTTTAAATTTTCGAGGTTTTCTTTTTCCCTGAGTAATACAGTAACTCTTTCCTCTGCCCAAAAATATTAACAGGTTAGTCATTAAATCGACTGCTTTTTCAGGAAATATTCCAGTGTTTAATTTCATCATCGGAGCAGCAAAAACCGCTCCATCAAAATCATCAGGAAAAGATTCAAGGTAGAGCGCTGCAATTGTGCCCCCCGTTGAATGACTGATCAGGAAAAGTTTTTTGTATTTTTTCCGGGTCACAACCGTGTCTATAAATTTTTTTAAATCGATTACATAATTGTCAAAACTCTTAATAAAAACCTTATCCCTGTCATGGTCAAGAATCCTCTCCGAAAAACCCATACCTCTGTGATCCATGAGATAAAAAGACAGGCCCGGACCCTTTAGGTCATAAATCAGTTCAGCATATTTTATATATGACTCTGATTTTCCAGGTAGAAGGATAATAGCAGTATCTTTTCTTTTCGTCTCATGTTTAAGATAGTTTATTCTTTTATTTTCAGAACCTAAAAAGAACCCTTGTTCACAACTTTTGTAAAAGGGAAGCACTTTTTTATTGTATTGGTCAAAAAAATCTTTTTCACTTATGGCAAAAACCGATGAAGCAAAACAAAATAAAATTAATAACTGAAAAATATATTTATACATTCGTATCTCCTTAATTCTTGAATGCCGCATACACATACCAATAACCCGTTAGATTAACAAAAATATTCAGGAAATCGCCATATCCGTTAAACTGTAAACCAAATTTTTAAAACTTTAACCAGAATATAAAATATACTCAAGTGCCTAAAAAATCAAACGAAGGGTTAACCGTATCTTTTGACACAAAAACCTTTTTTTCATATACTCGCTTAACAGCAAAAGCTTAAATCCTGGAAACGACAATGAAGGAAAAGGTAAGATTTACCCTGACATCAAAAATTCTGCTGGCTATGATAACAGGCATAGCTGCCGGCTTTACTGCAAAGTATGTCTTTTCTGGTTCAGAATTCGTCCATATATATATTATTGAAGGGCTTTTTTTTGTTGTGGGCAAAATCTTTATTAACAGCCTTAAGCTAATAGTTGTACCGCTTGTTTTTGTGTCTCTTGTGTGCGGAACCTGTTCGCTTGGTGATGCGGGCAAGCTTGGGCGTCTGGGAGTAAAGTGTCTCGGTTTATACCTTTCTACCACAGCAATTGCTGTTTCTGTTGCACTTTTTTTTGCCGTTATAATCGGACCCGGAAAAGGCACAAATATTCAGCCGGTTTCATATTTGGTAAATGAAGCTCCTGCGATAAAAGATGTCATCATAAACATGCTTCCCTCAAATCCTGTTAAAGCAATGGCAGAGGGAAACATGCTTCAAATAATAGTTTTTTCAATCCTTTTCGGAGCGGCTGTGGCCTTTTCCGGAAACACCGGAAAAAGAATTGCTGACATCTTTAATGATCTGAACACAGTTGTTTTGAAACTTGTTGTTATTTTAATAAGTCTTGCTCCATACGGTGTTTTCTGTCTAATGGCAAAACTTTTTGCAACAGTCGGATTTGAAACCATAAAAAGCCTTCTCAGCTATTTTCTGCTGGTCTTGTTTGTGCTTCTGATACATACCGGATTGACCTACCCTGTTTTGTTAAAACTGTTTGCAGGACTTAGCCCTGCTACCTTTTTTAAGAAAATGCGACAACCTGTTCTGGTAGCATTCAGCACCGCAAGCAGCACCGCAACCCTTCCAGTAACTATGGAAACAGCTACCGAGCGTCTTGGAATAAGAAACAGTATTGCTTCTTTCACTCTTCCGCTGGGAGCTACCATAAACATGGATGGAACAGCTATTATGCAGGGAATCGCAACTGTTTTTATAGCGCAGGTCTATAATATTGACCTGTCTTTCAGCCAGTACCTGACTGTAGTACTGACCGCAACCCTGGCTTCCATAGGTACTGCAGCTGTTCCAAGTGCAGGTCTTATTATGCTTGCCATGGTTTTACAGCAGGTGGGTCTTCCTGTCGAAGGAATTGCCCTTATTATTGGCGTTGACAGGCTTCTTGATATGACCCGCACAGCAGTAAATGTTATCGGAGACTGTACGGTCTCCTGTATTGTGGCAAAAAGCGAAAATGAATTTGACAGGTCAATTTTTTATAACTTGGAATCCGCACAAACAAAAAACTAGTCTTAAATTATATTTTAATTTTATGACATTAAAGGTCTAACTCTATTAAATATAATATTTTGTTAAATAATATAAATATGTTGTTTTTAAAAGGGTTATTTATTATATTGATTAATAAAAAATAGATTTTAACAGTATATGCTGGAAAACCCCGGACAAAAGCAGAAGACTTCTGATGACTTCGAAAAACCGTCCTTAAGAGAAAAGCTTGAAAAGGACGGGACTCTCCGTGCTAGTGCAGTACTTCTTTCCGTTTTACTCTATATTATTATTTACTTTTTAATCTATTATTATACTGGTTTGTCAATGGCAATTACCGGAATAATACCGGCTGTTACGGTTGGAGGGGTCTTTGGGCTTCTGCCTGGAATTTTTGTTGGAATTTTTGCCTTCCCGGTACTTTTTATTTCACACTTTATGCTTGAGGGTGAACTCTGGAACAGTGGTTTTACCATAGGCAGTGCTATTTCAGGCACTGGAGCCGTAATCCTTAGCGCGGGTATTGTTGGAAGAATTCGTGACCTTGACATTCGTTTTAGAAAAAGTCTCGGAGAACGAAAACTTGCCGACGTGGTGCTTTTAGAAAATTTACAAATCCTCAGCCGACAGAAGGCAAAACTTCAGGAGATCAACAAAGGCCTTGAAAACGCCCGTGCGGAAAGAAAAAGATCTGTTTTAGTCCTTCAGGAAACAGAAAACAGGCTTGAAAAATTGATCGAAATATCTACGGACCCAATTGTTATCTGTGACAGTCAGGGAAAAGCCGAGAAGCCAAACCAGGCATTTTGTCAAATGGTTGGGTTAGCTGAAAAAGATATGATTGGTAAATCACTACATTCTTTTTCTCTCAATTCACCGGGGAAATATCTCCTAGAATCAGGAGAAGAAATTTGCATAGATGAAGACCATTTAAATAATACCAGAAAAAAATTTGATGATTTATTTAATAAAGGCACAATGTTTAACTGGGAAGCCTATCTTATTAATTTCAACAAAAAAATCATCTTCACCCGGAACAACGCGGTATGTCTTTATGATGAAAAAAATGAACTTACCAACATCTTTTTTGTCTTGCGTGATATAACAGAGCAGAGAAAAGCTGAGAAGGCTTTGAGAGCTTCAAAAGAGGAGGCGGAAACAGCCAACCTGTCAAAAAATTTATTCCTGACCAATATGAGCCATGAAATAAGAACCCCAATGAATGGGGTTATCGGTTTCACAGACATTCTGCTTAACAGCGGTCTTGATTCAACTCAGACAGAGTATGCTCTTACCATCAAAAGAAGCGGGGAAGCCCTCCTTTCTCTCATTGACGATATCCTTGATTTTTCAAAAATAGAATCAGGAAAAATTTCGGTTAAGAAAATTGATTTTGATGCTGAGCTTCTTGTTCATGATGTGTGCGAATTGATACGCCCTAAGCTTAGCGATAAAAACATAGAAATCCTTTGTCAAATTGAAGAGGATGTGCCTTCCCAGATAAACTGCGATCCATACCGGTTCAGGCAGGTTCTGGTTAATTTAATGGGAAATGCGGCAAAGTTTACCAAAGAGGGAGAAATTGAACTTTCTGTTGCTGTGGAAGACAAAACAGAAAACAAAATAAAACTGCACACCAGGGTTAGAGATACCGGCATCGGCATTCCAAAAGACAAAATCAACAGCATCTTTGAAGGATTTAACCAGGCGGACAATTCAACCACAAGAAAGTATGGAGGGACAGGACTTGGACTTTCTATCAGTAAAAAAATAGCCGCTATTATGGGGGGCAATGTCTGGGCAGAAAGTGAACCTGGAAAAGGAAGTGTTTTTCATTTTACAGCATGGGTAGAAAAGGCAGTGATTAAACATAAAAAGAGACACGAAAAGAAAAATTTCAAAAACAAAAAAGTTCTTATTTATGATTCAAACAGGGCAAGCCTTAAAATTTTGAGCAAGCGTCTTAAATCCATCGAAATGGTAGTAACAAAAACAGATCGGGCAGAAAGTGTTATAGAAGCCATTGAGTCTGATGCTAAGGCGAACAAACCCTATGATATCTGTATTCTTGATATATCAGACTCTGATGAAACAGGCTTTGAAACTGCCCGAAAAATCCGTTCTTCCGAAAGCAGTAACATACCTATAGTTGCATTGTCTTCTTCGGTTGATATAAGCGCTAAGAGGTGTAAAGAATATGGATTTAACGGATTTCTACCAAAGCCTGTCAGCAGTAACAAGCTTTACAAAATGATTGAATGGCTTTTCTGTGAATCAGAAAAAAAACCATTGCTAGAAGACGCTGTAAACACTGAAATCATTACCCAATACTCAATACGTGAAGACATAAAGCACTCGGTCTCAATACTTCTGGCTGAAGACAATTTGATCAATCAAAAACTTGCGGAAAAGCTTTTTACACAAGCGGGGTATATTGTTGATACCGTAAATAACGGTGAAGAAGCCGTTAACATGTTTTTATCAAACCAGAACAAATACGATATTATATTTATGGATGTCCAGATGCCGGTGCTTAACGGACACGAGGCGACTAAAAGGCTTCGGGGAAAAGGTTTTAAGGACATCCCAATTGTTGCAGTAACCGCGAACGTAGTAAAGGGCTCCAGGGAAGAATGTCTTGAGGCGGGCATGAACGACTATATAACAAAACCCATAAAAAGAGAGATTATTTTTCAGATAATAAATAAATGGGTAATTGAAAAGGAAACAACATAACCGGGCATTTTTTATATTGTAGACCATGACAGACAAAGAAAATAAAAAAAATACTCCAGGAAAGATAAAAGCACCGGAAATCCATTCGCAGAAAAGTTCTGCCCGCATTAGAATGGCCTGCCTGCTTTCTGTGCTTTGTTATTTTCTGCTTTTTACTTTCTTTGCTAAAAATACAGGGTCAGGAATGGCGATAACAGTCATTCTTCCGGTTATAACTTTTTCATGGTTTTACGGTAAAAATATTGGAATAGCTGCTGGGCTTCTAAGCTTGCCGACAAACTTTATGATGGCTATAATTTTCGGCCTGCCATGGTGGGATAAAGTTTTTATGCGTGGCGCAGGCATAGTAGGAACCCTCGGTTGTGTTTCTATGGGGCTACTTGTAGGGTATCTGCGCGATTTGTCTCTAAAAGCCAGCTTCGAAATCTCGACCCGAAAACAGGCAGAAAATAGGGTCAAAAGACATCAGAACCAGCTAAACGAACAGTCCTTTATGCTCCAGAGGAAGAACAAAAAACTTAAGGAAGAGATTTTCCAAATAGAACAGCTGGCAATAAACGCCAATAAAATAAAAGAGTATCTCGAACGATTTGTAAGCCTTTCCCCAGACCCTATTGTTATTGCAGATATAGAGGGAAACATTATAACCCCGAATAATGCTTTTCTTGATATGATTGGATGTTCTGCTGAAGAGGTTTTAGGCCGGCCTACTTATCATTTTGTAGTTAATCGCAAAGGTATTTTTGAGACTACTTACAATGGAAAAGTTGATTTACAGGAAGATTATCTTCAAAGAACAAAAGAGGATATAAACAGATTCTTTAAAGAAGGAAAGATATCAAACCGTGAAATTTATTTTCAGCGTAAAGACGGCAAAGTCGTTCCTGTTAACCAGAGTATTGTGATGCTTAAAGGTGAACAGGTTATGCGCTCTGCTATCTTTTCCATAATGCAGGATTTAACAGAACAAAAAAAAGTTGAAATAGAGCTGATAGAAGCAAGACGAGCAGCCAATGATGCAAACCGTTCCAAAAGTACATTTCTGGCAAATATGAGCCATGAAATAAGAACACCTATGAACGGGGTAATCGGGTTCGCTGATATACTGGTGGGGACAGGTCTTAACCCTGATCAAAAAGACTATGCCTTAACCATAAAACGAAGCGCTGAGACACTCCTTTCACTGATCAATGACATCCTTGATTTTTCTAAGATAGATGCTGGGAAAATGGAAATGGAGGAGATTGACTTTGATGTAGAATTGCTTGTCTACAATGCCTGCGAATTTATAGAGACAAGAATAGATAAAAACAGGGTGGAGCTTCTCTGCCAGATTGAGGACAATTTGCCTGCGGAAGTAATGGGTGATCCGCAAAAGTTCAGACAGGTTCTTGTAAACTTACTGGGGAATGCTGCAAAGTTTACTGAAGGGGGAAAAATAGAATTGGCACTTAAGGTTGAAGAAGAACAGGACGAATGCATTAAACTGCATACAAGCGTTAAAGATACCGGAATAGGAATTCCTTCTGAAAAGCTTGAAAGCATTTTCAACCTGTTCCATCAGGCAGACAACTCTCAAAACAGAAAATATGGCGGGGCAGGCCTGGGGCTTTCTATCTCCCGAAAAACAGCGGTTCTCCTGGGTGGAGATGTCTGGGCTGAAAGCAATCCCGGAAAAGGCAGTATCTTTCATTTTACCGCATGGGTTAAAAAAACAAAAATGAAAAACGCACATAGGCTTGTGCCAGCTTCTCTTTTCGGGAAGAAAGCCTTGATCGCTGATGACAGTAAATTAAATCTTGAGATTCTCACCCATATTTTAAAATCTGCGGGCATGAATGTCTTCGTATCTTCCAGCGAAACAAACATACTTAAAACTTTAAAGGAGGCCTGCAAAAAAAAGGCTCCCGTTGATATCTGTATTTTAAATATAGTAATGCCGAGCATGAACGGTTATGATGTGGCAAAAAAGATCCGGGCAGAACATGGTGCTTCAATTCCTCTGATTGCTTTTTCCTCTTCAATAGAAGATAGTATGGAAAAATGCCAGAATGCAGGTTATAATGGTTTCCTGCCAAAACCGATTAACAAAATCAAGCTATACAATATGATGGGGAGGCTTCTTGGTAAGCCTGAAGACAAAGATGAACAGCAACAAAAAGTTAAAAAAGATACAAAAATAGATACACAGTATTCTATTCATGAAGTTGTTAAGCATTCAATTTCTATTCTTCTTGCTGAAGATAACGCTGTTAATCAGAAGCTGGCAACAAAACTTCTGACAAAGGAAGGTTACCGTGTTGAAATAGCAAATAACGGCAAAGAGGCTCTGGATATATACCTGAGTTCTCCAGAAAAGTATGATATAATTCTGATGGATATTCAGATGCCCGAGCTTAACGGCCTTGAGACTACAAGAATTTTAAGAAGCAAAGGTTTCGAACAAATTCCGATAATTGCCATGACAGCAAACACAATGGATGGTGACCGTAAAAAGTGTTTTGAAGTCGGGATGAACGACTATATCTCCAAGCCGATAAGAAGAGAAATAGTATTCCAGGTCTTAAAGAAATGGGTATGTGTAAAAGCTTAGCCCAATAAATTTCAAAATCTTTTAATTTAAAAAATGAAACTTAAAAAAATCACAGATTACCTTAATAAATATCTGGAAATAGAGACTTTCAGTGATGCTTCCGCAAACGGCTTACAGGTCGAAAATAGCGGAAAGGTTAAAAAAATTGGGTTAGCGGTAGATGCAAGTCTGGAAATAATAAAAAAAGCGGCTGCTGAAAAATGTGGGCTTCTTATTGTGCACCACGGTCTTTTCTGGGGGAAGCAGAACCTTATCACAGACAATCATTACAAACGTGTTAAGGCGCTTATCTCTGGTGATATAGCACTCTATTCGGCTCACCTTCCTTTGGATGCTCATCCGAAAACAGGAAATAATGCTCAGATCGCAAAAAAAATAGGCCTTCATAATATTGAACCTTTTGCCCTATACAATGGAAAAAACATTGGGATGATGGGAAAGTTTAAGAAAAATAAATCCCTTAAAGAAACAATAACAAAAATTCAAAAACAGATCGGAATGTGCAAGAATATCCTTAAATTCGGCCCGAAAGAAATTTCTTCAGTTGGTGTTGTCTCCGGCTCAGCAACAGATATAGACCTTTTTAAAGAGGTTAAGAGCTTGGGAATTGATATTCTGATAAGTGGCGAGCCAAAGTATGAGGCCTATTATCTTGCACAGGAGATCGGTCTTAATATTTTTTATGGCGGACACTACATGACGGAAACATTTGGAATCAAAGCACTTGGCAAAGTTTTGCAGGAAAAGATGGATCTTCATACGGTTTTTTTTGATATTAAATGTACTTTGTAAAATTTAAAACTTACTAACAAGAAAAAGAGGTAAAGGAGATTCCCATGGTACAGTTTGAACAGACATTTGAAAATTTCATAATGAGACATCAGGAAAACTATAACAGATCCTATCATTTCTTGATTCTTATGGATGCTATTATAACAGCAGCTACAAGAATTGAACTTTATTACCGTACCGGTGCACTAAAGGATAATTTGGGAGCGTCCGGCAGCACCAATGTTCATGGTGAAAAGGTTTTGCAGATGGATGAGATTGCTCATAATATAGTTGTTCACTACTTGAATTCTTCTGAAAGGATTATTCAGGCTGTAAGTGAGGAATCTGAAGAAATTATTACCATGAACATGGATGGCGGAAGATATTTTATCTATTTCGATCCCCTTGACGGATCATCAAACGTGGCTCATGGGCTTCCTGTTGGTTTTATGTTTGGTATTGCCAAGAGAAACTTTGAGGGAAACATTCAGGGGCCCGAAGATTTTCATCTGAGAGCCGGAAATGAGTTCATCGCTTCGGGTATGTTTGTAATCCCAACGGGAATGTTTACTCTGGCGCTTCGTGACGCAGGCTGCTGGAGATTTCATGCAGATGAAACAAACACCTATGTGAAACCGACACGCATAATACTTCCCAAAGACACTGAGAAATGGGAACTGTCCTTTAATTCTGCAAACACCTATACCTTTGGAGAGAATGTTCAGGAGTGGATCCGGGAAAATGAAAAGAAGTTTACTTTTAGATATCTTGGTGCCTTGGCCGGAGATTTTCACCGGCTTCTTTCCAATGGAGGAATGTTCATGTATCCTGCAATACTAAATCATCCGGATTCAAAAAAGAACCGTCCACAAGGAAAGCTTCGTTTGATGTATGAGGCAAATGTTGTTGCCATGATGTGCAATGAAGCAGGCGGGGCAGCCGTAAATGAAGCGGGAGATTCCATTCTTGATATTAAACCGGAAACACACCACCAGAGAACGACCCTTTATGTCGGTTCAAAACCGATGATTGAGGAGATTACAAAAATACTTAAGAAATAACGATTATTAAAAACCTTAAAGGCAGGTCTCTGCTACTCTTGCGGTCTGCCTTTTTCATTTTAATTAAACAACCTAAATATTGTGATGGCAACCAGCTCAAGAATAATAGCACAGAACAAGAAAGCGCGTCATGACTATCATATCCTTGATACCTTTGAGGCGGGGATAGTTCTGGTCGGAAGCGAAGTAAAATCATGCCGACAGGGAGGCGCAAGCCTCAGGGACTGTTATGCAAGGATTGATAACAATGAAGTCTTTCTCGTTAATGCTCATATCAGTCCCTATAAGTTTGCCAACAGGTTTAACCATGAGCCTTTACGCAAAAGAAAACTCCTGTTCCACCGTCTTGAAATAAAAAAGTTTCATGGCAAACTGAGGGAAAAAGGTCAGTCGCTCATTCCCCTTAAAATTTACTTCAACAGCAGAGGTAAAGTAAAAGTCGAACTTGCGTTGGCAAAAGGAAAGAAAAATTATGACCGCCGCGAGGATATAAAGAAGAGAGATATGAAGCGTGACGCTGAAAAAGAACTTAAGCAACGTCATTGATTCACCCAAAACCAAAAGAAAACAGGCTGCCAAGTGCCGGCAATCCTCGATGCAAAATAAAAAAATAAAGCTGTGATAAATTTTTATGTAAACACCTTGAAAAAAGGATGCGATGAAAAAAAAACTCGACTTTAATATCCTTTTTACCAGCGTGGGAAGACGCGTCTCGCTGATAAGACATTTCAAAAAAACAGTTGCCGATCTCGGCCTTAAAGGAAATATTTCAGGTGTTGATATTAGTGATAGTGCTCCCGCCTTCCATGTAATTGAGAAGGCATACAAAATCTGCCGGATTGATGATCCCGGCTATATCGATGAGTTAATTAAATTATGCAAGGAGGATAAGGTAAACCTTGTTTTCCCCCTTATTGACACGGATCTCCTGAAGCTTTCAGAAGCAAGAGAAAGGTTTTTAGAGGTGGGAACAAATGTTGTTATATCTGATCCTGAACTTATAAAAACATCCCTCGACAAGAAAAAAACCCATGATTTTTTTGTCTCTGAAGATGTTGGCACACCGGAACTAATTGATCTCAAGACAACCTCTGAAGCTGACCTTGCCTATCCTTTATTTATTAAGCCTGTTGACGGTAATGCAAGCAAAGAAATTTTTAAAGTGAGAAACCAAAAAGAACTGTTGTTTTTTAAAGACTATGTAAAAAGGCCCATCCTTCAGGAACATCTTGAGGGCACTGAATACACGCTTGATCTTTTGTTTGATTTTAATAGTGAGCTGCGCTGTGTTGTTCCTAGAAAGAGAATTGAAGTAAGATCCGGAGAAGTAAGCAAGGGAAGGGTTGATTGTGAGGAAATAGTTTTAGATGCCGGATGGAAACTAGGCAAAAAAATGAAAGGGGCACGGGGCTGTTTAAATGCCCAGTGTTTTTTAACTAATGATGGAGCTGTAAAGTTTGTAGAAATAAACCCGAGGTTTGGAGGAGGCGCGCCCCTGTCAATATATGCAGGAGCGGATTTTCCCAGATGGATTATAGAAATGACTCTCGGTAATGATCCCGGGGATATAAGCCGTGCCTTCAAAAATAATGTCTTAATGCTTCGTTATGATGACGCAGTCTTTATTGATGGTTAAGGTGTTTCATTCAACAATCTTTTTCTCACTTATATTATTAATATGTTTTTAGATGACATCAAAGCAGTTATTATTGATCTCGACGATACATTGTACCCAGAAGAAGAGTTTGTCTTCAGCGGATTTAAGGCCGTCAGTACACACCTTAAACAGAAAGGTTTTGTTGAAAAGGATCTCTTTGGCCTTATGCTTAAGAATTTCAAAAACGGCAATAGGGCAGAAATTTTTAATGAGACATTAAAATCAGAAAACATTGAGCCTAAAGAAAAACTGGTAAATTCTCTTGTTGAGGTGTACAGATCACACAAGCCTGACATTTCGCTTTTTACAGATGCAGCTTCTTTCCTTGACAGAATACACGGCAAGAAAAAACTTGGTCTGTTAACTGACGGATATTTAAATGTGCAGAAAAACAAGGTTGCTGCGCTTGGAATAGAACATTTTTTTGATATCATTGTCTATACCGATGAAATGGGAAGAGATTTCTGGAAGCCCCACCAAGCGGGCTATAAAAAAATCATGAATACACTTGGCTTAAATGGAGACGAATGTGTTTATATAGGAGACAACCCTACTAAGGATTTTTTCAGTGCAAATAAGCTTGGCTGGAAAACTGTCAGAATTAAAAGACCGGAAGGCGTTTACAGCAGCAAGGAAGCTCACAATGAGGAGTTTGCCGCAAATAGAGTTTTGGAAGACCTTAGTCTTTTATTTTGATGCCCTACTCGCGTACTGACAATATATATTTAAGGTTTCAAAAAAGACAAACATAAAAGCTCGATGTTTAATTCTCGTCACTTGATCTGACAAAACAGCGCCTGCAAGACTGTCCTGATAATAAATAAAATGTTTCAGACCGGGTTTGTCACAGATTTTAATTGGTTTTCCGCCTTAACTATCAAGCTTATAGTTCTTATTACGGGCCTTTGCGTTTTACTTCATTTGAACAGTGTATATGTCTATTTAAATAAAGGCTCTAAATTGATACTCATTTTCCCTTCAGTTATACTTTATGCCCTCTATGCTAACAATCTGAAAATTGGATTCATTTAAAAATGATTAGTGCTGACAACCTGACAAAAAGTTTTTCCGGCCAGAGCTTGTTTGAAGAAGCAAGCTTTAAAATCAACCCTAAAGAACGTGTGGGGCTGGTGGGAAGGAATGGACACGGCAAGACTACTCTTTTCCGGCTTATAACGGGAGAGGAAAGACCTGATTCAGGAACTATAATCATACCAAAACACTACCGCGTGGGGTATGTCAGGCAGCACCTTGACTTTACCGAAGATACAATCTTAAAAGAAGGAATAAAAGGCCTGTCTTCAAAAGAAGAACATCACCACTGGAAAGCTGAAAAGATCCTTTCAGGACTGGGGTTCTCTCCCGCTGACATGCAGAGACATCCTGCTGAATTTTCCGGTGGGTACCAGGTACGGTTAAACCTTGCCAAAATTCTGGTTTCAGAACCGGACATGCTGCTTCTCGATGAACCCACAAACTATCTTGACATCACATCCATAAGGTGGATCGAACAGTTCCTGCTTTCCTGGCAACACGAACTTATGCTGATAACCCATGACAGGTCTTTCATGGACAGAATTGTTACCCATACCCTGGGCATCCACAGAAAAAAAATAAGGAAGATTCCAGGCAACACAGAAAAATATTACGCCCAGATAGCACAGGATGAAGAAATCCATGAGAAAACAAGGGTAAATGATGAACGCAAGCAAAAGGATATTGAGCTTTTCATAAGCAGGTTCAGAGCAAAAGCAAGGCTTGCAAATATGGTACAGTCCCGGGTAAAAACCCTAGAAAAAATGGATAAAAATTTAAAACTTGAAAAGATAAAGGCTCTTGAATTTTCCTTTCAGGAAAAACCGTTCAACTCCAAATATTTGCTTAACGCAAGCAATCTCTCTTTTTCATACACTCAGGGAAACCCGCTGATTAATAATCTTGACATCAGTATTGCCAAAAGCGACAGGGTATGCGTCATTGGAAAAAACGGAAAAGGGAAAACAACGCTTCTTAAACTGTTAGCAGGGGCCCTTACCCCTGGAAGAGGAACAATTACCTACAACCCTAAAACTGAAAAAAGTTTTTTTGAACAGACAAATATAAAAAACCTGGTGGACACCAGAACAGTTGAAGAAGAAATTTTACATTCCCACAAACATGTTGACAGCCAGCTTGCCAGAAACATATCAGGCGCAATGATGTTTCAGGGAGACCATGCTCTAAAAAAAATAGCTGTTCTTTCCGGCGGTGAAAAAAGCAGAGTCATGCTGGGGAAAATTCTTGTAACGCCGGTCAATCTCCTGCTCCTTGATGAACCCACCAACCATCTCGACATGGAATCATGCGACGCTCTCCTTGCAGCGCTCGACAACTTTGACGGCGCTGTTGTGATGGTCACCCATAATGAAATGTTTCTCCATGCTCTGGCCGAGAGGCTGATCATCTTCCAGAAAGACGGGATCACGGTTTTTGAAGACACTTATCAGAATTTTCTGGACAAAGTTGGCTGGGAAGAGGAAGACCTTGGGCCTAGATCAACACAGAAGCGTCCTGCAATTGAAAAATTATCAAAAAAGGAGCTTCGCAAAAAACGCTCTAAAATAATATTCGAACGCAGCACAATCTTAAAACCACTTGAAAAACGAATTAAGGTAATTGAGGAAGAAATACAAAAAAACGAAGACACTTTAAATAGGACAACTTCAAGGATGCAGGAAGAAACTCAAAAAGGCAACGGAGAAAAAATAGCCGAACTCTCAACTATTATCCACAAGTCACAATCTTCTATTGAGACTCTTTTTGAAGAGCTTGAAGACTTAACTGAAAAGATTGAGATTAAAAAAAGTGAACTTGACAGTAAGCTTGAAGAGCTTAATGAAATTGTAAAAAACTGAACCTGCCCTTACTATAATCAAACTCTATTTTTGACTTACCCTGACAGAAGCCTCTTATTAAAAGCACCCACTAGTCAAAAAATTACCTTTTCATATAACTAAAAGTAATTATATGCTTTTTCCAATTCTGTAATAATTAAAGATATTATCGCTAATAGTTAACTTATGACTGTTTTAATATTCCTCCTAACCCCCCCAGACTCATATAGGTGTTATAAGTGGGATTTGATTGGCACAACCTTCTGCCATATCTCCCGCTTTTTATAGAATTGATATAATAAAGAAAATAGTTATTGACTTATTATCTCTTCCTAATACAGAATATTAAAATACAAAAACATCAAACAGGGTTGTCGTAGAATAGTTTAACGTGCAGAAAGCGGATTTAAAAATTCTAAGCAGGAATCTCTTTGATCCTAAATCAGGGGCTTTATCATTGCTCAGAATTTTATTCGCGTCCGTTATCAATCAGGCAGAAAGGACGGACTCGGACTATTATGAATTTTAGAAAAAAAGCATGTTAAAAGACAGGGTTTACTTAACTTATCGGGGCGCATGATTATGTTTAAAAGTCAAAACTGTGTTTCTGTTATAGCTGTTCTTATAATCCTGGGAGCGTCTTTAAATTGTCGATCCGAAGAACAGGCTATCCCGGCAGCTCTGGAATCTTTAAATAGAGCTTCCCTTCCCGATTACGCATCCAACAAGCTGGATGAAATATCAAATAGTCTGAAAACGATTGCAGATGGATCAATCGAGACAAGAGACGAAGATGAATCCATGCATGAACTTATTCGCATTCTTAAAACGACGCGCTCAAAATATCAGGCGCTTAACCATTATATATTTGGCTGGAATACCACCATGGAGTATCAATATCGTGCCAATGTTGAGGCCGTTAAAAGAGGCGTTGAAGTTTCAAGAACATTTATTATTTCTGACGATATTTTTATGAGTTCTGAAAAACTAAATAATCTTCTGAAGATATTTGAAACACAGAAAAAAGACGGAATAAAGGTCTTTTACGGTTTGCAAAGGGAACTGAAAAATGATTTTGATTATCATAAATACACGCTACTGGATGCTGGGCTCAGCGATGAGGCCGTATTTGCAACGGTTACGGCGTTTAGTATAAGGGGACCCCAGCCGGCGCATGTTAAAATCATCTGGGATAAGAATAAAATTAAAAAACAAAATCCTTTTCCATTCCTTGAGAAATCTCTCCATATTAAGCCATTTGATGAAAACTCTAAAAAGGAACTGGTTGGCATGATGAAAAAGTAAGGCCGATTTTTGTTCTGGGTGTGCGGCATGAACACAAAATTCAAACCAGGACAGGCGTTCTCTGAGCAGTTTAACCGTATACTTTTTAATGCAAAGACAGAGTTTCGTCCTACCTTTTAACATAATCCTTCTTAACCTTAGCAAAGCCTAAGGTCAACATTGCGTGCCATTTAGTTAAATAAGGCAGATGTTAATGTTCCTTGTGGGTATAAGAAATTTTTTGCAATTTAATTTTATGGATTGCTTCACAGAATAATTAATTGATCTCAGGGGAGGTCTGAGCTTGGCTGAAAGGGCTGTCAGAGCAAGTCCAAGCTTTCACAAATTTTTTGAATAGACCTGTTTCGCCCTCCCCTTCTTTTTCACAAAAACCCGCCTCAAACATACCCAAATTTTAGAAATTGAATTATTCTGGTTTATTTGACGTCTCAAAACAAGGAACACAGAATTCTTTGCCGTTAAAGTTTTCCAGCTTTGTTGCCATCGTCATCTCCCCACACTTTTCACAGGCTTTTGAAGAAGCAATCTCTGCATATTCCGGCATCACAAACGCAGTCTCTTTTGTTTCAAATATATCTATAAAAGGTTTTGCCAGCAAATCCATTGATTTTAAAAATTTCTGGCGCTTTTTCTGCTCTTTGGTTGCCATTCCTGAAGCAACCGCTTGTTCCAAGACATCAAACTCTTCTTTTTCTTTTCCCAGATAACGGTAAAAACTCTTTCTGGAAAAACGGTATGCTTTATTCTGATTTCTGCTGATTACGGTATATGCATTTTTGCCGTAGTTTTTTATAATAAGGTTTCCCTTGCCGGAGGTGGTTCCCAAAACTATTTGCAAGGCGTCAACAGAGCAGGAATCGTTTTCACAAACCGCGACAACTTCTTCATCTCCTGACCGGTTCAACTTAAGAATGCGCATGGCTTCTTTAGAAACCCGATATCCGTAAATAATACCCGGACAAAGGTGCCCATGAAAACGAATGCATTCTTTAAGGTCTTCTGGAACTTCTGTGTTATTTAAAACATCCATTTAATACTTCCTATCGCCGAAAACCACTCTGCCTAATCGGATCATGTTCGAGCCCTCTTCGATAGCAACCTGATAGGACTCGGACATTCCCATTGAAAGCGTTTTCAGGTTAACACCAGGCAGATCAAGCTCCTTTATATTATCAAAAAATTTTTTTGCTTTTCTAAAATAGGGTCTGCTGTCTTCCGGATCGCTGGTCATGGGCCCCATTGTCATCAAACCCTCTACAGACATATGTTCGAGCCGGGTCATACTGATAACAAGATCTTCAACTTTTTCAAAATCGGGATCAACGCCTTTTTTAGATACTTCCTGTCCGGTGTTTATTTCAACAAATACAGGCATTATTTTTCCGTCGGCAGATGCCCTATAGTTCAGGGCTTCTGCTTGATTAAAAGATGAAAGGGTCTGCACCAGGTCAAACACTTTTAACGCACGTTTCATCTTATTTTTCTGAAGATCTCCAATCATGTGCCATCTGACTTTTTTGGCGCTCTCTCCAAGCATCGCTACCATTTTCTCTGCTTCCTGCAAGTAGTTCTCGCCAACATCTGTTGCACCGGCATTAATAACCTCTTTTACCTCTTCAGGTGTTCTTGTCTTTGCCGCCAGAACAATGGTCACATATTCTGGAATTTCGTTTCTTATTTTTTGATATTGTTCAGTAATTCCCATAGTTTTTCTCAAAAAATCACAAGGAACAGTGCTGCGTCATGTAAAGAAGAGTCAAAAGGAAAGTTTCGTTCTTTGACTGAAAGACTATACCGGCTTTACGCGCTTCTTCTGCAATCAGAAGGTTAACCACATCCCGCCTCTAAAATATTTGACGCTTCTAAAAGGTGACCTTTACTTCTAAATATATCTCAAGGAAGAACTCTTTGTCAAGAATGACCCCTCGGAACAACCCATCAACATAACTATCTATTACAACTTTTTTTCTTATCTGCAACAGCCCGGTTTCCAGACCCGGTCTTTGCCCCGGTAATTTCCGAGAACATCTCAATATATCTGGGAAAGTTAACCAGTAGAATATTCGAACCGAACTCGCTAACGCTTGATCCTGTAAAGTGTACAAGTATCTCACGCGAGGAGGTGGTGGGGTTGATTCTTGCCGGGTATTTTTTATGTACCCCCCTTCCTGATCTATCTGCAGAAGAAGGGTTGTTTTCGGTCAGTTGTCCTGTTTTTCTTTCATTAGGAACTTAAGAAGCCTTTAAAACTTTCATCCAATAAAAACTAACCTTATCATGTTTTTTAACCATTTATAATTACTCAAGGTTTGATCCCAAACATCAAAATCAAGATACACATTCTAAATTTGAAGTAATTTAATTTTATTAGCAAAACAGCATTACTCCCGAAAAATAACGGTCCCGGCATTTTCTCCCTTAAGAGCCCGGGTAATATTACCCGGTTCCATTCCATTAATAATATAAATTTTTTCGATAACCTCACTGTTTTGCAGTATTTCCAGGCAAGGACGTTCAATAACAAGATCGTCCAGATCCTTTTCTAATAAAGCCTTTGCACCAATTTCCGAGATAAACTCAGCATCCGGATCTTTTTTAGGATCATCTGTATACAAACCCTTTTCATCTTTAATAAAAATACAGCTTCTAGCACCGGTCAGGTCAGCTAAAAGAACTGTGCCAACGTCAGTACGATGACTTGGGATGCGGCCCCTTGCCGGGGGAATGGCAAAATAATCATAGGGTGGCATACCATGTGTAACCGGTATACAGCCCTGGGAATAGTAGTTGGGCAATTTTACAAGGTCATCGTGTGCAATTTGCACTCCTCCCCAAGGGCCGAGTAGGGTAGATACCAGCAGAGAATTCTGTTCTGAAATGGTTGTTCCAAAACGAGCAATAATACCCGTAGGCATACCAAGTTCAAGACCTATAGAGTAAATGTGTCTACTACGGGTACCGCCTCCCGCAGTAAGAAGCATTTTATATTCTGACTTATTTTCAACAATCTCCTCAATAATTCTCGGCAGAGCCTTAGCTCCCCGGTCACATATGGATTGCCCACCGATCTTTAAGATATTAAGATCAGGAAACATCCTCCTTTGCGGCACCAGCTGCATTTCATCTATGAGTGATTTACTGACCAGACTTTCTCCCATCAGCTTACTTTTAACATGCAAACGCTTGCCGTCTTTTTCACGTATCAATGCCATAAGACTTCCTTATTTAAAGACCTGTTACGGCTTCAAATATACTAATACACTTCAGCCGTCAGCCTGTGTAATGCTCAATTAACCTTTGTTGAAAATACCGTTGTCCAAGATCCATTTCTTAATGGATATTTTAAAGGGAAAGTTACAATTTCATTGGGTCCGAGCTATACTTCTACATCATCCTGACTTTTGCCCTTCTTTTTATCCACCTCAAGAAAAACAAGATCAGCACCTAATGTTTTGGCAATCTGGTCCAGCTCCTGTTTTCGAAGGTGTTTCGCATAGACCTTCATGTCAATTCCGGCAATAGCTACGAGTTTGTAACGAGGAGACTTCTTGCCCGATCCGATTTTTGTACGTTCACGATAGAAAATTTTTGCTTTTTTTGCTGGCATCAGGTTTCCCTCCATTAATTAGAATTAGCAGAATTTTTAAACGGAACTTCTGTTGAAAATTTAACAGCACTTTCTAAGTGTGTATAACGATAATGCAAGATTGTCAAATATAATAAGTTTATGGTTAAAATCTTTAAATTTATTGATTTTATTTAATAATTTTGATCAGGAAGAGGGAATTTGAATCCCCTTTCTATGATTTTTTCATAAATTTAAATCAACTAGTTACAAGATTTAAAATTATTATTTTTTCCGTCACTAATTCATTTTTTGAATTTGGAAGAAAAATATCAATTAAGTTATTATTATACCTTAACCTGTTGCTCTCCCATTCGAACAGAACTCACATAGTATCCGGACGCACCTCCATCTGCATCCGTTCCGATAATGGGCCTGAGTCAATATGGCTAAATAAATAATCGCTCTATAACTAATATTGGTGCAACTATGTGGAGCAGGTCATTTTGGAATTGCTACTGCTTTAAAACCATATTCTCTAAGAATTTTTTGGCCTTTAGGAGATAAAATATACAGCGCCAGCCGCCATGCTTCTTTAGAAGCTCCATCTCTAACTAAAAGGCCATAATCGGCCCCTACAGAAAGCTCTTCAGGTATTCTGATAATTTTAAGGGTTTGAACTTCTTTTTGAGCTAAAACAGCATTGGTGCAATAAGTCAGGAACACGTCAGCCTTCTTTTCACTCATTACCCATCCATATGGGTTGCGTCCATCAGGGGCCTTCTCACTATTTGGCCCGCCAGTCAGTTGAAGAGCTTTATTGGAAAGCTCTGTAAAGCTCCCGTCTTTTATCGTTTCTGCATTATGAAAAAGTTCCCACGCATAGTCTCCGCTTGGATCAGCTTTTGGGGTTGATGTGCCCACTTTAATATTCTTATCCATAAGAGTATTTAGTAAATTATCTGTAGTTAAATTTACATAAGGCTGCGCCAAGGCGCAAAGCTGATTACGGGCAAACAGAACAACTGGACTTCCCCAACCTCCCGATACGAGTTTTTCGGGGTGTGCCATATTTGCAGAAGCAAAAACATCTGGCTTTTCACCTTGTTCAATTGCTTTTCTTAAAAGGCCACTTGGTCCGAACTTTGTAGTTACTTTTGTTTTATAGGCCTTTTCATAGGAAGCTACTGCATCTCCTAGCGCTGTTTTCAAGCTTCCTGCTGCATAGAGCGTTAAAGAATCAGCTGATGCAGATAAAGGAATTAAAAAACAAACAAGAGTAACTAAGGCTGCTATATTTTGATATCTTCTCATAATAGTCTCCATTTTATTTTAGACACAACTTATATATTGGATGGATCTTGTTTTTAAATGTATGTTAATATTGCCAAGCAAAGCTAGTACAATATTTATAACCTTTTAATAATCCGTATTTAATTTCATAAAAAAGCCAGTTCCCGTGTTTAGATAGGAACCGGCCTCTTTGCTAGCAATTTTCTCCTTTTCAAATACGGGAGGCATGACCCTTTCGTTTCAAACCCTTAGGCCTTACGTCATAGGTTTTTCACCCTTAGACAAATAAGGCTCGGAGACAATATTTAATTTTAAGTTATGTTTATAATTTTTTTTTACCTGCCTTGTATCCAATCCTTTAGAATTTAAAGATAAGATCAAGGGCCACATCGGTCTTATCATCTTCCGGACCGCGCACACTGTCCGTTATCCAGGTGGTTGCCGCAAACACTATCTGTGGATGAAACTTGTACTGGAGTGAAAACTTACTTCCACGACGGTTTGCCCCGCCAAAATTTGCATCAGCAAAATAACCCACAACAGCATCGGGCTCTATCCGTGCATACTTGTACCCAAAGGCCCAGTCACCCTTTTCTTTAATCTTGCCGATTGAAAACCCAAGAGCATATGCATAGTCGTTATCGTCACTGTCAGTATTTTTGGCGTAATCACCGTAAAGCTGAACCGGGATTCCGCAAAGCTTTGTATCCCAGAAGGAGGTTACATCAAAAACCTTAAATCCGCCTTCGCCGCTGTTACCTTTATTTTTACTGCTTTTCCACTCAGTAAGAGTGTCCCAGTCTATGTTAGAAAAATCATAAAGCGTTGCTGCCAGAGTCCACTGGCTTTTTGCAAGATCCCAGGTATACCCCGTCTGATATCCATAAAGAGCGGCGTCATCAGACTCGGGGCTATAGCCTTCGTCATTGTTATTGTTCTCGTCAATAACGAACTGTGCAAGGGTAATAAAGGGTTTGAATGTATCCGTCAGGTTAAAGACATATTTTTCATAAACGCCTTCGGGATTAAGATCAGCGTCCCAGACAATGTCCGTATGAACAAACGGATTCGGGACCTTTCCGCCTGCAAGCTCCAGACCTTTAAGCCAGTTGGGCCTGTAAAGTGCATAAGCACGGTCGATCCAGATATCTTTTTCTGAAAAGGAATCATTAAAGGACTGATTTGTCGAAGTGCCAACGTTGCTATCTCCGGTGGCCAGACGCAGGACCACATCCAGCTCATCACAGAGCTTCTTTGCAAAATTAAGCCTCAGCCTGAACCTGCCCCGGTGTTGGTCAGCCTTGTTGGTTCTGTTTACGATAGCTTCATATCTCAACCGGAAATCACCGCCGAACTTAATTCCCTTTAACCATTCGGGAACGGGCATGGTTTCTTCATTCACAAGCTCTGCCACAATACTCTTTATCTGCTCACGATTCGCCGGCGAAACAACGTCAGCCGTCGGAGTTGCTGCCGAAGCCTTGTTCTGCAGGCTGTCAATGACCCGGTTCTGCTCTTGTATTTGCTTCTGCTGCTCTTGAATCATCTTCTCCATTTCAGCAAATTTTTTCATCAGTTCCGCATCTGACATAGAAAATCCCGGTCCACTGCAGACCAGAACATAGGAAAGTGCAAATATCATGATTTGTATACCTTTTTTCACTCTGCTCTCCTCTTCTTATTAATGGTTTATATTATATTTTAAATTATATATTTAAATGCCTATTTAATAGACATCGGAACAAATAGCGGCTGGTTGAATTTTTCCTTGCCGAACTCACGGATTATTTCCTGTCCCTGAATTGAGGTGATCCACCCGATAAGAGCCATTGCATGAATATACTTTACATGGGCATGTTTTGCAGGATTAACCGCGATTATACCATATGGATTATACAGCTCCGGATCACCCTCACACAAGACCGGAAGGCTTATCTTCTTTGAAAAAGCCAGAAAAGTGCCCCGGTCTGCCAGGGTGTAGGCTTTTTTTTCATCTGCAATCGTTAAGACCAAGCCCATGCCCTGACCCGCCTCCTGGTACCACTGGCCTTTGGCGGATATACCCGCTTTTTCCCAGATCCTTTTCTCTTTTTTATGGGTCCCTGAATCATCTCCCCGTGAAATAAAAGGCGCCTTGGCTTCGGCAATCTTTTTAAATGCCAGGGCGGCATCTTTCATACCTTTTATCCCTGCAGGATCATCTTCAGGCCCGACAATCACAAAGTCGTTATACATGACATCTCTGCGGTTAACTCCAAACCCTGCGTCTACAAATTTGTCTTCTGCCTCTCTGGCATGGACAAAAACAATATCCACATCACCGTTTTCACCAAGTTTTAATGCTTTGCCCGTTCCCACAGCAATAACATCAACTTTTATATCAAACATTTTTTCAAATGGCGGAATAAGGGCCTCCAGAAGACCTGAATTGTCCGTGCTGGTGGTTGTCGACATCTTCAGTCTCTGTTCAGCATTTAAAATTCCTGAACAAAAAACAAGGATCAAAACAGTAAATGTTAATGCTTTCTTCTTCATACTCTCTCCTCCATATAGGTTATTATGTTTTCATGTAAAAATTTTTTTAAAATAGTCTGCCAGTTAAAACGTGCGATTTTAAAAATGATGCCCATTGTGCATTACAGAAGGTTAAAATCCTCTAGTCCTCGCCCTTTGGATCTTTTTAAAAGCTTAAAAAAACAAAAAAACCGGTACCCAAAGCAAAGGATACCGGTTATAAAATATTCCAGTCTTTTTCCCTTGTCCGAATACGGGAGATATGATCTTTTCAAATCATACCCTTACGGCCACTTCTCATAGCCTTTAAAGGCCTTAGATACACGGCTTTAGGAAATTATTTTGTATGTAATGAAAACAATATATATACAAAGCGCTTTTGTCAATAGAAAATTTATCCTCAAGCTCAAAAAACAGGAATTTAATAAAAATCCTTCTTGCAAATATTTTTTAATTCCAATAATATTTGAACACAACGCAATAATTTAGTACAATTTGCACAGGCACTAAATAAAAAAAGCTGGTATAGCCTTCAAATACCAAACCAAGCCCATATAAAACTTCACAAGAAGCAAAATCATCATGAGCCAGAATATGAGAGCCAATGAAAGAGCCAGCGTGCATATGGAGGTTGTTTATAAAGAATCCGGTTCTTTTATTAAGTCCTACATATTGAATGTCAATGATGGGGGGCTTTTTATAAAAACCGAAACACCGCTTCCCCTTGACTCAAAAGTCACGCTAAGCCTTACCCTCCCCGGAGATACTGAAATAATGGAGATGGAAGGTATTGTCGTATGGACAAACCCAAGGGGCGGTAAAAACTCGTTTCCTAAGGGAATGGGCGTAAAGTTTTTAAACTTAAAAAGCGAACATGCCAAAAAAATAAACAGCTTGGTTAAAGAACATAAAAAAGAGATAGAAAACTTTTCAATTATCTAAACTTCCTGCAAACGCATTCCTGCTAAGAAAGCCTTAAAGAGTTTAAACCAAAAGAGCTTCTCAAGCTGTTAACAGCATTGAAAATATCCTTATCAGAGCTAATAACTTTGTTCAGTTTTCCAGTTGAGGAGTTAAGCCTTTTGGAGGCCTCGCTAAGTTTTCCTTTTGAAGTATAAATGGAATCAAGAAGTACCGCACAATAAAGGGGATAAAGTCTGTTTTTAGAATTAATTTTTTTTATACCCTCTTTTAAAAAGAGCGCGGCTGCCTCCGGGTGGACTTTAAATCCGGTTGAAGAAAAATCTTTTCTCACCTGAAGTGCGATTTTCTTTTTTAGACGTTTTAATGCTTTTTCTTTGTTGTCAGACTGGGATCTGCTTTCCTCTGCTACTGTTGAAATAGTTGTTCTTTTATGCGTTGCTCTGACAGCACTGTATGTCCTGTTTTTTTTCTGCCCTCCCGGACCTGAAGCCATATAAAACTCCAACCTGCAGGAACACTCAAACGCTTTATCTTCTAAAGTAATAAACGGATATGCTCCATCATAAAAAACTGAAACTTCTTTCATTCACTATTCTCCTGTGTAAAGAAGATCTCTTTAACTTTTAATCAAGGTAACTAAACTTCAAAGACATGTCAATTTTCATATAAAAGATAACATATCAAAAAAATCTTCAGAATTAATTTTTTTAAAATGACAGTATGATTGTTTTCTGCTAGTAATATTCACTGACACCTTTTCTTTGATAAGGAGATTGTAAGTGCAAAGAATAGCTCAAAAAATAAAATCAAAAAAAACCGTAATCGGAATAATCGGCCTTGGATACGTGGGACTTCCTGTCGTAATTCGTTTTGCCGAAGAAGGCTTTAAGGTTTTAGGCTTTGATATTGACCTTAAAAAAGTAAAAAACATAAACATGGGAAAAAGCTATATCAAACATATTCAAGGTAATAGCTTCAAAAGCCTGGTAAAAGAAAAACAGATTGAAGCAACCAATGATTTTAAAAAAATTAAAAATGTTGACGCTGTTATAATCTGCGTTCCCACACCGTTAAATGAAATGCGCGAACCGGACCTTCAGTATGTAGAAGAAACCGCTAAAGCAGTCGCCCAAAACCTTCGAAAAGGACATATCATCTGCCTTGAAAGCACAACCTATCCCGGCACTACAGATGAGATCCTCCTGCCCCTTTTTGAAAAAAGCAGGCTTAAGGTGGGAAGAGATTTTTTCCTAGTATATTCACCTGAAAGAGAAGATCCCGGCAACACTGAATTTACAACAAAAACAATACCCAAGATCGTTGGCGGAATCACACCGGCTTGCCGTAAAGTTGGCAAGATCCTTTATGAACAAATAATTGAAAAAGTAGTGGAAGTCTCCTCTACCCGAACCGCAGAACTCACAAAGCTTCTTGAAAATATATATCGTTGCGTAAACATCGCACTGGTTAACGAAATGAAAATCCTGGCTGACAAGATGGATATTAATATATGGGAGGTAATTGATGCCTCGGCCACAAAACCTTTTGGCTTTTCTCCCTTCTATCCCGGCCCCGGCCTTGGTGGGCATTGCATCCCCATTGATCCTTTTTATCTTTCCTGGAAAGCAAGAGAATATGATTTTACCACAAGGTTTATTGAGCTTGCCGGAGAGATCAACACCTCCATGCCTTCTTACGTAATAAATAAAGTGATGGAAGCCTTAAACACAAAGGAACAAAGCTTAAAGGGAGCAAAGATACTTGTTCTGGGTATCGCTTATAAAAAAGATATTGATGATGACAGAGAATCACCCTCTCTTAAAATTATTGACATGTTAAAACAAAAAGGTGCCGAAGTAAGCTACAACGATCCGTTTATTCCAAAGCTTAAAAAATACAGAAAATATGATTTCAATTTGTCTTCTAAAAAGATCACAAAGACACTGCTTAAGAACACAGACCTGGTTTTAATCGCAACGAACCATAGTGAGTATGACTATGGCTGGTTGGCTGAAAACGCAAACCTTATTGTTGACACAAGAAATGCGGTTAAAAAAAAGAAAAAATACATCGGCAAAATATTTGCCGCATAACAATAACTGAAAATGCAGACAAAGCTAAGAATCCTGACCTACCACCGGATAGGCTTCCCCTCAAAGGGGAAAAAATATGAGACTCTGACTGTTCTTCCCCAACGTTTCCGGGCACAGTTAAAACTGCTGCAGCTTATGAATTTTACCCATAGAAGCCTCGATGATGTTGCCGAAAATTTTAAAAACAAAGAAAAATTTCTCAAAAAACAGATCGTACTTAGCTTTGATGATGGTTTTGATGATCTATACGAACATGCTTTTCCTTCCCTGGTGAAAATGGCAATACCTGCGATCATCTATCTGGTTACGGACCGTACCGAAAATACCTGGGATAGAAAGACTGCTTTAAGACCATTAAAGCTTTTAAGCCTAGACAGAATATCTGAAATGTCCAGACATGGTATTATCTTTGGTAGCCATACCCGAACCCATGAAAACCTCACTCAGTGCACAGACGACCAGCTTTTAAATGAAGTGGTTAACTCAAAAAAAATTATTGAAGACATGCTGGGTCTTGAGGTCAAACATTTTTGTTATCCCTTCGGAGCGGTAAATCAGCGTGTCGCCGATACGGTAAAACAGGCTGGTTATCAAACAGCCTGTACCACAAAAAAAGGTTCTGTTTATCTAAACAACAATCCCTTTATGCTGCCCCGGCTTACAATCGGCAAACGAATGAATCTTTTAAAATTTTTACTGCGAATTACGGTAAGAGATTAATCATGAGAATCGTTCAAATCGAGAAACAGAGAGGCTGGGGAGGACAGGTCCAGCAGGTTTTTCTAATCGTCAAAGGTCTCCATCAGCGAGGGCACAAGGTTCTGATGGTTTGTCAGCCCGACAGCAACATCGGAAAAAATGCTGCTGCTATTGGTGTAGAGGTTTTGTATCTACCTATGAATAATTGGCGTCTTTTTACCTCCGCAGTTAAACTGGGCCTGTATTTAAAAAAAGAAAAAGATGTTATCCTTCACGCACATGGCTCCCGTGATCATTTGTTAATAATACTTGCCCGGCTCATCTTACGCAAGGGTCGGGTTCTCCGCACCAAGCATAACGTCAATCCGGTTAAAAACGGGCTTTTACAATATCATTATTTAACCCATAAACTGAGCGGCGTTTCAAAAGCGGCCTGTGCCACACTGGAAAAGGCCGGCGTCCCCCAAGATAAAATCAGCCTTATATACAATGCTTTTGATATCTCCTGCTATTTTCTGCAGGAACCGCCTGCAGCGATTTTAAAGGAATTTAATTTAGGCAAAAATGATTTTGTAATCGGCTGCCTCGGACGCTTAATCAGCCCAACCAAAGGGATTGAAACATTACTACATGGCGCAGCTCTGATTTTAAAAAAAATGCCGAATGCCTGCTTTTTAATCGCCGGACAGTCGAGCAAAGACCATCTTCAGCTCGTAAAAGATCTTGGCATTGCTGACCGGGTTATCTTTCCCGGTTTTCGAAATGATGTCCCTCAAATACTATCCTGCATAGATATATATGTACAACCCAGCCTTAAAGAAGCGCTTTGCTCCTCAATTATTCAAGCCATGGCAATGGGAAAGCCAGTCGTGGCATCTAATGTCGGCGGAATTCCCGAGCTTGTAAAGGACAACGAAACGGGACTTCTTTTTGAGCCAAAAAATCCTGAAGCCCTGGTCCAGGCAGTATTAAGCTTGGCTGAGGATGAGACGAGACGTCAAAAAATGGGCAGGCTGGGAAGGAGAAGAGCCTTGGAGGGGTTTACTCTTGACAGGATGATAGATAAAATTGAAAGCTGGTATCAGGCTGCCCTAAATGAATAATTTTTTCTTAATTATTAGATAACACTGCTGCAGGTTCTCAGAAAAACCATAAGCCTTTTCATCCGGAGCTTACTTCCCAGAAAAACTCTCACTGAATTCAGCATGCCATCTGCTTCCCTCGCGGAAAGTCAACCGTACTATACCTTGTTATTTCTCATTCATGAATATCAGAATTAAATTAATATAGGCATGCTTGTTACAAAACGTCTATTTATCTATGCAGCCTGGCTAAAACATCCACTGGCAAACCATAAACAATGTAAAAATAAAGCGGTCTGAAATGAAAAAAATATTTTTTCAAGAAAAACATATTAAACAAAAGGAGAGAACGTCAGGGAGAATAATATGATGATGCGTTTGGAAAAGACTAAGACGAAAAAGCTGCAAAGGACTTATTGCGGGATTCACGGCTCTTTTTTTGAACCAAAAAATTATTCCAAATACCGATAAAATTTACCCATCAAGATAATGGCTATACGACATATTGTTTTTATATAAATTTAGTCAAGCCCCAGTTTTTTCAGGGTTTCTTTTTCGGGCAGGCCGGTCTCAAGATTCCAGCCTCGCAGCGCATAATATTCATCCATCATCTTTTCAAACGCTTTTTTATCAACAGCCTTTCCTTTTCTGGAGGTTACTTCCGCACCCTTGCCTGGAAGAAAAAGCTCGGGATTATACATGCCAAAAACATCCGCAATCATCTCTTCACGTTCAATAAACATAAAATCCGGCAACACATCACTTTTGCGGCCTTTTCTTCCTTCACGAACAAGGATCAGCCTGTTCAGGGTAAACAGACGGTTTCCAGTAAGATCATACTCCTCCTCACCAAATACCTTCCCCGTAACTGCGGAAAATATCTGGGCCTCTAAGGTCGGGTCGCCCACATGGTCTGCACTGTCGGCAACATCATAAACAGGCCAGGCAAAATCACACAAATTTAAAGACTCCTTCAAATACTGCCTGTTTTGAACCTTAAACGCTGCAAGGGCCTTGCCTTCATAAGTTGAAAAATCAACTGCATGCTCACTGCCCCAGAATGCTTTAGCAATATTTTTCAAGACCTCTGTGGATACATAGCTCTTTTCACCCTTGGACAGATACCACAGAGCCCACTTGGTCAGAGGTTCGCATATTTCATGCAGTTCGGTAATAAAAGGCCTTGGCTCTGTGGCATAAATAACCGCGGACATGGTGAACACCTTGGGCCCGTAGGCAATTGCACGTCCGCTTTCTGTAAGCATGTTAGCTGTAATGCTTGCTGACTTCTCGCCAAAGATTTTTGATGCGCGAAGCACTCCCTGAGAAAGAATTTCCCCAAAACCATCCCTGATGCAAATTTTCTTAAGCACTTCCTCCAGGAAATCCCTGCTCCCCATCTGTGAAAAGTCTAAACCCGTTTCTTTTTGATTAATTATTCCCTGCTGTACGCACTGATCAACCCACATCAGCAGAAAGACCATATCTAGAGCACACACCCCAAAATCATTTGCCAGCATTGGAGCGTCAAAGCTTGCCTCAGTGAATTTGCCGTGCAGTTTTTTATCCCACATCATGTAAAAATTTCCAATTTGGCATTTCCGGATATCCTCTGTTCCGACAGGACTTCTGTGTAGAGACCGCCAGCATCCTTGGGGACAGCCACTGCAGTGAACCCGTTTCACCACTTCAGAACCGGGAAGTATAATCGGGTTATTAAAGAGATGAAAATAACCCTTACCCATCATTGCTTTAAGCCGGGTCCTGATAGCTTTTATTTTCTCATCATCAGCTGCAACAACCTTTCCTGTTCCATGCACTGTAATCGCTTTTAATTTTTTTGATCCCATAATCGCGCCAAACCCCATAGATGCGGTACTGCCTTCATCAGAAAATAAAATCGCAAAACGGATCAGACCTTCTCCGGCTGGCCCAATAGACAGAATACTGTGTTTATTGCTGGTTTCACCGTGAAGGAGCTCACGGGTTTTAAAGTTACCCAGACCCCACAAATGCCTGGCATCTCTTATTTCCACATTCTCGTTCTCAATGCTTAAATAAACAGGATTTTCTGCCCGGCCTTTAATAATTATACCGTCATATCCAGACTTTTTAAGGACCACCGCAATATGACCACCCATATTGGCACTTACAAAGGTTTCAGGATAGACACAGGGTGATTTTCCACAGGCCAGCAGCCTGGGAGCGGATGGGGCTTTGGTTCCAGCCAAAGGTCCTGTCATTAATATCAGGGGGTTCTCAGGGTCTAATGCGTCAGCCTTCCCCGAAGCCATATCCCAGTACAGTTTTTGCCCAATTCCAAGCCCGCCAATATAGGTATCTGAGTAGTCTTTGGTATCCAGAAACTCAATATTACCCGAAGTAAGGTCAACTGAGATTATCTTTCCTGCCCAACCAAGCATTTAAATCTCCTTGTTAAGGGGGTGTTCTTTTTTTTATCAATAATATTACGATATCAGGATTTAAGAGTAAATATAATTAATGTTTGTTGACACAAAACAGACTATCACTTATACTATAAAGTTAAACTGCGAGCCTTACTGAAAACCAACAGACTAGCCAAAGTATCAGCCAAAAACCTCCGGTCCTAATCGCAAAAACATATAGAATAGGTAGTTGAAAACATAATGATGAAAACGCTTGTACCTAATAAAAAAATTAGAAATATCGCAATAATTGCTCACGTTGACCACGGCAAAACCACCCTGGTAGATTCCATGTTCAAACAGAGCGGTCTCTTCCGAAAAAATCAGGAAGTTAACGAACGAATCATGGACAGCATGGATTTAGAACGTGAAAGGGGCATTACCATTTCAGCAAAAAACTGCTCTGTTAACTGGAAAGATGTAAAAATTAATATTATAGATACCCCGGGTCATGCCGACTTCGGAGGAGAAGTTGAACGGGCACTTTCAATGGCAGACGGCGCAATCCTTCTGGTGGACGCATCAGAAGGGCCCTTGCCCCAGACCCGTTTTGTCCTTAGGAAAACCTTTGAAGCCGGCCTTCATGTAATTGTAGTTATTAACAAGATTGACCGTAAAGATGCCAGACCCTATGAGGTCCTGGATGAAATATATGACCTGTTCATAGACCTTGATGCAACAGAAGATCAGCTCGACTTCCCGGTTCTGTATGCAAACGGTCGCGAAGGGTTTGTGATGGAGAAACTTGAAGATAAAACAGACAACCTCCACTTACTTTTAGACACCATTCTTGAGGAAGTTCCTCCGCCAACCTACGACCCGAATGCTCCGCTTCAGATGCTGGTGTCGGATCTGGGGTATTCAGATTACCTGGGCCGTCTAGCTATTGGCCGCATCTTTAACGGTACGGCAAAGTTTAATGATCAGCTGATCTGTATCGATGATCAAAATGAAGCGCACCCGCTTAAAGTCTCAAAACTCCAGACCTATGACGGAATGAAATTTAAGAATGTGGAAAAGGCTGAGCCGGGAGAGATAATTATTTTATCCGGTATTGATGATATTACCATCGGCGATACGATCTGCAAAAAAGACTATCCAAAGCCTTTAAAACGGATCACAGTTGACGAACCCACTGTTTCCATGCGCTTTACCATTAACAATTCCCCCTACTGTGGAAAAGAGGGAACCATTGTTCAGTCTAGCAAAATCAGAGAAAGACTCGCTAAGGAAACCCTGCTTAATGTAGCCATCAAGGTCGAGGAAACACCGGAACGCGAAAGCTTCATTGTAAAGGGCCGCGGTGAATTTCAGCTGGCCATCCTGATAGAAACCATGCGTCGCGAAGGGTTTGAATTCAGCGTAGGCAGACCGGAAGTAATATTTAAATATAAAAAAGACAAAAAACAGGAGCCCATTGAACACCTCTTCATTGACTGTGAAGAAAGTTTTCTCGGGGTCGTCACTGAAAAACTGTCTGTTAAGAAGGGCAGAATGATCAACCTTGCAAACCATGGTAAGGGCCGGGTCAGCATCGAGTTTAGCGTACCTTCCCGTTCTTTAATCGGATACCGGGACGAATTTCTGACCGACACCAAAGGCACCGGTATTATCAATTCCAGCTTTTTAGGTTATGAAGACTTCAGGGGGGATTTTCCCGTGCGTTTTAACGGATCCATCGTGGCTGACCGAACCGGCAATGCTGTTCCTTACGCACTTTTCAACCTGGAACCCAGGGGCCAGCTCTTTGTCATGCCGGGAGACCCTGTTTATGAGGGAATGATCGTGGGTGAGCACAATCGTGACACGGACATCAATGTCAACCCGTGCAAAACCAAGGCCCTGACCAATATGCGCGCTGCCGGAAAAGACGAAAGCATTATCCTTGCACCCATAACTCGCAAAACTCTTGAACGGGCCATAAATTTTATCAGGGAAGATGAAATGGTTGAGGTTACGCCAAAATCAATCCGGATGCGAAAGACCATTCTTCCTGCGATTGATCGAAAATCTACTTTGACAATGAAACCGAAAGGTTAGTAGTTTTATTCCTTGCAGCACACTAAAAAAGAGATAACGAATGTTTTAAAAGGAAATGATTATGGATTATTTTAAGGGTGCCAGAGATTATGTAATCTCTCTCAAACTGCAGAACAGCGTCAATGTCTCCACTGCTCTTGATAAAAAACTTTTATCTGAAAAATCAAACCAAGCACCAAAGCGCGTGAGGGCCTTTACGTTCTTTAAGGCATTAATTATTTTTTAAAAGAAACAAAAAAGTCAATCAGGGATTTTAGTTGGAACAATGAGGGGAAATAATATAATTTTAAGTTCGTGGATAATATTTGGACCTCCTGAACAAAACCAGGTGAAACCTCAAGGCCTAATCCAGCTGAAATTCATCACGCCAGTTATTTTTCTCTTTCCACTGAGGCTGCTCTTCTTTTTTGAACAGGTAGTCGCCCATAACCAGATAATCCATTTCTGTTCGCATAAAACAGCGATAAGCATCATCTGGAGTACAGACAATGGGCTCTCCTCTGACATTAAAGCTGGTGTTAACAATCAGTCCATAGCCTGTTTTTTGCTTAAAAGCATTGATTACCTGCCAAAAGCGTAGATTTGTATTTTTGCTCACACTTTGTATCCTGGCCGAGTAATCAATATGCGTAATCGCAGGGACGTCTGACCTTTGCCAGTACAGCCGATCATACATTTTTAATTTGTCATAATTCTCAGGATAAGGTTTTCTTCTTTTTTCCAGAACCGGCGCAACCAGCAGCATATAGGGGGAGGAGCAGTCAAGATCAAAATAGTCTCTGATATCCTCTTCAAGAACAGCCGGGGCGAAAGGGCGAAACCCTTCACGGTACTTGATTTTTAAATTTAGTTTTTTTTGAGTATCCGGCTTGCAGGGATTACCGAGAATACTTCTGTTACCCAGAGCCCTCGGACCATATTCCATTCTCCCCTGAAACCAACCCACTACCAATCCCTGGTCGATAAGTTTTGCCACATTCTCACATAAACTGCCAAAATCTGGGAAGGTCTTATAAGGCGCAGTCAGTTTTTTTGCTGTCCTCTCTATCTCAAGCGAACCATATTCCGGGCCCAGATATGATCCAGACATTGCGTCCGGGAGCGGAGGTTTCTTGCGCGCTTTTCCTTTTTCAATGTGCCAGGCCGAAAAAGCCGCACCAACCGCACCTCCCGCATCACCGGCAGCTGGCTGAATCCAAATATTCTTAAAAGGACCTTTTCGTAATAGTTTACCATTAGCAACGCAATTAAGGGCCACACCGCCTGCCATAACCAGATTTTCACTTCCCGTAAGTTTTCGAGCAGTATCTGCAAGCATAAATATAATATCCTCGGTTACCTGCTGGGCAGCCAGTGCAAGATTCATATATGGCTGTGTCAGGTCTGATTCTTGTGCGCGTTTTTGTATGCCAAAGAGTTGTTCCCACTTTTTATCGCGACACATGGTCAAACCGGCTGCATAATTAAAATAATCCATGTTAAGAAGTAAAGACCCGTCCTCACGGACATCAACCAGTTCGTCAAGTATTTTGGTCTTAAACTCTTTGGTTTCATCTGCGTCAATCAGACCGTAAGGCGCCAGTCCCATCAGTTTATACTCACCGCTGTTGACCTTAAATCCGCAATAATAGGTAAAAGCAGAATATAACAGTCCCAGAGAATGAGGAAAATCAAGCTCTCTCAGGATTTCAATCTGGTTGCTGCTGCCACGCCCAATGGTTGTTGTTGCCCATTCGCCCACACCGTCTATGGTAAGAATTGCGGCATTTTCAAAAGGAGAGGGATAGAAAGCACTGGCTGCGTGAGAAAGGTGATGCTCTGGAAATAATATCCTGATATTTCCGCCACCGATTTTTGCCAGCTCATCACGGAGCATTTTTCGCATAAAAAGTTTTTCTTTTATCCATACCGGTATGGCAGACAGAAAACTTTTAAGACCCTTTGGAGAAAAGCCATGATAGGTTTCCAGCAAACGCTCAAATTTCAAGTAGGGTTTATCATAAAAAGCGATTGCGTCCAGCTGGTCTAATTGCAGCCCAGCTTCTTCAAGAACGTATCTGGCCGCATGTAAAGGGAAATCACTATCATGCTTTTTTCGCGTAAACCGTTCTTCATGAGCTGCTGCGATAATTTCACCATCTTTTAGAAGC
>JAHEEI010000066.1 GCA_024640785.1 Pseudomonadota bacterium
CTCACAGGACACCCAGACAAAAATGAAAGAGATTATACAGGAACATGGACTGAACCGGGTTGTGGTGGCATCCTGTTCACCGCGAACCCATGAACCGCTTTTTCAGGCAACGGTCAGAGAGGCCGGGCTGAACCGGTACCTCTTTGAAATGGCAAACATAAGGGATCAGTGCTCATGGGTTCATATGGATAACAAAAAAGGGGCCACTGACAAGGCAAAAGATCTTGTCCGCATGGCAGTTTCGTCAGCAAGATTTGTCCTGCCGCTTCAGGAACAGACACTCTCTGTCACCAAAAAAGCTCTGGTGGTCGGGGGCGGTGCGTCTGGCATGACTGCGGCACTGGGTCTTGCGGATCAGGGGTTTGACGTCTTTCTGTTGGAGAAGGAAAATCGTCTCGGCGGCAATTTACATCTCCTCTACTATACAATTGAAAATACAGATATTCAGACATATATGCATTCCCTTATTGAACGGGTACGAAAAAATCCGTCCATCCAGGTGATCCTTGACGGTGTTATTGTAGATACCACCGGTTTTAAAGGAAACTTCAAGACTGGCATCATGTCCGGTCTGGGCATGGCCTACCGTCAGATCGAGCATGGAATTTCCATCATTGCCACAGGCGGAGAAGAATACAAGCCAAAAGAATATCTCTACGGAGAGGACAATCGGGTTATGACCCAACAGGAGCTTGAAGGGGCGATTGCACGTAATAAGTTTAATCTCCGAAACACAAAGAATGTGGTTATGATCCAGTGTGTTGGCTCAAGAAATGATGAGCGTCCTTACTGCAGCCGGCTCTGCTGCAGCGCCGCCATAAAGAACGCGCTCAGAATAAAAGCTCTGGATCCGGAGATAAACATTTACATCCTGTACCGGGATATCAGGACATACGGACTTCTTGAAGAGTACTATACAAAAGCACGTGAAGCCGGAATTTTCTTTATACGCTATGATCTTGACCAAACGCCGGAAGTAAGGATTGAAAAGGGCGCACTGAAAGTCATAGTGAAGGACCCTTCCCTTGGCGAGGAGCTAGATCTGAACCCGCAGCTGCTTGTTTTGAGCGCTGCTGTTATTCCCCGGGAAAACGATGAGCTTTCCACCCTTATGAAACTTCAGCGCACCCGGGAAGGGTTTTTTCTGGAAGCACATATGAAACTGAGGCCTGTTGATCTTGCAACAGAAGGCATATTTCTGTGCGGACTGGCTCATTCACCTAAACCGCTTCCCGAAAGTCTTTCTCAGGCTGCGGCCGCTGTTTCCCGTGCCTGTACTCTGCTCTCCCATGATACCATAACCGTGGGCGGGATGGTTGCAACCGTGGACCAAGAGAAATGCGCAGTCTGCCTGAACTGTGTACGGGTATGCCCGTATGATGTTCCTTTTATCAATGAAGACAGCGTGGCACAGATCGATGCGGCCAGATGCCAGGGCTGCGGCAGCTGCGCAGCAGAATGCCCCGGAAAAGCAATCCAGCTGCAGCATAGCACTGACATGCAGATCCTGGCAAAAGCAGAAGCATTGTTTGATATGTCTGAAAATTAAGAAACCTTATGAAAGGCACTGGTTCACATTATAAATAATTATAACAGTCGGAGTTTTAAATGGACGATTTTCAACCCAATATCGTGGCTTTTTGCTGTAAATATTGAGCTTACTCAGCAGCGGACCTGGCAGGTTCGATGAGGCTCGCATATCCGACAAATATCAGGATCATCAAGCTGCCCTGTACCGGCAAGATAGATGTCCTCTACCTTTTAAAAACATTCGAGGATGGTGCAGACGGGGTATATGTGGCGGGATGCATGGAGGGAGACTGCCACTATCTCACTGGAAATCTGCGGGCTCGCAAAAGGGTTAATTATGTGAAAAAAATCCTTGATGAAGTCGGAGTCGGAAGTGACCGGTTGCAAATGTACAATATGTCCGCCGGTGAGGGGCCTAAGTTTGTTGAAGCAGCCAAAGAGATGACGGACCGAATTAAAGACCTGGGTCCCAGTCCCATAGGGAAGCAGGCCAACAAAACAAGATAAGTACACCTTTGATCAGGAGAGACCTATGGTTATCGGAGAAGGTAAGCCCTTAAAAGATATTTTAACCATGATCGAAAACAGCTCAAAGATCATTGTGGCGGGATGCCGGGGTTGTGTCACTGTCTGCTGTGCAGGCGGGGAAAAAGAGGTCGGCATTCTTTCCTCATCCATCAGCATGGCTCGGAAAAATGAAGGAAAGCCCATCGAGATAAGAGAGTTGACCCTTGAGCGGCAGTGTGACCCGGAATACCTTGAAGGAGTAAGGAGTTTTATTGATGAATATGAGGCTGTGGTGTCGATTGCCTGCGGAGCGGGGGTTCAATTTATGGCTGAGAAGTACCGTAAAACACCTATTTACCCCGGGATTAACACAAATTTTATCGGAGTTACTGAAGAACAGGGCGTGTGGAAGGAACGGTGCCAGGCCTGCGGCGATTGCAAACTTCATTTGACTGCGGGTATCTGCCCTGTAGCACGCTGTTCAAAAAGCATTATGAACGGCCCCTGCGGCGGATCAACAGACGGAAAGTGTGAAGTAGATCCGGAACTTGAATGCGGCTGGCAGCTGATCATTGATATCCTGAAGGAACAGGGCAGGCTGGATCAGATGGAAGTTATTATTCCCATAAGTGACTGGACAAGCAGCCGTGACGGGGGCCCCAGAAAAATAATCAGGGAGGATCTGAAACTATGACATCAGACAGCTGTCTTGAGAAAATACTTTCAAAGGGTGAGTTTGCCGTAACTTCGGAATGCGGCCCCCCCCGGGGAGTCGATCCGGAAAAAATCCGTGAAAAGGGCGAACTCTTAAAAGGCTCGGTTGACGTCATAAACGTGACCGACAACCAGACATCTGTTGTAAGAATGTCAAGTTTTTCCTGCGCTGTTATCCTTAAACAGCTTGGCATTGACCCTGTTTTACAAATGGTAACCCGTGACAGAAACCGGATCGCAATCCAGAGTGATATTCTGGGAGCAGCGGCCCTGGGCATCAATAATATACTCTGCCTTTCAGGAGACCATCAAAAATTTGGCGACCATCCCAGCGCAAAAAATGTGTATGATCTTGACTCCATTCATTTGATCCAGACAGTTAAGCACCTGCGGGATGAGGGAAAGTTTCTTGGAGGAGATGAGCTGACAATTCCGCCGCGTCTTTTTATCGGGGCTGCGGCAAACCCGTTCGCTGATCCGTTTGAAACACGTGTTATCCGCCTCGCAAAAAAAATAGCTGCGGGCGCACAGTTTATTCAGACCCAGTGTATTTTTAATATTGATCGTTTTAAAAAATGGATGGAACAGGTCAGAGATAAAGGGCTTCATGAAAAGGTCTACATCCTGGGAGGGGTAACCCCCATGAAATCTGTAGGCATGGCAAATTACATGAAAAAAATGGTGCCGGGAATGGATGTGCCGGATGAATTGATTGAAAGAATAAAAGGAGTTGAAAAGGAGAAACGTTCTGAAGAAGGGATAAAGATAGCCATAGAGACTATCCAGCAGCTTAAAGAAATAGAAGGGGTCCATGGTGTTCATATCATGGCCATTGAATGGGAAGAGATGGTGCCGAGGATTGCTGAGCAGGCCGGACTTCTTCCAAGGCCACAGGTGTAATCCTTTTGGAATTTGAATTGCAGATTGTCTCAAAAGTGCATATTCGTAAAAATTCTAAAATTCAAAACCGAAGATTGCCTGTAGGGTAAAGAAGCAACTGAATAAAAAGTCAGAAAGATACATGAAATAAATAATTTTAAAAGGGAGGTTTTTATTATGGCAAAAATATTAGTAGTTGATGACGACCCGGATCTGGTTGAATCTGTAACCACAATACTGGAAAGCAGGAACCATGACATTATTCAGGCATATGGAGGTATTGAGGGACTGGAAAAAGCAAAAGCTGAAAAGCCGGATGCTATTATCCTTGACGTGATGATGCCGGATAAAGACGGATATGAGGTGTGCAAGGAATTAAAAGGAGACCCTGAATATTCAGATATCCCTATTCTTCTTTTGACAGCGGTGGTTTCCCAAATCCCAAACAGTACTTACACCAGCCGCATGGGAATGGAAACAGAAGCAGATGATTATATTGACAAACCTGTTGAGCCGGGCGAACTGGCAAAACTGGTTGAACGGCTGCTTGCAAAATAAGGCAAGTCTGATTTAAATATGAACTAAGGGGGTCTGATGACAACATACAATGAAGTTCGTATAATGGTCATTGATGACGAACCCATCATTCGTGAAGGGTCAGAACGGATTCTATCAAAAGAAGGGTGGACAACCGCAACAGCTGAGAATGGAGAAAGCGGGCTGATCTTACTTGAAAAAGGCGAGTTTCATATTCTTCTGCTGGATCTCATGATGCCGGGCATCAGCGGCATGGATGTTTTAAAGGAAGTACAGAAACGATATCCTGAGCTCCTTGTTATCGTGTTTACGGGGTATGCCACCATAGAAAATGCGGTTAGTGCCATGAAAAATGGGGCTTATGACTTCATCCCCAAACCGTTTACCCCTGACCAGCTTCGCCTTGTTATTCAAAGAGCAATTGAAAACCTCACCCTCAAACGCGAAACAGAACTCCTTCGGCTTGAACAGCAAAAAAGTCTTCAGGACATTGCCAATGAAAAAAGTAGGACGCTCACCATCATCAACCATATGGCTGACGGTGTTCTGGTAACCGATCAGAACGGATGCGTGGTTCTTCACAATCCGGCAATCACCCGGATGCTGGAAATGGAAAAAGAATTACCTGCGCAAAAAAATATCTTTGAAGGAAACGTTAATAAAGAACTTACGGGCATGCTGGAAGAGGTTCTTAGCATAAAAGATTCTAACAGCCAGGGGATTTCCCGTGAGATTTCGTGGGGAGAACCGTTACAACGGTTTTTTATCGCACATTCAGCGCCGGTCCGTAATGAACAGGGAGATATCCTTGGCTCTGTTACTATTTTTAATGATGTGACCCGTTTTAAGGACCTTGACCGAATGAAATCTGATTTTGTAAATATGGCTTCCCATGAACTTCGCTCTCCACTGAGTTCCATTCGACAGCAGATTTCTGTTATTACCGAAGGCCTTGCCGGAGAAATCAGTGACAAGCAGGAAAAGATGCTGAACCGTATACTCCAGCGTATTGATGGACACATTGCCATGATCAGTAATCTGCTTGATCTTTCCAGGATTGAAGCCGGCTGCCTTGTACAACAGAAAGAAAGGATTCTCTTGCCGGAAATTATCGAAGAGGTCGTTGAGTTAATGTCTCAAGAGGCAGAAAAGAAAGGTCTTACCTTTAATATCACCATAGATTCACATATCTTCCCTGTGCATGCTGACCGTCAAAGCATGGAAACCGTCCTGAATAATCTTGTCAGCAACGCAATTAAATATAATCGGGAAGGAGGACGTATTTCTATAAACGCAAAGAACAGCGGGGAGTTTGTTGAGCTTAAAGTGTCTGACAACGGAGTTGGAATAGAAAAAGAGAATCTCTCGCAAATATTTGATAAATTTTACCGTATACGAACGGAAAAGACCCGTCAGGTTGTAGGAAGCGGTCTTGGACTTCCTTTGATAAAAGATATTATAGAGGCCCATTTGGGTATGATCACCGTAGAGAGCACCCCCGAACAGGAAACAACGTTTACGGTTCTTCTTCCAAGGGGGATGAATTAATCTTTCTTTACCGGGCAAACAGTAAAAATCCATAATACGAGGGAGGAAAATGCCTTTGATTAATAATCTTAAATCATATATATTTTTCCAGGGATTACCGGATATTTTCCTTGAAAAGATAAGAAAGCTCTGCAGGGAAGAAGTTCTGCAGAATCAGGATATTATTTTTGAAGAAGGACAAAAAGCAGAGAAAATATATGTTCTGCAAAAAGGAGCCGTGACCATCCAGATTCGTTTAAAAAAATATCAGGATGTTATTATCAGTACAATTGAAGGAAAAGGGGAGCTTTTTGGATGGTCTGCTCTGGTTGAGCCCAAAAAATATTCTGCAACCGTTAAATGTCTGAAAGAAACAACCGTATGTTCTCTCAGCGCGGATGATCTCGAAAGCTGGTTTAAAGATGACCCTTTAATGGGTTTTATGTTTATGAAAAGAATTGCCGGTCTTATCGACAAGAGGCTTTCCGGTATGCGCGAACGCCTGATCCGCAGTATTTCTTAATCCGGCCATCTGTTTCAAAGATTCACTTCCAAAAAAATCTGTTTAAACCTTACCCTGAGGAATCTCAAACATTTCATTTAAGCAGCTTACCGCTCGGACAACATCTGAAGAAGGAATGATAAAAAATGATGTTGAAACAGTTGTGCTTATGGCCAAAATGTTTATTCCCTGAGAGGAAACAGCACTGTGCATCATATCGATAATTCCCGGCTTTTCAACAAAATGCGGACCGTAAATAGCAACCATTCCGACCCTTGGATCGATATGCATATCTTTTTCTTCTAAAGGCATTTCCGTTAAAATCTTTCGTGCAGTTTTTAAATCGCTTTTTTTAATACAAAAGGTAAGCTGTAAAATCTCATTTAAACCCTGATGAAACGCAAAAAATTTGATTTTTATGTCCCTTTTACCCAACCGTTCAAAGAGAGATGCAAGAAAGTTGTTATTTTTTATTGTAAGTTTTATCTGACACAGATTTTCATTATAAAGGATATCATAAATCTTCAATCGTTCCATGGCAGCTTCTTTTGATACGAGATGTTTTTTCTGTTTATTTAGCTCAGACCAAATTCTTTGCTTAAACGCTGTATTGCCTCCGGTACTTTTTCTTCACCGATTACACAGGAAACAGACGAGAGAGAGTTTCCCATGGCCAGAACAGGAATACCTTCAGCTGTTAACGACTGGAGAATACTGCTTATAACAAAAGCGTGTTCTTTATGGGGAAAGATCGAAAGAACGCCGACATTTTGTAATTGGACGATATCCCGGGCATGAATAATTGATTTTAGCTTTTCCAATTCAGTGGAAACAGTATACCTGTTGCTGCTATCCACGCAAAGAATAACATCGCTGTGTCCATTTTTTAAAGGAACCTGATTGATAAATTCCACATTGATACGGTTTTGAGACAGGTGCCTGAAAATTTGACCTGTATCTTCAGCTTTAAGGACTGAGCAAATCATAAAAGCGCTTAGGTTCAACCGCTGTAAAATACCGCTGATGATATCAGTTCCCATGTGAAGTTATATCCTAAAATCAAATAACCGGGTTCATAGAACCTACGGTTAAAGTACAAAGTCTATGAACTTGGATGGTTTTACTTTGCCCCTTTGTCCATAGAGTAAGATTTAAAGAAAATAATGAAATGTAAAGTACTGTTTTGTTGTAAATCTAAATAAAAAACAAAACATGAGACAGAACAGTATGCAATATATTTTTTATCATAATTTTTAAGCTTAGCCTATGAATAAATTTACATAAATATTTAATTAAATATAAAAAATATTTATTTATAACAATATATTTATATTTAAGTATAAAATAATCATCAATTTAATATGCTTAAAATTATACCCCTGAAATTCAATGCAAAGCTTTTCCAGGAACTTTCAGGAAAACAGAAAGACAGATATAAGACTTAAATTAGTGAGACGGTTTTTTACGAACCAGTATAAAAAGAAGAAAAAATTATTGGTATGCCCTTTTGATTTATGATATAAAATTTATTTACGCTGGAACACATGGGTTGCACCATAAATAGAAAATTCAAATACTTAGTGCCCATAAAATAATAACAGAAACACAGGTAATTAAATCTTTAGGAGGTCAATCATGATTAATGAGCTGAAGAACATTGTTGGAGCAGAAAATGTTCTTGACGACCAGGAGACTTTAGAGCGCTACTCCCGTGACCAGAGCCTTACCCGGGCAAGAAAACCTCTTGCCGTGGTCAAGGTAAAAAATACCGAAGAGGTCCAGAAGGTGGTCAAGCTGGCAAATAAAAAGCTTATTCCAATCACCCCGTCTAGTTCAGGGATCCATTTTACAGGAGCCAGTCTGCCTTCTCAAGGCGGCATTGTTATGGACTTGTCCGGGATGAACAAAATACTTGAAATCGATCCCAGAAACAGAAAGGTGAAGATAGAGCCCGGGGTCACCTGGCAGCAGCTTCAGAAAGCATTAAAGGAGCATGACCAGATCCCGCTGAACCCGCTTTTCCCGCATCCCAAAACATCAGCGCTTACCAGTACCATCGAGCGAGAGCCCATGCTGATTCCCAAGTATGAGTACGGCGACCCTATTCTTCCCATGGAAGTTGTTCTCCCTACCGGAGATATCTTCAGGACAGGAACAGCTTCTGATAGCCATACCCAGGGCGCATACCCTGAAGGCCCGGGAATCGATTTTTACAGATTTTTTATTGGCGCACAGGGAACCATGGGAATCATTACCTGGCTCAACATGAAAACAGAGTACCGTCCCCAAAAACAGAAAGCCTTTTTTGTGGCATTTAACGATCTTGAAGAAGCCGCTGATCCGATTTATCAGATCCAGCGCCGCCATGTGGGCAATGAATGCTTTGTGCTAAGCAGACTGCTTTTAGCTTCTCTTCTCTGCGAAGAAGACGGGGATGAATTCGAGAAACTGATGGAAGACCTCCCGCCTTATACGCTTTGTGTAATTATTGCAGGGGCACCAAGAAGACCGCTTGAAAGAATCGAATATGAGGAAGAAGCCTTAATGGAAATCGCTGCAAACCTGAATTTTCAGGTCAAAAAGACGGTTGGGGGCGTTTCCGGACTTGGCACAACCATGATTGATAAACTGAGAAATCTTCCGTCCGATGAAAATTACTGGAAAACAACTTTTGAAAACTCCACTCAGGATGTTTTCTTTACCACAACCATGGACAGAGCTCAGGACTTTACAGACACAGCGCTGGGGTATGCAACAACTTACGGTCTCAGCATTGAAGAAATCGGTATCTATATGCAGCCGCTGGAACGGGGCCGCGCATGCCATTTAAGTTTTTCTTTTCCGTGCGACCTTGAAAACGAGCAGGAGAAAAAAAGTATCGGAGAACTTTGCAATGAGCTGTGTAAAGACCTGATCAATGACGGCGCTTTCTTTACCCGTCCCTACGGTCCTCTGGCTGACATGGTCTACAGTAAAGCAACCGGCTATGCAACCATTCTGAAAGAATTAAAAAAGGTTTTCGATCCGAAAGGGATCCTAAATCCTGGTAAACTTTGTCATTAAACTTTTTTATTTTTATATATTAGATGGAGGATTTCATGGCTAAAGATATGTTACTACCAAAGGATCCGCGATACCTCAAATATCCATTGGAAGCTCCTTTTGATGAGGAAAAAGTGCGTTGGATCGCATTCAACTGTTCACGCTGTTCCGTCTGTAAATGGGTTGACTCGTGGCGGGTAAAAAGCGCTAAGTACGCACGCATCTGTCCGCAGCACACAAAATTCATGTATGACTCCCATTCAGCACAGGGAAAGTGTGATCTGGCTCTGGCGCTGATCGACGGCAAAATGAAATGGGATGAAGACCCTGAAATAAAAGATATTCTTTTTCAGTGCACCATGTGCGGCGGCTGCGATGCCATGGATAAAGGCATCAGAGACGCTGAGCTGATTAAGATGTACCGCTGGATGAGAGCAGAATATATCAAAAATGTCGGACCGCTGGACGAACATAAAGCCATGCTCGACAGTTTAAAACAATATGACAATGTCTGGCTCCAGCCAAGAATGAAAAGAAACAGCTGGGCAAAAGACCTTAAAGACCTGGGAATAAAAGATCTGAATAAGGACAAAGCAGAAGTGCTGCTGTTTGCCGGCTGTACCTATGGTTTGTCAGATGAACTTAAAGGAACCGTGGTAAACATGGCTAAAATTCTAAAGAAGATGGGTATAGACTTTGGAACCCTTGGCGATAAAGAAATGTGCTGCGGCAGCCCCCCTTCAAAAACAGGTAATTTGGATGAATATGAGCGGCTGGCAAAAGCAAATATAAAGAAGTTCAATGAGCTCGGGGTTAAAACAGTTCTCACCCCATGTGCCGGATGCTATGGTACCTTAAGGGTAGAGTATGAAGAACTTGGCGAAGAGATGAACTTTGAAGTCCTTCAGGTTACCGAATATATTGAACGCTTAACAAAAGAGAAAAAAATCGAGTATAAAAAAGAGCTCAACATTTCAGCCACCTGGCATGATCCCTGTCACATGGGCAGAATGGGCAGACCTTACGTTCCGGGTAAAGATCTGGAAGGTGTTTATGAGGAACCCAGAAACATCCTGAAAAGCATTCCAGGTGTTGAGCTGGTAGAGATGGAAAGAATTAAAGAGTATGCCTGGTGCTGTGGCGGTGGCGGCGGTGCATTCACCGGATTTAAAGACTTTGCTCAGTGGACCGCACAGCAGCGCCTTGAAGAAGCCAAAGACACGGGTGCAGACATCCTGGTCACCAGCTGCCCATGGTGTGAGACCAACCTGCGGGCAGGAGGGATCGGCATGGAGGAAAAAATGGAAATCGTTGATATCTTCGATCTTATGATGGAAGCCCTATAGGAGGAGAATAACATGGAAAACATTTCAAGACATGAGCAGCATGAAGAGATTTTTAATGCTTTTGAGGCAGCTCTGGGAGAGGGAAATGTCAAAGACAACCCTGCCACAGTAAACGCCTATTTTGGAGACTGGCTGCCCCCTAAAACTCTGGGCATGTCTATGCCTCCGGAGTTTGTCGTGCTTCCCAACGGAACAATGGAAGTTCAGGCAGTTATAAAAATCTGCAACAGACACAAAATTCCGTTTATCCCGGTTGGCTCCAACCAATGGTCACTTACCAGTGCCCCTAACCGGCCCAACACCGTTTTGATTGACTGTAAACGTATGGGAACTATTCATGAAATAGACGAAAAGAACATGTATGCGGTTATCGAACCGCTGGTTTCTCTTGCCCAGCTCCACGCTGAAGCAAACAAAAGAGGACTCTATATCGGTTCTCCTGAAGCAAGCGCCCAGTCATCCGCGGTTGCCGGACATCTGTTTCAGGGCATGTGGGGAGTTGGTTACAGACTTGGCGTTGCATACCGAAATATTCTGGGTATTGAATGGGTTCTGCCTAACGGAGAGATTCTGCGTACGGGTTCTTTCTCTCAGGATTCGGACAACGGCTTCTGGGGTGAAGGTCCGGGCCCTGATTTAAGAGGAATGCTCCGCGGTTATGCGGGAGCCATGGGCGGCGTGGGAATGGTCACCAGGATGGCGGTAAAGCTTCATCCGTACCCAGGACCCAAAGAATGGCCTGCAGAAGGACTGATTCCGAACATGACCTCAACCCTGCCCAAAGACAAGTTTACCTGGGATATCGTTAAATATCCGGATCTCGAAAGCGCGATTGAATTCATGTATCAGGTCGGTAAAGCCGAAATCGGCGGAGTGGTTCAGAAATGGCCCACGGTTTATTACATCTGGTGGTGGGCAAACTCAAACGAGGAATACTGGACAGAATGGCAGAAACGTACCTTCCAGGACAATGTAAAGAATGCTGTAGGTATTTCCTTGTGGGGGTTCACCTCTTCAAAACAGACGGATTATGAAAAACGCGTTCTTGAAGACATCATCGAAGAAACCGGCGGGAAAAGGATCAAACAGGAAGTCTTTGACCAGTGGGTACCCAGAACAGCCAACAACTGGATCCGTGACACAAACGGATCACGCATGATGCGTCCATCCGGAACGTTCCTGGCCTTAAGGCTTCAGACAGACACTCTGGACTTCTCTGTGGGTCAGGTCAAGACAGGATATGAGTGGGTAGACAAGTTCACCCCCCCCATTCTTGATTCTGATGGCCCGGACTGGATCGGCGGCTATGACTTCGGCCATTTTGGTTTTGGTGAAACAGACTTTCCGGTTGAAAAAACCGCTGAAAATCTTGGAGACCTGATGGGCAAACTTCTTGAAATGACAAAAGAGGATGTTCAAAACGGTCTTGAGAACGGCATCGGTCCGTTCCTGGGCGGTGCATATCATGCAATGGCCGCTCCGGTATTTAAGTACGACAAGCTCTTACGCGGAATCAAAAAGGCCATTGACCCGAACATTGTGTCTAATCCGCCACACCAGATCCCGATGGAGGAGTAAACAAAAAACTAAAATCGTCGCTATTGCTGACGGGTTAATATTGCTAGAGGAGAAAGACAATGGAACTGAAAGTTGATTCCCTGAAATGCACAGGATGCCGCATATGCGAATTCGCCTGCAACTATCATCAGGATGAGTCTATCTCTCCGATCGGTTCAAGCCTGATGTTCTACTTTGAAGAAAAGAAGAATTACTATGGCATGATGGTCAAAAGAGAGAAAACCTTATATCTGGGAAGACCGGAAGGCGAGCAGCTGCTCAAACCGGGTGAACAGATCGAAGGGGCGGGCGCCAGCGCTAAACCCATTCTCCTTCGCGTTGCCTGCGATCACTGTGAAGAAGAAGACAATGGACCAAAATGTATACAGGCTTGTCCTTATGGTGTTTTGAGCATGGAGGGAGCATAATTATGGAACTCATGAATAATTTCAAAGAAGCAATTCTGGTAGTCGATCTTGAATCAAAAGAATGTGAAACAGAAGAGTTAACAGAAGATCTGGTTGAAAAGGCGCTCGGCGGAGCAGCCATAAATATGGAGCTCTATGAACAGTATAAAGACCGTGATCCGCTTATTCTTGGAACCGGCTTCTTTACCGGAACCTTTATGCCGGCCGGCAGCGGCGGTGTGATCACCGGCAAAAGCCCAATAACCGGGAAAATTGCCCATGTGCCTTTTGGTATTTATGCGGGTGTTGAGTTAAAGCTTACCGGTTTTGATTTTGTGGTTATCCTGGGTAAAGCCGACTCTCCTGTACGCCTGTGGCTGCATGACGGTCTTTCAGATATTGATGATGCCTCTGATGCCTGGGGCAAAGATGTCTGGGAATCCACAGACAAGATGCGCGAGACATACGGCGATGAAATGATCCAGCTGCTTCTAATCGGCCCTGCCGGTGAAAACAAGGTCAAAGCGGCTTCAGTTTCTGAAAATTACTGGGGCGGAAATGACAGTCTGGGCCTCGGCGCAGTATTCGGCGAAAAGAACCTGAAAGCAGTTTGCATGCGCGGTCTTGATTCTCTGGAAGTTGCCGAGGGCTTCTTTGCAAAATGCATGGAACTGAAAAATCAGATAACCGGCGGC
>JAHEEI010000067.1 GCA_024640785.1 Pseudomonadota bacterium
CGAGAAAGTCTCGTATCTGGCCGGAGAAAATAACAATTGCAATACCACTCGTAAAACCAACGATCACTGGATAGGGAATGAATTTGATCATCGAGCCAAGTTGAGCAATCCCCATAATGATCAGAATAATACCCGCCATCAACGTGGCGATTAACAAACCATCGAGGCCGTATTTCTGCACGATTCCATATACAATTACGATAAATGCGCCTGTTGGTCCGCCAATTTGAACACGGCTGCCACCCAGTATAGAAACGAAAAAACCCCCAATAATGGCGGTAATCAAACCTCGCTCCGGCGTAACGCCCGAGGCAATACCGAATGCGATTGCCAGCGGAACGGCAATCACACCAACAATAATACCAGCAATAACATCCGAACGAAACTGTGCTAATGAATAATTTTTTAAGCACGTAAGCAGTTTGGGCTGGAAAAATGTTGTTATCATAAACTTAGTGGATAACCAAATACACGTTAGTCACAGGCGGTCAATCCCTGCAATCCCGATTGTATCGGGACTTGCCGCTGTCCCTTAAATTTAGGGGCTTCTGCGTCTTCCAACGAAAAATAGTGCAAAATCAGTTAAGAATATATTTCATAAAAATCCTGATAAAGCATACTCCCTACAAGTTCATGTTCTGTGATGACTATCTATACTGTAGCTGCCATAGGCAATGTGCACATATCTCAAAATTAATATAGAAATAAAGAATTATACCTTTGTGAGAATTCTTTATTTCTTTCTTTAGATTGGCTCAGTTAGACACTGATGCTGCCAGTCTTAAGCCAAGGGTAGCTCAATTTTTAAAGACCTTCCAGATTAATTTTCTTTTCAGAACTGTCTGTTTAAGTTTTTCAAGATCAACGGATGCTTTTTTAGGGTTTTTCCAGTAAGACACAAGGAACAGTTCTTGGTCCTTTTCTGTTACCGGTATGCCCTGTTGTTGCAGTTTTTCCATTGATCTGCAAAACCTGATAATGTTTGAACTTTTTTCTGATTCACTTAAACTGTTTTTAAAAATGGATTTGTCCCAGTCAATGATAAAAATGTTTTCAGGGATTAAAGAATTAATTAGTATGTTTTTCATGTTAAGGTCGGCGTGAAGGAACCCTTTATTGTGCATGCTCCTTACTGTTTCTGAGGTTTTGACTAAAACCTCTTTTTTTTTCTCTGAAAACTCAATGCTTGATATTTTTGAAAGTTTTTTCAGGTATTGTGGCAGATCAGAGCAGGATGTCAGTTCTTTTGTAATCAGGTAGCATTTGTAAAAAGGCCCTGCTTTTTTTATGCTTACAGCTGCAAGTGTTTCAGCTGTAGGTATGTTTCTGGCATAGGCTTCTGCTCCTATATAAAGTTCATTAAACGGTCTTTGGTTTCCAAGGAAAATATCATTGTTGACAAACCTAACCAGTCCTCCTCTTAAGTATTTTCGGATCATTATCCGGGTTTCCGGCATTTCTTCAATTGAGACGGATAAAACAGGTCCGCGGCCTTTTAAAGTTTCGGAGGTAGAAATATAGTCTTTAAAAAAACGCTCAGGCTGAGAAATGCCATGGCGCATCAGCGGGCGTTCATATTCCTTTTTCACCGCAACTGTTGAGGTGTTGTCATTAATAATAATATATCCGGGCGGAACTTTGAGCACTTTTTAGCTTTCTGTATTATGCTATGCTTCAATAATCATGTTTCCAACAAGTCTGGCAAGACTTAGGCAAGATGTCAAGCCTGGAGATTCAATGCCAATAAGGTTAATGGCTCTTTTAAGACCTCTTTCTTTTTCATGACATATAATAAAGTCATGAATTGATTCGCCCGGTTTCTGAAGCTTGGGTCTTATGCCGGCCATATCAGGAGTAAGGTCTTTAAGTTCAAGAAAAGGCAGATAGTCTTTAATACTGTTGAAAAAGTCCGCTGCATGACCGGGGCTCACGCTATAGTCTTCCTCATCAATATAAAAAGCATTTGGTCCGAGTTTCACGCTTTTATCGGGAAACCGGGTCAAATGGATGCCCAGTCCTCTAAGGTCCGTGAACGGAGGCGGATAGATTAGGTGTGAAATGCGTTTTGCTTTTGAAGGCGGTATGCTGAAATATTCTCCTTTGCAGGGATGTAGCAGGTATCCAGCTTCATCAATATCTATTCCCATAAGAGAAGCTGTTTTGTCAGATGACAGGCCAGAGCTGTTTATCAGCCAGCTGGATAGTACGGACTGCAGCGAACCGTCCGGAGAACTGTAAAAAACCCGGTATTTTTCATTTTCAGGTTCTATTTTAAGAACTTCATGTTTATATGCAATTATTGTTTTTCTGTTAAGGGCCAGCTGTTCCAGACGTTTCATCAGGCTGTGAGAATTAACCGTTCCTGTTGAAGGTGAAAGAACGGCTGCTTTGGCACAGATCTCAGGTTCCAGTGCTGCAATTTCAGATCGGTTAAGAAGCTTTAAGTCTTCTACACCGTTTTTTTCCCCTTGAATTAGAATGGATTCAAGCGTTGATACTTCTTTTTCTGTATTTGCAACAATAAGCTTGCCGGTTCTTTCATGGGAGATGCTCCATTTTTTGCAAAACTCATACATTAGGCGGTTACCCTCTACACAGAGTTTTGCCTTGAGACTGTTTTCCGGGTAATACATGCCCGCATGAATAACTTCACTGTTTCTGGAAGATGCTTCCTGCCCGAATTTCGGATGTTTTTCAAGCAAAGTTACTATGTCTTTTGGAAACCTTTCTGAGATTTCAGATGCAATAGCCAGACCGACAACGCCGGCGCCGATTATGAGAAAGTCTGTTTGGTCCATAATAGATTTATAATTGCTTTAACTTTCTGTTCTACTTCTTTGAAGGCCTCTTCGCTGGGACGTCCGGTAAAATCTCCAAATCTGTCGCCAATAGTAAGCTTTTTATGTTTTTATCTTTAAAGGCACCAAATAAGTACGCCATTCATCAATAATAATAAATCCAAGACGGTCAAAAATCTGACTGCTGAACTTGACAATTGTAACTGCTTGATTGATTCCCGTATGAATGCCTGAACAGGTACAGTAAATAACAGTTTTTTAATAATTAAGGTTGAATTTGTTTTATTTTTCATCTCTACTTTATTTTATAAGTTCTGTAAAATCAAGAGGTTAGTTTTTGCTTGACCTTTAAGGGTTTGGTATGGTACTAAATATCAGATTTTGAAAACAATAAAACGGTCTGGTTTAGTTATGTGCTTTCATGGCATGTTAAAATTGTTTAATTAAGGAGCCTTCTCCACAACGGGGAAGGTTTTTTTTAGGGTTTTTTATGGAAAATTCCGGATCAAACATAATAATGGATAAAAATGATGTGGACAGGACCCTAACCCGTATTGCCCACGAGATATGGGAAAGAAACAGGGGGGCAGAAAACATTGCTTTTATCGGAATACGTAAAAGAGGAGTTACCATTGCTAAAAGGCTTTCAGCAAAGCTTAAGGAGTTTGAAGATGCTGAGATACCTGTGGGAGCTCTTGATATAAATCTTTACCGGGATGATCTTTCTGAAATTGCGTCCCAGCCTATCTTAAAACAGACGGAAATTCCTTTTTCCATCAAGGATCAGAAGATTATCCTGTGTGATGACGTTCTTTATACAGGGCGAACAGTTCGCGCTGCCCTTGATGCGATTATTGACTTGGGAAGACCAAAGGTCATACGACTTGCAGTACTTATTGACAGAGGATTTAGACAGCTCCCCATACAGCCTAACTTTGTAGGCAAAAATGTTACTGCTGAAAAGGGTGAGTTGTTTGAGGTCTTTTTTGAAGAGGATGACGGTAAAGACGAAGTGATTATTTCAAGGGAACCTTTGGATGGAACTTAAGAATAAAGACCTTATTTCTATTAATGATGTTTCTCCAGATGAAATAAACCTGATTCTGGATACGGCAGTGTCCATGAAGGAGATATCTTCAAGGGAAATTAAAAAAGTGCCGACGCTTCGCGGCAAGACAATAGTTAATCTTTTTTATGAAGCAAGTACACGGACCCGGACATCTTTTGAGATAGCCGGAAAGAGGCTGAGCGCTGATGTTATTAATATTTCAGCCAGAAGCAGCAGTGTGGTAAAGGGTGAGACACTTGAGGATACAGGCAGAAATCTTCAGGCGATGAATCCTGATCAGATAATCGTCAGGCACTCATGTGCCGGGGCTCCTAAAATTCTTGCTGAAATGCTTTCTGCATCAATTGTCAACGCGGGTGACGGTTCTCATGAACATCCGACTCAGGCGCTTCTTGATGCTTTTACCATTAGAGAGAAAAAGGGCGTGCTTGAAGGGTTGAAAGTGCTGATCGTGGGAGATATTACCCACAGCAGGGTGGTGCGTTCAAACATTCTATTGCTTTTAAAGATGGGCGCAGAAGTGGCTGTTTCCGGGCCCAGGACAATGGTACCCCTTTTTATTGAATCACTGGGTGTGTCATATGTGCCCGATATAAATGATGCGGTAAAAGATGTCGATGTCATTATGATGCTTCGCATCCAGCTCGAGAGACAGGGCAAAACTCTTTTTCCGACGCTTCGAGAATATTCCAGGTTCTTCGGTTTAAATAGAGATGTTTTGAAAAATGCAAAAAAGGATGTTCTGGTGATGCATCCGGGGCCTGTAAACCGGGGTGTCGAAATTTCGCCGGATGTGCTTTCAGCCCCCTATACTGTTATTTTAGATCAGGTGGAAAACGGTGTTGCTGTACGGATGGCGCTAATGTATCTGCTGACAGGTAAACAATAATTATTTAAATAACTCTAAATCAAAACTACATTATGGCTCTTTTTATTAAAAACGGCAGAGTTGTCGATCCTTCTTCAGACATAGATGACTTTCTTGACGTTCTGGTTGAGAATGGAAAAGTGAAAGAAATCGGGAAGAACCTTAAGGCGGATCTGTCTGTCGATGAGATCGATGCAAAAGGTCTCATTGTTGTTCCGGGTCTTATTGATATTCACACTCATCTGCGTGAGCCGGGACATGAATATAAGGAAACCATAAAGACCGGGGCGGAAGCCGCGGCTGCCGGCGGGTTTACCACAATTGCCTGTATGGCCAACACAAATCCGGTAAATGATAATGCTTCGGTAACAAGGTATATTATTAATAAAGCGCGGACGGAGGCATGTGTTAATGTCCTTCCAGTCGGTGCTATCACAAAAGGTCTTAAAGGCGAGACTTTAGCCGAGATCGGTGAGCTCAAAGAGGCGGGTGTGGTCGCCCTGTCTGATGACGGCAGGACTGTCAGGAACAGTGAAGTTATGAGACGCGGACTTGAATATGCAAGAAGTTTTTCTGTCCCGGTCATCTGTCATTGTGAAGACACCTTCCTTTCTGGAGGAGGGGTGATGAACGAGGGGGTGGTGTCGACCCGGCTGGGGTTAAAAGAGATTCCTCCGATTGCCGAAGATATTATGGTGTCAAGGGACATCCTCCTTTCAACATGGACAGGGCATCCGGTTCATATTGCCCATGTGAGTACAGCAGGCTCAGTGAGGATTATAAGGGAGGCTAAGGCCAGGGGGATAAAGATAACAGCTGAAACCGCCCCCCACTTTTTCAGCTTAACTGAAAGTTCGGTTGAAAGTTTTAATACGTCTTTAAAAGTGAACCCTCCGCTTGGCTCAGAGAATGATGTGAAGGCTGTAAAGGAGGGGTTGAAGGACGGAACCATAGATGTAATCGCAAGTGATCATGCTCCTCATTCCACGGTAGAAAAGGACGTTGAGTTTGATAATGCCGCTTTTGGTATGGTGGGTCTTGAGACATCTCTCTCTCTATCACTTGTTTTGGTGAAAGAAAACATTCTTACCTTTTCCCAGCTGATAGAAAAATTTACTACTAATCCTTCCAGGGTCTTAAATATTGATAAGGGGACACTTGCAAAAGGCGCTGATGCTGATATTACAATTATCGATCCTGAGGCAGAGTATGTTGTTGATAAAAATATGTTCAAATCCAAGAGTAACAATTCTCCTTTTCATGGCTGCATCCTTAAAGGCAGGTCAGTTTATACCATTGTGTCGGGCAGGGTTGTTTTTTCGCATTAATGGTAAGGCTTGCATTTCATGATAGTGTCTCCTTCGGGTGTTAAAATCCAAGCTTCAAGGAAAAAAGATTATTCGTGCGTTTTTGGATACTACAGACAGGGTTTGTCTCTTTGGGCTAATCTTTAATGTTTAAGTTTTTCCTTCAGCCCGATTCACGGGTATGTGGCCTCTACGGACGCACCTCTTTTACAGGGTTTTTTTCGGTTTTGTATTTTTTCTTCAGTCCTGTTATATTAGAGAAGGACAGTTAAAAGACCTGGAGTTGCGGGGAGTTAAATTTAAATGCCGAAATAAAAAACAGGAGAGATTCTGATGGCAAAGATACTTGTAGTTGATGACGAACAGAGCATCAGGGAGATGCTTGAAATTTATCTTATGCGTGAAGGTCATGAGGTGACTTGTGAGAAAAATGGTGAGAAAGCACTGGCCCGTTGTAAAAAAACTTCTTTTGATGTTGTTATTTCTGATATTAAGATGCCCATGATGGACGGTATTACACTTCTGAACAGGGTTAAGGAGCTGTCGCCGGATACAATTTTTATTATGATAACCGCTTTTACATCATTTGAAACAGCAAAAGAAGCAGAACAGGAAGCCGCTTATGATTATATCGCAAAACCTTTTGATGTCGATACACTTAAAAGAAAAATAGACGCTGCATTAAAGTCACGTGAAGCCGGAGCCCTTGCTTCAGCGGACAACCGAAGTGATATTATCTATACCGCGTTGCTTGGAGATACTAAAAAAATGAAGAAGGTTTTTGACCTTATATCAAGGGCGGCTTCTTCAAAGAGTACTGTTCTGGTGACCGGCGAGAGCGGTACCGGAAAGGAGCTTGTCGCACGTGCAGTTCATTATAACAGTCCCCGCAGGGATAATCCTTTTGTTACAATTAATTGCGGAGGGATTCCGGAGACTTTGCTTGAAAGTGAACTTTTTGGCTATAAAAAAGGGGCGTTTACAGGTGCGGACAAGGATAAGAAAGGTTTTCTTGAGGTTGCAAACGGAGGGACTCTTTTTCTTGACGAGATCGGTGATCTGCCTCTTTCCCTTCAGGTTAAACTTTTAAGGGTGATTCAGGACAGGACCTTTACCTGTGTAGGCGGTACTGATGAGATGAGAGTGGATGTTAGAATAATTTCTGCGACAAACAGAAATCTTGAAAAGCGTATTATTGAGGGGGCGTTCAGGGAGGACCTGTACTACAGGCTGAATGTTATTAATATAGACATTCCCCCTTTAAGAGAAAGAAAAGAAGATATTCCCCTGCTGGCCAATCATTTTCTCAAAAAGTATTCCCAGGAATTGAACAAGGATATAAGTGAAGTTTCATCGTATGCAATGGAAATTCTTGTGAACTATCATTTTCCAGGTAATGTTAGAGAGCTTGAAAATATTATTGAAAGCGGAGTCTCGCTGTCGAAAACAAGCATTATGCTTCCGGATAGTTTTGAGCTTTCAAAATTTAAAACGAAGAAAGATAAAGGATCCCGAGACAAAAAAAATGATGATGATATTTCTCTTCCCCTGGAAGGCGTATCCCTTGATGAGATTCTGGAATCATATGAGAGAAAATATGTCGAAAAAGCGCTTGAAATGTCCCGCGGATCAATAAAGGGTGCAGCTGAACTTCTTGCTATCTCTTTCAGGTCGATGCGGTATCGTCTTAAAAAGCTTAATATTGATGCAGGGATGTTTAAATAGGATGATTAGATGAATTTTAATAGTTTGTCTTTTAAGCCCGGTGAGGATCAAAGAAAGCGGCTGCAGTGGCTGATGTTTTTCAGGGTGACTGTAGCCACTTTTTTTCTCGGAATTGCGGCTGTTACGCATCTGTTGAAAGAAGATACCTATCTGGACACCTATCTTGTATATATTTATTTGCTGATAGGCAGCATCTATGTCCTTACCTTTATATATCTGACGCTTCTATTTATTATAAAAGATTTATTGACGTTTAGCTACTTTCAGATAGTGGTGGATATTTTTTTAGTGACAGTTCTTGTTTTTATTACCGGGGGAAAGAACAGTGTTTATCCCTTTATGTATATTATCTCAATTATTTCCTCGAGCATGGTGTTGTTTTTGCCCGGCGGCCTTGTTGCTGCTACCCTGTCAAGCATTTTATATTCACTGATTGTTGTTTTCCATCACTACGAGATTTTTATACCTCTTGGTGAATCTATTTTAGATTTTCCAGATGATTCTACAGCTGTTTTTTATTATCCTGTTATTGTAAAAATTGCTTCATTTTATGTGGTGGCTTTTCTTGCCAGTTTTCTTTCTGAACAGACAAAAAAATCTCAAGTTCAGCTTCAGGAGAAACTGGTTGATATAGAAAATCTTGAAGCTTTAAATGAAAATATAATACAGAGTATACACAGTGGCCTTTTGACCCTTGACCTTGAGAACAGAGTGATGGTTTTTAATCAGTTTGCAAGTGATATCACCGGGCTCTCCCGTTCCGATGTTCTTCATAGGCATATAAATGAAATTTTTCCTGAAATTATTCTGCCTGATTATTCCGCTGTTGAGGCGGAAAATTTCCCCGTATCCAGGCTTGAGGTTTCATATAAAAGAAAAGACGACAGAATTCTTTTTCTTGGATATTCTTTTTCAATTTTAAGAGACAAGGCGGGAATGCGCATTGGAAGCATCCTTGGCTTCCAGGATATTACAAATGTCAAGGAAATGCAGGACTATATTAAAAGAATAGACCGGTTTGCTGCCCTGGGCCGTTTAGCTGCAGGGATTGCGCACGAGGTGAGAAATCCGCTTGCTTCGATCAGCGGATCGGTGCAGGTGCTGAGAAAAAACCTTAAGCCCAGCGAAGAAGATAAACGTCTCATGGATATAATCGTAAAAGAGAGCAACAACCTCAGCCTTTTAATTTCAGATTTTACCCAGTTTGCCAAGCCGGTGAAGCAGGAAAAGGAGAGAGTGAATTTACTTAAAGCCGTTGAAGAAGTTGTTACGCTTTTTAAGCACAGTCCGGAATTTGTGCGTCTCAAGGATATTAGGATAAATATTAAAGAAGACTTATATATTAATATCTGCAAACGGAACTTTAACCAGATATTATGGAACCTCTTTATTAATTCTGCGCAGTCAATAAGCGATAAGAAGGGTGAGATATCTGTTGATGGCAGAGTTATGGAAAAAGGTTTTTTACCTGTTTCAGGAATGGATAGTTTTCAGGAAAGTAAATCTATATTATGGGTAGCGCTTAAGGTGAGTGACACCGGCTGCGGTATTGATAGTGACAATATAGACAGAATTTTTGATCCTTTTTATACGACTAAGGACAGCGGAACCGGTCTGGGGCTTTCAATCGTATATAAGATAGTTCAGGACAGTGGAGGGGTTATTTCTGCTGAAAGTGAACCGGGCAAAGGAACGGTTTTTAGTCTGTATTTTCATAGCTCGTGATAACACTCTATTATTTCAATTTTATTAAGATTACCCTCAAAATTTTCAGAGTTGTCCTGTCGCAATCTTCTGTATTATCTCCGACCTGATAGAAATTTTTTTAGCTCCCCAATTCGAGACATGAGGTGTCTTTTTCTTGATTTTCATGTTTTTCAAAAAGAGGTTAAAAATGAACCGAATACCTTCTTTTTAATTTTATGCTCAATCATTCTTCAAGTTTTTGATATTCATGCCGAAAAAAAAATAGAAGTTAATAAGGATGAATAATTTTTTTGAAGAAACAGTGACAAAATAGGGAAAATTTAGTGACATAAATTGTCACTTTTTTTGTTAGTTTAACGCATATTTTCGTATTCGTTTTTTAAGTATCTAGAATAACATCATATTATTTTAAAAAATTATTTGGCATGCTCTTTGCCTATTAAGTTAGCAAAAAACAAAACAAGATTTTAAGCACTGATGAAAGGAGATAAAAGCTTATAAAAGATGTTAAAAAAAACCATTAATATTAATTTTATGAAGGAGGAAAAGAAGATGATGACAATTAATAAAAATCAAAAAGGTTTCACACTCATCGAGCTGATGATTGTTGTTGCAATCATTGGTATCCTGGCCGCAGTTGCCATACCGAACTTTCTGGAGTACAGGAATAAATCAAAGGTAGCCGCTGCTGTAGCTACGGGTTCTGAAATCAGAGCGTCGCTCGCAAATTATGCCGCGGATTCAACCGGGAACTCATATCCGTCTGACAGTCAAATAAGTGACTACGATACAATGGTTTCATTTCTTCAATCTTCTGGTGGCACCCTTAGTGCCAATTCCCTTGATCATGGTATTCTAACAGATACACTTACTTATACTCCAGAAGCAGATCCAAATGACGCCACTATGTTTATCGACTATGTGGTTGAGTTCAAGGTCGCAGGTGTTCCTGAAGACAGAATCGGATCAAAAATTGTACTTACTTCGGAAGGTATAAGTAGACAGAGTGGCGCATAGGCGATTATAAAAATTATATTCTATCCTTGATATGACAAAAAGCAGAGAGTTTAATCATCTCTCTGCTTTTTGTTGTTTTTTATTAGGACAACGGATAAATGTCTATTACTAAAAAAGAAAACCCACAGGTATTGTTTTTTCTTAACCGGGTCATATGGATCTCAGGCATTTTTATTTTTGCAGGGCTTCCGCTCATCATTAATCCCACAGCCTATGACTACTGGTATCAGCCAAAGATTGATTCGCTTTATGCCTTAATTATCATTATTTTTTCTGCAGGTCTTCTAAGAAGTTTAATATTTAAAAAAAGTTTTAAATTTAGAAAGACCTGCCTGCTCGTTCCCTTAGGCTGTTACACCTTATCGGTTATGGCCTCAACGGTTTTTTCTGTCTGTCCGGAGATGAGCATTAAAGGGGATATATTCAGATATGAAGGTATTTTTACGTTGCTTTCATATGTCGCTGTGGTGATGATATTTTCAAATATTATAAGCAGGGAAGAAGAAGTCGATATCATGCTTAAACTGCTTCTTTTCTCAACTTTTCTGGTCTCCTTATACGCAATCATTCAATATGCAGGGTTTAATCCTACCGAACATTTTATTCCCGAATTCAGACAGACGGAGCACCGTGTAGGAAGCACAATTGGGAATCCAAATTTCCTGGGAAAATTTCTGGTTCTTGTTTTGCCGCTTTATATTGCTTATTTTGTCTGTTCAGACTCAAACATAAAAAAATTCTATTTTGCAGCGGGTTTTGTTCTTTCTTTTCTGGCGCTCATTTTTACTTTTACCCGCAGCAGCTGGGTTGGTTTTGGAGTCAGCATGGTTCTTCTTTTTTTTATCATGCCGGGCAGAAAGTTGGTTAGCAGTAAAGTAAAAAAGATATTTGCTGTCAGCGTGATTTTATTTTGCATTGTTTTTTGTGCGGGATTGTATTTTGCCGAAGATAACGGAAAGAACAGCCCTTCATTTTTCCCGATGGTGAAATACAAAATCAGATCATCGTTTGATTTTAAAAAGGGTATGGGCGCTGCCACAAGGCTATTTGTTTGGGAAAGGGTTGTGAGCCTTATAATGGAAAAGCCGGTTTTTGGTTACGGTCCGGATACCCATGTGAAGGTGTTGCGTAAAGTTAATCGTGAGTATTATCAAAAGTTTAATGACAGCGTTATTATTGACCGGGCTCATAATAATTATCTTGATATTGCTATTGGGTGTGGTCTTGTGGGGCTGGGAACATATCTTTTCGTCATTGGTGTTTTTATGGTCTGGCTATGGAAAACAATGAAACAGGAGACGGAAAAGCCTCGAAAAATTCTATACGGCTGCATTTTTTCCGCGTTTTCAGGTTACCTGATTAATGACCTTTTTCTGTTCAGCGTAGTTTCTGTCTCACCGACATTCTGGTCTCTTATTGGGTTAACGCTATCGGTTAAACATTTTAATGTCAGAGATCATGCCCTATGACGGATTGGGATCTCTTGGTTTTTTTTCGGTATCGTTAGTTCTTTGAGTATACCCTGCTGAATTAGCAGTAAGAAAAGAGTTAAACCTTCCTTAGCAGTTCTTTATAAAGCGTAATATATTCTGAAGTGATAAGATCCATCGAATAACCTTCAACAACGGTTTGTCTGGCATTTTCCCCAAGCTTTTCTTTAAGCTGTTTGTCATCTCGAATAGTTTCTATTGCTAAGCTCAACTGTTCATGATTGCCTTCCTCGAAAAGAATGCCGTTTATACCTGGCTGTATAAGGTCCAGGTTGCCGCCAACATTTGAGGCGATAACGGGAAGACCGCAGGACATGGCTTCAAGCAGAACATTGGGCAGGCCTTCGCATCTAGAGGGCAGCACAAAGATACCGGAGCTTAAAAGAAAAGCATATGGGTCTGTGTTATTTCCATGAAAAATAACTTTATCTGCTATTTTAAGATCTTCTGACATTTTCAAAAGATTTGTTTTTTCAGGACCTTCACCGGTGATTTCAAGCTGGAGCTCAGGTTTTTTTGCGACAAGAATTGAAAAAGCGCGAAGCAGGGTGTCTATTCCTTTCTGGTGTTTTAAACGGCCCAGGTAGGTTATTTTATTTGAGGAACAATCTAAGACTGATGACGGAATGAAATGATCTGTGTTGACCCCGTTCGGGATAAAAGCTATTTTGGATTCTGAAAAACCTTCAGCAACCGCTTCTTTTTTGGACCATTCACATATGGTGATAATTTTATCCACCTTATGAAGCAATTTTAAACAAATTCTGTTAATCCAGGATTTTTTCAGTCTTTTGAAATCACTGGTTGGTCCGCTTAAGGCAATTTTAACGATGACTTTTTTATTGAAAAAAAATTTAATCAAAAGAGCGGCGATATACCCAAGTCCATCCGCAATATGACAGTGAATAATATTATATGTGTGTCTCATTCTAAAAAGAAAATAAAAGGAGGTCAGGATGTAACTTATGCCGAACCACTTGCCTTTATCAAGTACATGTATTTTGCGATAAACGCTGACACCCTTGATTTGTTCAAAACTTTTCTCGCTTTTAATGCTTCGGGTGAGAACTGAAACCGGGATGCCTTTTGATACGAGCATCTGGGAGAGGTTTAAGGCCTGCTGCTCGGCGCCGGCCAGAACAGGATAAAAATTTGAGATAAGCATTAAAACACGGGGTGTCATTGGTAAAATTCAGTTGTTCAAAAGGTCTAAGTAGTAACCGCAAACCACGTCGATGGAATTATTTTGTAATACCTTCATG
>JAHEEI010000068.1 GCA_024640785.1 Pseudomonadota bacterium
CTCACCATCATAAAATGGACTGCTAATAAAATCACTGCAACAGGAGCCGCTTGTGATGGCTCTGAAATAACAGTTAATGGCTTGTTCGGCTCGGCAACAAAATAAGGTCCTGGATTCAGGACTGGGCTGCTTCGATATCCAGTATGAATGATAGCGTCAAGTTTAAACTACTTTTTATAAAGCTTTGGCAGTATTCTAATTCTCAATTGCGGACTATCTCAACATAGACATTCTCAAAGAAAATAATCACTGTAAGAAAAATCCAGCGTTTCGGGTATGGCTTAAATGGAACTATCCATTCATACTGTTTTAATCTGATGCAGTTCAATTTTCAGCTTTTTGAGCATCGATATCTAAAAACAGTATTTAACTATATCTTCAAATTTTATCAGATAATTAAATTCTAAACTTCTCCAACAAAAGCGTACTACCATCCAAAATAAAATAAATTTTCTATAAATTTATATGCAAAATAATAAATTTTTTCATTACAGACAATAAATTTATCATAGAAACTTCTTCTAAAAAGTAGTATAAGTATTAATTAAACTTTGAGAAAATAAATTGATTACCATAATAAATACTATAACAATTATCTTTTTAGCTTATAATAAACTGCATAAACTAAATAAACTTAAAATTAAAATATTTATTTAATATAAAAGGAGTTGAACATGTTTAAAATTCAGACATTAGACAAAATTTCTCAGAAAGGTATTAATCTCCTTCCTCATGATAACTTTGAAAATGCCTCCGAAATAGTTAATCCGGACGGTATTATCCTAAGAAGCTTTAAAATGCACGATATGGTGCTTCCAACATCACTAAAAGCCATCGCAAGAGCCGGCGCTGGGGTCAATAACATCCCTGTTGAAAAATGCTCTGAAAGGGGCATCGTAGTCTTTAACACACCCGGTGCAAATGCAAACGGTGTTAAGGAACTGGTTCTTCTTGGACTATTAATCTCTTCGAGAAAGGTCTTTCGCGGCATTACCTGGGCCAAAAGCCTGGCTGCTGGATGCGATGATGTCTCAAAAACAATTGAAAAAGGTAAGTCTGATTTTTCAGGACAGGAAATAAAAGGTAAAAAACTCGGAGTCATTGGACTGGGCGCTATCGGTGTAATGGTCGCAAATGACGCTGAAGCCCTGGGCATGGAAGTCTCCGGCTATGACCCGTTTATGTCGGTTGATGCCGCATGGGGACTGTCACGCTCCGTTAAAAAAGCAGTGAGCTTTGACAGTATCATTTCTGATTCTGACTATATTTCAATGCATGTTCCATTAAATGACAAGACCAGGGGCATGTTTAATAAAGAAAAATTCTCAATAATGAAAAAAGGAATCCGTATTTTAAACTTTGCCAGAGGCGAGCTGGTCAACAATATTGATTTAAAAAAAGCCATTGATAAGGGTATTGTAGAGATATATGTAACGGATTTTCCAAATGAAGAACTTTTAGATAATGACCACATCATACCCATTCCCCATCTTGGCGCTTCAACTCCTGAATCTGAAGAAAATTGCGCGATTATGGCGGTAGACCAGATCCGGAACTATCTTGAAAAAGGAGATATTGTAAACTCGGTAAATTTTCCTGAATGTGTACTCTCTCAGTCAGGAACAAAACGAATTCTGATTACCAATAAAAATGTGCCTAACATCATCGGTCAATTTACTTCCATCCTGGCAAAAGAAAATATAAATATTGCTGATATGCTCAACAAAAGTAAAGGCGACTATGCCTACAACATCATTGATATTGACGGAGATGCCGACCATAGTTTAATAAGCAAACTAATGGATGTTGAAGGCGTCAGCATGGTGAGAGTGATCTAGGTACAGATTCCATAATATCAAAAAAGGAGCCGTGATAATCTCACGGCTCCTTTTTTGATTATGAAGGAAATAAAATATTAAACAGCTAAATTCAAACCAACTTTATAACAATCGTTAAGCAGAACTGTATTCGACAAAAAATCATTTTTTAGGCCTTTCAAAGGAATTTTTAACCTCTGATACAGATCCTTCAATTCCGATTCATTCATCTTCAGCTGCCCAGGCACCACAAGACGCTTACCTAATAAAAATTTAAAGCTGTTACCTTTACCTAGGATAGTAGCCATGAACTCAAATAAATCTTTTGCAGGCTTAGCATCTGCTTCGTCAGGCGAACCCTGAGACATTAAGAGCACAATTTTTTTATTCCAGAACTGCCAGGGAGTATGAATCAACCCCTCACCATTTAAACGCACATTGACAAAGGATCGAAACCTGTCTAAAATTTTTTTAAGATCACCGGTTATGTGATGGAAATATACAGGCGAAGAAAATACAATGGAATCCGCAGCGAGTATTTTTTGACTCAGATTTTTCCAGTCATCACTTCTTAATGAACATCTTTTGATCAGATTACAGCGAAGACAGCCTCGGCAGGGATTTATATTGAGATCTTTCACATATACCCGGTCAACCTCAAATCCGGCGTCTACGACTCCTCGACAAAATTCATTCAGCATTATTGTGGAGTTACCGTTAACCCTTGGTCCGCCATTTATAGCAAAAACTTTCATATCAGTCGATTATATGTCCATCTACAAAACCGGTAACTTTTTGATCTTTATTATCATTTTCATCACTCATTTCTTCAGGCACATTCTGAGCCATATATTTTGAAACAATTATACCGCAGCTTGGACATTCTCCTAAACCTCCATGTGCTGTTATCAGTAGATCATTATCATTTTGTGCATGATAACCGCATTTTGGACAAATTGTCAGTTTTTTATTTTCATTAGAATCCGCTTTCATTGAAAGATTAGACCTATCCGAATCTTCAGCCTCTACATGGCAGACCGCACCTGCTTTTTCAATGGCATATTTATATTTCATGGCTTCATCATTAAAAATGTTTTTCTTTACGACCTTCCTCTTACCGGAAAAAAGAGAATTCACCTGTTCTTTTGATAAGTTGAAAAGCTTTGCCATTCTCTCTTTTACCGTTTCTAAATCTTGACCAGGAAGCACTTCACCATAAAGAACTAACATATAGTTATTTTTTAACATAATGTCCCTTCCTAAGTTTATATTCAGATTTTTAAACATAATACATTTTCATCTATAACAATAAAAGAAAAATATAGGGATTCAATGATATATTTTTGATTAATTTCGGTGATACAAAATATAATTTTTATGAAACTATCAAACTCTTGCAAAACTCCATTACAGCCTGTAAGATATTAAAATTAAAAACAGACATATGCTCACAATGTCAGATACGACCCATAAAATAAATACACCTTTATCCGAAAGAATGCGCCCTAAATCTGTTGATGATTTTGTTGGTCAGGAACATCTTCTTGGTAAGGGTAAGCTATTAAGACATATTATTGCGGGAAAGGAATTTTACTCAATTATCCTGTGGGGGCCTCCGGGAACCGGAAAAACAACCCTTGCACATATAATTGCTGAGTCTTCAGAATGCTATTTTGTTCCTCTAAGCGCAGTGACCTCCGGCATAAAAGAGGTCCGGCAGGTAATAAAAGAAGCTTCAGAACATCAGTCTGAAACGGGACGTCAAACTCTTCTTTTCATTGACGAGATCCACCGCTTCAACAAAGCACAGCAGGATGCTTTTCTGCCGCACGTTGAAAAAGGAGATATCGTGTTAATAGGCGCGACAACTGAAAACCCTTCCTTTGAGGTAATCTCTCCCCTGCTATCAAGGACAAAAGTTCTGGTATTAAATTCACTAACAAATGAACAGATTCAAACCATTCTTAAAAGAGCCCTGAAAAATAAAAAAAACGGCCTTGGAGAATTCCACACAAAGATATCGGACAGTGTGTTAGAGCACATCATAAATTTTTCTCAGGGAGATGCCAGAATCTCTCTTAATACGCTAGAACTGGCAGTAATGCTTGCTTCACCAGATGAAAACGGAATCAGAAAGATAACTAAGGAAACCGTTGAAGAAGCCATGCAAAAAAAGCTTCTGCTTTATGATAAAAATGGGGAAGAACATTACAATATCATCTCTGCTCTTCATAAGAGCCTCAGAGGAAGCGATGTTGACGCATCACTTTACTGGCTGGCAAGGATGCTTGAAGCAGGTGAAGACCCCTTGTATATATCCAGGCGTTTGATACGATTTGCAAGCGAAGATATTGGTAATGCCGACCCTAATGCGCTTCGGGTCGCATTAAATGCCAAGGACGCATATCATTTTATAGGGCTGCCCGAAGGCAAACTCGCCATTGCTCAAGCTGTTATCTATCTTGCAACAGCGCCAAAAAGCAACTCTGTGTACACTGCATATGCGGAAGTTGCAAACACTGTAAAACAAACAGGTGCTCTCCCTGTACCTCACCATATCAGAAATGCCCCTACAAAACTGATGAAAGATCTTGATTACGGAAAAGGATATAAATATGCTCACAATTATTCAGAGGGGATCGTTGACCAGGAATGCTTGCCGGACGATATCAGCAGGCGCAAATTTTACACACCGTCAAACAGAGGCTTTGAAAAAATAATTAAAGAGCGTATTGATTATGTTAATAAAGTGAAAAAAACAGGTCATCAAAATTAAACAACCCCACTGTCTGCGAAACAATCACCGCTTAAGTCATTATTATTGTGTTGTAAGGGCCTGTTAACAACAGGAAAAATCTATTTATTTGACTGTATAAACCGGATAAAGAAATTTAATACAAGGGCAACCGTCAGTAAAACAAACCCAAGAGCAAGTCCAACACTGAATTCACCTTTGCTTGTCTCGAGTGCAATCGCGGTTGGAATGTTCCGGGTATACCCTTTAATATTACCACCAAGCATCATCGACGCCCCTACCTCACCAATCACCCGGCCAAACCCGGCCGCGATTGCGGCAATAATAGCAAACCTTGATTCAAGAGCAATTGCCACAATAGACTCAAAACCATTTGCACCCAGCGCAACCGCAGTCTTTTTTATCCTTGGATCCACACCTTGAACAGCAGATATGGTTAGAGCAGTAATAATGGGCACAGCAAGAATAAACTGCCCAATAATCATTGCATATGGCGTAAAAAGAAGACCCAAAGTTCCAAAAGGCCCATTATTGGATATCATTGAGTACACCATCAGACCGACCACAACAGTTGGAAAAGCCATTAAGGTATTAAATAGGGTGATTAAAGGTCCTTTCCCCTTAAAAGAGTTAATCCCTATTAAAAACCCTAAAGGAACACCAATTATCGAGGACAAAAGAATTGCAGAAGTTGATATTTTAATTGAGATTAAAGTAATGGAAAAGACCTCACGATCAAGAGAGATAATCAGCTTTAGAGCATTAATTAAACCATTTACAAGATCTTCCATTACACCGCCTGACTTATAAGGGTCTCTGTAACCTCTTTATCATAATCAACACCCGTTCCGGAAAATACCCTGCTTAATACTTTTGCAGACGCAGGAATTGCAAAATCTTCATAATACTTTTTAACATTTTTTAATAGACCCATAGAAACCGTATCTGCCATACATTTACGATTCATTACACAATTTAAATTAAATACCTCATCAGGCAGTCTGTTTATTTTTAAATTGTTAAGAACAGCAGCCTTATTCTCCTCAATTATCAACCCATCCCAAAGGTCTATTCCAAAACCCTTCATTAATTTAGAACAGTAAGTTAGATTTTCAACAACCCTGAAATTATAATCCTCATTTTCGGAAATTACTTCACCTGATATAATAGTCTTGGCTTTAATCTTTTTACACAATGGAACCATTACCGCAAGAGTGTAAATACGACAGCCAAGACAGGGACTGTGAAACCCAAATTTATTTTTTATCTCAACAGAATGTGAGATATTTAAAGCGCCGAAAAAAGAAGGCGCCCCAATGACCACCGGATCAAGCACATATATTTTAAGTGTTTTCTCTATTCCAGTTTTTATTAGATCTAAATATTTTCCAAAAGCCACCACATTTCCATACTCAGCACCTGTATAGGTCAAAACCGGCATAAACGCATCTGGTTTTTTTGTCTTTAATACCTTTAAGACCGCTAAAAGTTGATTTCCATTCCTGATATCCCCAAGAGCTACAAGCGGAATCTGTCTGATCTCATCAATTTTATCAGCAGTAATCTGCTCATCCGGAACAGCGCCGAACAGCTCATTCTTTTCTGCCAGTAGTCTTAAGTATTTTTTCTTAGCAAACATCAAAGATCCACTATAATCTTTTTTCAGGAAAAGCAATCACCTCTTCAATTTTAGTTTTATCAAGCAAAACCATTACCAGCCGATCAACGCCTAAAGCAATCCCCCCGGATTCAGGAATACCTTTTTTAACCGCCTCCATAAAGCCTGAATCAATCTGATATATTTGTTTGCCCAATTCCTGTCGTCTTTTTAAGGCATTTTTAAAACATAACTCATGCTCAGTTAAACCGGTGAGCTCAGAGTAGGCATTTGCTATTTCCACACCATATAAATAAAGTTCAAATCGCTCACAAACAAGGCTGTTATCTTTCTTTAATTTTGATAGTGCGGCAAGAGAAGCTGGAAAATCCATGACAAAAACAGCATCAATGCTCATTAAATAAGGGTCAATCTTTTCTGCCCAGTCTCTAAAATAACGATCCTCATCCCAATTACATGAAGGTTCCCATCCTGCGACTTTATTAAACAGTTCATCAACGGTTATTCTTTTAAAAGGAAAAGTAAACCTGTTTTCATCGATTATGTCAGAACCGCACAGCTGGCTTATCAGCACCTCTGTTTCGTGCATCATATCCAGATAATTAGAACCGGCTCTATACCATTCAAGTATGGTAAATTCATTATTATGAAGAGAGCCTGATTCCTCGGAACGGAAAGAACGGGTTATCTGATAAATTTTATCAAGTCCCTCTGATAAAAGACGTTTCATATGAAGTTCAGGAGATGTGGCAAGATAAAACCCCTCTCCAGATATTATTGGCTCAATATACGGGTCGATACCTGGGCACTTAACCATTACCGGTGTTTCGACTTCAAGATAATCCCTTTTATTAAAAAATATTCTTATTCTATTTAGAATTTTCTGGCGGGATTTTAATACATCGATGAAGTCATCGGAAAATGAGTTAGTTGAGGAAGATTCCTCAATCACTTCTTAACCCTCTCAACATAACCACCGGTCCGGGTATCAACCACTATCCATTCACCTGCATTTATAAAAAGAGGTATGTTTAAGACATGTCCGGTTGATAAAGTTGCCGGTTTTGTAGCACCAGTCACAGTATCTCCCTTGACAGCAGGGTCTGTTTCAGTTATCTCAAGCTCAACAAAATTTGGAATTTCAAGACCAATCGCTTTTGTGCCAAAGAAAAGGGCCTCAACTGTCATATTATCGATAAGAAATTTTTTGGCCTCCCCAACCTGCTCTTCTGTAAGTTCATACTGTTCATAAGTATTATTATCCATAAAAGTGTATCTGTCGCCCTGACTATACAGGAACTGCATTTCTACTTCGTCGACATTTGCCTCTTCGCCTATTTTCTCACCGGATTTATAGGTCTTATCCATTGCATTACCCGTAATCATATTTTTAAGCCTTGTTCTTGTAAAAGCCTGACCTTTTCCAGGTTTTACAAACTGAAAATCAGTCACAATCCACGGGTCACCATCTATTAGTATTTTTAAATTTTTTCGTATTGAATTTGCGTCTAGCATTCTTTTAACTCCTTAGCATTTAGAATTATTTTATATAATAATTCTTTTTAAGAACCATTTATATATTTCCAGATTTATTCTTAAAAAGACCGTTTTTTAAAAAGAAACAGGATTAAAAACCAGAAAAAAAAGATATAAAACAAAGCGTTTATACAAACAGATATAATATCATAATTCTTAACAGAAACACCAATAAAAGAAGCGCCCAAAAACTGAATATCACCAAATTTAGGTAGATATTTATAAAACATCTCAATCCTGCTGGATGGAATCCAAAGATATTTTATCGAATCAAAGTAAGCAGGAAGGGCTATCCACAGAGTAAACAGATATATACACATACTGACCAGAGGTGCGGCTATTCTAGGTATAAAAAATGATAGAACTATCGTCATCAGAGTATAAAGAATAAGGGCGATGACCATTGTCAAAAAACTGAGTAAAATAAAGGGATTAAACTGTTTCATCTCAACATAAAACAGAAACAAAAATACGCCTGAAAGCAGAATTAAATTAAAAGTAGAAATCATAATTACTGATAGTATCTTACCTGCAAGAAACTGAGCCCTTGATACAGGCCTGCTAAGCGTCATGGCAACTGTTCCATCTTCTTCTTCCTTTGATAAAAGGTTCGAAGATAAAAGACCGCAAAGCATAACACTCCAGAAAATAATGCTGTGAAAACCGACTTTCATTGCCAGATCCTGCTGAGTTTTAAGATCTATAATCATACTGTTTTGGGTTGACATTTGAGGGGTACAGCTCTTCCCTAAAAATATAAAAAAGACGGCCATTATCAAAATAAAATAAAATATCCTATATCGGAGGCACTCTTTAAAACCCAATTTAGCAATTGTCCATACTTTCATTAGCTGTCTTTCTTTTTAACCAGATCATAAAAAATTTCTTCAAGGGATTTACCCTTCCATGAAAATGAAAATATTTTACCTCCCATTCCATCTATAAGGGTGTGTACATTTAAGGCTTCATTATAGCCTTTAAGATAAACCTTAACAACATTACCTTCATTTACCAGATTTTTTACTGATAAAGAGTTTATTTCTCTCTCCATATCATCATTGAATCCCTCAACTGTTAACTCAAGATGTTTATTGTTGCCTGATATATCAGAAGTACTGCCGACCTGAACAATTTTACCATTATTTAAGATCGCTATCCTGTCACAGGTTCTTTCAACTTCTGATAACAAATGGGAGTTTAAAAAAATTGTAGTTCCCTGATTTTTCAAATTAATAAGAATTGACCTCAACTCTTTAATGCCAACCGGATCAAGGCCTGATGTCGGCTCATCCAAAAGCAGCAGTTTAGGGTGGCCCAGTATTGCCAAAGCAATTCCTGTTTTCTGCGTCATACCCTTTGAAAGTGTTCCCATTCTCCTTTTTCTTTCATCATAAAGACCAACTGTTCTGAGCACATTTTCAACTTCTGACTTTATATTTTTTCGAGTTATTTCAGATAGTTCTGAATGAAACCTAATAAACTCTTCAATGGTTAAAAAATTATAAACTTTCATGTTTTCAGGAAGAAAACCAACATTTCTTCTTGATAAATGCCTGCTAACAGGTTTTCCTAAAATACTTGCAGAACCTTTAGTTTGCTTAACAAGGTTTAAAAGTATTTTAACAAAGGTACTCTTACCCGCACCATTTGGCCCAAGAAAACCAAATATTTCACCCCTGTTTACTTTCAGACTTAAACTGTCCAGAGCCTTTATTCTGCCATAGCTTTTTGTAATATTTTCAGCTTCAATTGCATAATACATAGTTATATATTCTATCAAGCATTCATTATAAATAACTATTATAACTTTATAATTTCAAACAGACCTGAAATTCCTAAAATAATAAACACAACAAGTGAAAAACCATTTACGATTTTATGATACTTTAAAATTCTATCTTTTTTCACATTATCCTTCATTAAGATAAAACCTGTTGTTGCACCCAGCACAAATAAAAGTATCATAACAATTGCTAAATATTCATGCAGCAGCATATCCAAAGGACAGTTTTCTTTTGATGCCCATCTAGAAATAAAATAACCAATACCCGCTCCCATAGAGGTGGAAAAATAATACAACAACCCACAATTGAGATGGATAGATAGATTAAAAGCTTTCCGGGTATGTCCTGTAATGAAATTAAAGAGCCCGAAAATAAACGCAAATAACTGTCCTATTGGATGGATATAGATATATTCTTTCATATTTTCACTTTCTTATTGTTAGGCCATCTAAAGACTATTTATTCACGCAACAAAGTACCAAATAAATAATAATTGTCAATTAGGATTAATAAACCTTTATTAACGTTCAACGCACTAACAATAATCTTAAATTAATTAATTTGATATTTATCATAATCTATATTACTAATAAAAATAATTATTTTAAAATCAAAAAAACAACGTCAAGACTATCCCTCTATGAGCTCAAAAAAGGACCTTATATCACCTGACTATATCAACCACCGTAAACGATTAAAAGAACGATTTCTAATAAATGGGATAAAAGCCAGTAAAGGCTATGAAGTACTTGAACTTATCCTTACTTTTTCAATTGCGAAAAAAGATGTTAAGCCTCTTGCCAAAGAACTCATCAAAAAATTCAAAACATTTCAGGGTGTTCTTGATGCCCCTTTAAAAGAGATTGGAAAAGTCAAAGGTATCGGTGAACATACTGCAATACTAATAAAATTAATTAGGGAATCATCTGATTATTATCTTAGAGAAAAAACTCTTAAAACCGATGTAATCTCATCACCTGCCGCCCTACTGAAATATCTTAAGTCAACAATGGCGTCTTTAAAAGATGAACATTTTAGAGTTTTGTTCTTGAATTCAAAAAACGAAATAATAAGAGATGAAATTGTACAGACAGGGACAGTCGATGAAACCCCTGTGTACCCTAGGAAAATACTCTCAAAAGCTCTTGAAGCAAACGCGGTCTCACTTATATTTGCTCATAACCACCCAAGCGGATATCCAGCTCCATCTCACCATGACAGGAAACTAACAAACACTCTCATAGATGCGGCACAAACCTTCAGCATTAAGGTACATGATCACATCGTTATCGGCAAAAACGGCTATTTCAGTTTTAAGGAGGAAGGGCTAATATAAAAGTTTAAACAAACTGTTAATAAAAACATGAATCAATAAAAATTTCTAATGAAAAGACTTGCCTCAATTGATATCGGAACACAAACCATAAGAATTCTAATAGCTGACTGTGATGATAAAGGTGAAATAAACCCAGTATACAGAGACAGACAGATCATCCGCCTTGGCGCTAAAATGAACACAGGCATGATCCTCGCTGAAAAAAATATTAGGGGCGCGATAAATTGTATTTCATCCTTTAAAAAAATTGCGGATAAATACGGTGCTGAAAGAATCTTTGCTGCTTCAACCGCCTGTGTAAGAGAGGCTTCAAACTCAAATAATTTTATTGAAAGCGTTTATAATCATACCGGGATAACTCCAGCCATACTATCAGGAGAACAGGAAGCGTTACTCACTTTAAAGGGTGTACAATCGGCCATCAGACCCTCTAATTATTCTCTTGTCATTGATATAGGCGGAGGAAGTACTGAGTTCATTCTTACCAGTAATAACAAGATTATAATATCAGAAAGCATTAAACTCGGCGTTTTGAGCCTTTCTGAAAAGTTTTTGAACAATGACCCGCCACTTCCGGAAGAATTAGATCTTATTAATTGTGAAATTAACAAAATACTGCTATCCGACTCTAAAAGTATCAATGAGTCACTAAATAAATATTCTGTTCCTGATTTAATAGGTACAGCAGGAACAATAACAACCCTTGCCGCAATGGATATAAAAATGACCATTTATGATCCGGATATCATAAATGGTCATGTTCTAAAAATAAAAACAATAGCGTCTTTATTTGATCAATTGGTTAAATTACCATCAAAAGAAAGAATTTATATTGCCGGACTTGAAAATGGACGTGAAATTGTTATAATTCCCGGAATCTCAATTTTAACGGCTATCATGAATCAGATTGGTTCAGAACAGCTGACCGTCTGTGACTCCGGACTATTAGAAGGAATACTTCTGGATAAAATCTGATAAATTAAGTTTATTAACCATCACAACAACTTGACATAATTCATGATTTTGTATACATTAAATAGTTAATAAATCAGCATTTTTAAGGATATAATTATGAGTAATGAGCAAATACCATCAAGTCTAACTTTTGACGATGTACTCCTAATCCCTCAGAAGTCAGAAGTCCTTCCAAAAGATATTGATGTATCCACCCTTCTAACAAACAACATTAAACTTCACATTCCGCTAGTCAGCGCAGCGATGGACACCGTCACTGAATCACAGACCGCAATCACCATGGCCAGAGAAGGGGGAATAGGTATTATACATAAAAATATGCCTATTGATGCCCATGCTCTTGAAGTTTTAAAAGTTAAAAAATCAGAAAGCGGAATGGTTGTAAACCCCATAACCGTTGATCCTGACCAGAAAATACATGATGCGCTTAAAATAATGCAGCAGCACCAGATTTCAGGATTTCCTGTGGTAAAAGAGGGAAAACTTGTCGGAATTCTTACCAACCGTGATTTAAGATTTGAAACAGATTTTGACAAAAATATCTCAGAGGTAATGACAAAGGAGAACCTGATAACCGTATCGTCTGATACATCACTTGAAAAAGCGCGAAAAATCCTTCATAAAAACCGCATCGAAAAACTTCTGGTAGTTGATGATCATAATAACCTGACCGGACTCATTACTGTTAAGGACATTGAAAAAGCAGACAAATTTCCAAATGCATGTAAAGACCAACGAGGAAGTCTTCGGGTCGGAGCTGCAATCGGAGTAGGTAATGACAGGGAAGCCCGAACACAGGCCGTAATCGAAGCGGGCGCAGATGTTATTATCATTGACACTGCACATGCTCATACAAAAATTGTCATTGACGCGGTTAGAGATACCAAGAAAAACTTTCCAAACTGTGAACTGATAGCAGGGAACCTAGCAACGCCAGAAGCAGCTGAAGAACTCATAAAAGCAGGATGTAACGGACTAAAAGTAGGGATCGGGCCTGGTTCCATCTGCACCACACGAATTATCGCGGGAGTGGGAGTGCCTCAAGTTACAGCAATCATGCAATGCAGAAGAATTGCAGACAAACACAATATCCCCATCATTGCTGACGGCGGAATAAAATACTCCGGTGATATTGCTAAGGCAATTGCTGCAGGTGCCCACGCTGTTATGCTTGGCAACCTTTTTGCCGGAACAGATGAAAGTCCGGGAGAAACAATCCTTTTTCAGGGCAGGACCTATAAGGTCTACAGAGGAATGGGATCATCAGAAGCCATGAAAAAAGGAAGCAAAGACCGTTATTTTCAATCAGATACGGAAGAGGAAGCCAAACTTGTCCCTGAAGGCATTGAAGGACGAATACCTTACAGAGGCAGCCTGTCTTCAAACATATAT
>JAHEEI010000069.1 GCA_024640785.1 Pseudomonadota bacterium
GATTCATCTTTCAGTTTCACCATCTTTTGCCGGAATTCAATGCCCTTGAAAATACAATAATGCCGGCACTTATCGCAGGAAAAAACAAATCTTCCATGGAAGAGAAGGGTTTTCAACTGCTTGAGAAAATGGGGTTGCAAAAACGCATCACCCATAAACCGGGTGAAATGTCAGGGGGAGAGCAACAGCGAGTCGCCGTAGCACGGGCGATGATAATGGAACCTGAGATAGTGCTTGCCGATGAACCAACAGGTAATTTAGACACACCAACAGGCAGAGAGGTTTTCGATCTTCTTTTAGAACTGAACAATGCACTGGGGATAACACTTATCATTGTGACACACAATGAAGAATTCGCTCTAAAAATGTCAAGAAGAATAGTAATTGAAGACGGAAAAACTAAAATTTAACTATTTTGCAGGATAATTCGTACAAACAGAGGTTTATGAAAAAAGAAAATCATTATAAGCGGCCAGGAATATTATTATTACTTATTGTCTCATTAATTCTGGTTAGCAGCGCTTCTTTAAATGCTGAACAAGAGCAATATGTTGCGGTTCTCCCTTTTTCTATTCACAGCGAAGAAGACCTTTCATACCTGAGCCAGGCAATACCTGATATGCTTTCAACCCGCCTTGAAAAAAGAGGCGAAATAAAAACCGTTGACAAACCGCTTCTCACAAAAACCATCCAGGCCATTAAACTCAAAACCATCGACGGAGAACAGGCTGTTCTACTAGGAGAAAAACTGGGAATTGATTACCTTGTTCTCGGCGGGCTGACAAAAATCGGCGAAACGCTGAGCCTTGACATTTCACTCATTGATGTCAAGAAAATAAAACCGGTTCAAAGACTTTTTACCACCGCTGATAATATTGCAGAAATAACCGGCAAACTTCAGGACATTGCACGTAAGATTAACTTTATTATTCTGGAAAAAGAGATGATCAGCGAAGTCCTTATTGCCGGAAACAGATTTATTGAAGAAGACGCTGTGCTTTTCGCCATAAGGACAAAACCGGGAGAAGAATTCTCTGCGCAGATGTTACAGGAAGACCTTAAAAGAATATATCAGATGGGTTATTTTAAGGATATTCAGATAACAAGCGAAGACACAGAAAGCGGAAAAAAAATAACCTTTCACGTTGAAGAAAAACCCATGGTCAAGGCCGTTCAAATACAAGGCAACAAGAAAGTAAAACTTAATGACATTGAGGAAGTCCTTGAAGTAAAACCTAGAACAATACTCGATCTGAACAAAGTAACCGGTGATGTGACCCGTATCAAAAAAATCTATGTTGACAAGGGCTATTTCCGGGCAGATGTATCCTATAAAGTAAAGCCAATGCCAGAAGACATGGTCGGTGTTGATTATTCAATTAAAGAAGGTGACATAATAAAAGTTAAAAAAGTCACCTTTTCCGGAAACGACTCCATTTCCGGAAAAAAAATCAGCAAAGTCATGGAAACTAGAGAAAAAAGCTTCACATCCCTTTTCACCACAAAAGGCATCTATAAAGATGAGGGCCTTGAAAAAGACATTGAACGAATTATCGCATACTACTACAGCAAGGGGTTTCTCCTGGTTGAAGTTGAAAAACCAACTGTTTTGTTCAATAAAAAAGGCATAAATATCCACATCAACATCATCGAGGGTCCTAAATTCACCATAGGCTCAATAGATTTTGACGGCGACCTTATCTACGATAAAATTATTTTAAGATCAAAAATAAAAGCAGCTTCAGGAAAGACCTTTAACGGACAGAAGTTAAATGATGACCTGGTTGCATTAAGAGCATTATATGCTGAGCAGGGTTTTGCTTTTTCTGACATCACGCCCCTGACAAACATTAATAATAAAGAAAAAACAGTTGATCTGACTTTCAAGATCATTAAAGGGAAAAAGATATACATAGAAGAAATTAAAATCACCGGCAACACCAGAACGCGGGATAAAGTCATAAGGCGTGAAATGCGTCTTGCAGATGGAGCAGTTTACAACTCTGAACAAGTTAAGAGGAGCAAGCAGGAAATCAACAATTTGGGATATTTTGAAAAGGTAAACGTTAACACCTCACCAGGAAGCAAAGATAATCTGATAAAGCTTCACGTAGAAGTCACAGAACGCCCTACAGGCTCTTTTAGCGTCGGCGCCGGATACAGCTCTGTCGACAGTGTGGTCGGCATGTTCCAGATATCACAAAACAACCTGTTTGGAAAAGGGCAGAGCTTAAAGCTGATGGCACAGCTCGGTGGAGATTCTTCACAGTTTGATATTTCTTTTACTGAGCCATGGTTTATGGACACTCGTGTATCTGTCGGGTTTGACCTGTTTTTGATCGACAGGGATTATTACGATTTTGACAGGAAAAGCAAGGGGCTCAACCTGCGGGCGGGGTTTCCCCTTGACCACAAACTTGACTATACCCGTCTTTACCTCACCTACAGGTTAGAGGATACCGAAATTGAAATAGACGACTTCTGTGATGTTTCACGGAGCATATTTGATTCTGAAGGCAAAACAATTACCAGCAGTATTACCGGAAGCATCGTAAGAGATTCAAGGGATGACCGCTGGTCGCCACGGATGGGCTCCAATTCCAAACTGTCAGTGGAACTTGCCGGTCTCGGCGGAGACGCCAAATTTATCGGCCTAATAGCAAGCGCTGCCAAGTACTTTCCGCTTCCCTTTGATACCGCATTCATGGTAAGGGGAGAAATCGGACAGCTGTTTGAATTGGGTGAGGATATTCCTATCGCTGAAAAATTTTTCCTGGGCGGGCTGGACTCCCTGCGCGGATTTGAATCACGCAGTGTCGGGCCGATGGAGCCTGAACAATGTGATAGCAATGATTTCGACTGTATTGGTGGAGAAAAAGAGATTTTTTTTAATTTTGAATATCTGTTCCCCATTATGCCCGGCTCAGGCGTGCGCGGGGTTGTCTTTTATGATATTGGAAATGCCTACAAAACAGGAGATGCTTTTCTATCAGACCTAAGGTCAGATGTTGGAGTCGGAATAAACTGGTACTCACCCTTCGGGCCATTACGTCTGGTTTGGGCAATTAACCTTGATAGAAACGATGAGTGGGATGAAAAATCCAGTAATTTCGAATTCTCAATGGGACAAATGTTTTAGAAAAAATCTTACGACATAAAATAACAGAATGTATCAGTAAGACTATTCCTAAAATCGAAAAAGTCCGTAAAGAAAAAACCTTAAACTTAAGCCCTGCGAATTCCAAGCAGTTAAAAATACGTAATAAAAAGTCAAGCAACCCCGTCATAGCGGGACACAAAGGCAAACTATTGAAAAAAGCATCAGTAAATATAATTTTAAATCGGAAGGAAAAAAAATGAAGAAAAAATTATTTACATCAGCATTTTTACTCGCAGTCCTATTAATATCAACTAATAGCTTTGCAGAAGAATACAAGTTAGGTTACGTTGCGATTCAAAAAGCTGTGGTAGAAAGTGCTGCTGGTAAAGATACAATGGATAAATTTCAAGAAGAAATAAAAGCAATTGAAGAGACAATTTTAAAAGAAAAAGCGTCTATAGAAAAACTTGGGGAAGTTCTTCAGAAACAGAGCATGATGCTTACAGATAGCGTTAGAAGAGAAAAAGAAAAAGACTTTCTCCGCAGACAGCGCGATTATGAGAGACAGGTAAAGGATTCAAAATCAGAGGTTCAGCTGAAAGAAGCAGAACTAACAAACGAAATCCTTGAAGACCTTATTCCTACAATCCAGGAATATGGAAAGAAAAATGGTTATACCATTATCTTTGAGAAAAATGAACGAAATATACTTTTCGCATCCGATGCGATTGATCTGACAGACAAAATAATAGCCATCTATGATGCACAGTATAATAAAAACAAAAAATAAGAAGCGCCTGTTTTACGTCATTTATTTGGTTAAAAACAACCGCACAGTCTTGTCATGTTAAAAGACAACACTTAATTCAACACCCTGTTTACATGGAAGATAACAAATTTCAAATGGAACTGAAGCTCAAAGAAATCGCTCAAATCCTCGGCGGAACAATAGACGGCGATGAAGATACCGTAATAAATAACATCTCCGGAATTGAAGACGCAAAAGAGGGGGATATAACTTTTGTTGCAAACCCAAAATATATTAATTATATTGAAAAGACAAAGGCTTCCGCAATTGTTTGTTCACCAGAAATTTCATCAGAATCAAAAAATCTTCTTAAGGTTAAAAACCCCTACCTTGCCTACGCAAAAGCCATTACCTTTCTGAACCCACCGAGAGAGGAAACAGGAACAATCGACGAAAGAGCGTTTATTGGTAAAGATGTTAAACTCGGAAAAAATGTCACCATATATCCATTCGCTTTCATTGGTGACGGATCCACAATCGGAGATCACACAACAATATATCCCAACTGCTTTTTAGGCAGGAAGGTTAAAATCGGCAGCAATACCTTCCTTCACCCTAATGTCACTATCAGAGAAGACTGCATTGTCGGCAATAATGTGATTATTAATTCCGGCGCAATCATTGGAAGCGACGGTTTCGGGTTCGCATCTGACGGCGCTAAAAAATTCAAGATTCCTCAACTCGGGATCGTACAGATAGACGATGATGTTGAGATCGGAGCCTGCACAACAATTGACCGGGCAACCATGGGAAAAACATGGATAAAGCGCGGCGCAAAACTTGATAATTTAATCCAAGTCGCTCACAACTGCACTATTGGAGAAGACTCCGTTATCATAGCCCATACGGGTATATCCGGAAGCACCCATATCGGAGACCGGGTTACTATGGCAGGGCAGTCTGCTACGACAGGACATGTCAAGATCGGAGATGATGTCATTGTCGGCGCCAGAGGTGGTGTTGCGGCAGATATCCCCCCGGGTCAGATCGTTTCCGGGGCTCCTACCATGCCCCACCGTGACTGGCTGAGATCAACTTTGATTTTTAAAAAACTGCCGGAGATGAATCAAACAATAAAGGATCTTAAAAAGAAAATTTCCGAGTTAGAATCTAAAATAAAGGGGTGAATAATGGTTGATATTAAAGAAATAATGGAGCTCATACCGCACAGATACCCTTTCCTGCTGCTGGACAGGGTTCTGGAATTCGAAGAAAATAAAAAAATTGTCACAATTAAAAATGTTACTATAAATGAACCTTTTTTCCAGGGACATTTCCCGGGAGAGCCGATAATGCCGGGCGTACTCATTGTTGAAGCCATGGCCCAAAGCTGGGGCGTACTTCACTTCTTATCATCTTCGGATTCTAAAGCAAACAATACAGACGTCCGTTTTATTGGAATTGATAAGTGCAGGTTTAGAAAACCGGTTGTTCCCGGAGATCAATTAAGATTTGAACTTGAGGCGATTGCCTTCAAAAGATCCATATGGAAATTCAAAGGCAGTGCTTTTGTGGACGGAAAGCTTGCCGCAGAAGCCGAGCTTCTCTGCGCAATGTAGCTTTCTATCATTTAAAAGTAAAATCATTAAGAAGAAGACTATCAGTCTAAGAGTTTATAAACTAAAGGGAATTAAGCCATAAAAAATTAAAGGATGGGGAGGTAAACATATCCCCCTAAACGTCGCAATAGGAAATTCAGCAGCACAGGCGCACTCTAGAGGGATTTACGCCTCCAGTATAAGGGAGCATAAAATGATTCATAAAACAGTTATAATGGGAAAAAATACCAAGATTGGGGGGAATGTAGAGATCGGCCCATATACAGTAATCGGCGATAACGTAAAAATTGGAAACAATGCAAAGATAGGCCCTCAGGTTGTTATTGAGGGTCCCACGACAATCGGAGAAAATTGCCACATTTTTCAGTTCTGCTCTCTGGGCGCCATACCACAGGATTTGAAGTTTCAAGAAGAAGACACAGAGCTTATAATCGGCGACAACAACACTTTCAGGGAATATGTAACAATAAACAGGGGCACAGAAGGTGGTGCCCGTAAAACCGTGCTTAAAAACAATATTTTCCTTATGGCTTATTCTCATGTCGCACACGACTGCCAGATAGGAAATAACGTAATAATGGCAAATGGTGCAACACTGGGCGGCCACATAATAATTGAAGACAATGCAATCCTTGGAGGACTGGTTGGCGTACACCAGTTTGTTCATATTGGTTCATATGCAATGGTAGGAGGACTTAGCGGAGTTTCAAAAGATGTTCCTCCATATACTATTGTTGTCGGCGAAAGGGCCAAGCTTCATGGTCTTAACCTGACCGGCCTTAAGCGGCATAACTTTTCAACAGAGTCCATAAGTGAAATAAAATCTGCATACAAAACCCTTTTTCGGTCTGGGCTGACGACTCAGAAAGCAATTGAAAAAATTGCGAAAGAAGGTTTGAATTCCCCTGAAGTTGCGCATTTAATAGATTTTATAAAAAATTCTGGAAGGGGAATTGTCAGAGAATGAAATTGGTAAGGACAGGGGTTATAGGCACAGGTTATCTTGGGAAATTTCACGCTGAAAAATATTCAGAGCTTAACGAATCAGAACTTGTGGGTATAGTTGACACTGATCATGAAGCAGCACAGGCAATATCAAAACGTTTGAAGGTACCGGCGTTTAAAAACTACAAAGAACTTTTTGATAAGGTTGATGCAGTAAGCATTGTAGTTCCGACTGAACTTCACCATAAAATCGCAAAGGACTTCCTTTTAAACGGTATAGACGTTCTGGTTGAAAAACCGATGACAACCACTTTGGAGGAAGCAGAGGACCTTATTGAAACAGCTAAAAAAAATAAGTGCATTCTGCAGGTTGGCCATCTTGAACGGTTTAATGCAGCGGTAATTGCACTTAATAATGTAATAAAAAAGCCCCTTTTTATTGAATCTCACCGTCTTGCGCCGTTCAAGGACAGAGGAACGGATGTAGATGTCATTCTTGACATCATGATACATGACATTGATATAATCCTTAATATTGTCGGTTCACCGGTCAAATCAATACATGCAGTTGGTGTTCCGGTAGTATCGAATAAAAAAAACGACATTGCCAACGTTAGACTTGAATTTGAGTCAGGGTGCGTTGCAAATGTTACTGCAAGCAGAATATCTGCTAAAGAAATGCGGAAGATCAGGATATTTCAGCATGACGCATACCTGTCAATCGACTACGCAGCACAACAGGTTGAAGTTTACGGAAAAACAGATTCCGATGAGCATGATACGCCTCAAATCACTTATGATCAGATAGACATCAAGCAGGGAGATTCTTTAAAAGAAGAAATCCGCTCGTTCTTAAGTTCTGTAAAATCACGAAGTATTCCCGAAGTTCCTGGCGAAGCAGGAAAAAACGCCCTAAAAGTCGCTCTTGAAATTGTCGAACAGATCGAGACAAAAAAAACTACTTTATAACTTTATCGTCTTTACCAAACAAGTATAATCTTATTATATCAGACTATCAGATCTCATCTTGTATCGCTTGCAATAATCATATAATACAAAAAATTAAATTATATGGAACATAATTTAAAAAAAATACTTATAGTAACAGGCGAGACTTCAGGCGATCATCACGGTGCGAGAGTAATAAAAGAATTACGTAAACTACACCCGTCTATTTCAGTATGCGGAATTGGCGGTGATGAACTAAAAAAAACAGGGACAGAACTACTTTACCACTCCCGGTATCTCTCGGTAATTGGAATAATTGAGGTTCTTGCAAGCGCGTCACACATCTTCAAAGCATTTCAGGCTGTAAAAAAACAGCTCCAAAATGCACCTCCTGACCTCCTTATTCTTATTGACTATCCTGATTTTAATCTTAGAATTGCCAATATCGCTCATAAGAAAAAAGTTCCGATTCTTTATTATATCAGTCCGCAAATCTGGGCATGGAGGAGAGGCCGCGCAAAAAAAATCGCCAATCTCGTTGATAACATGGCTGTTATTTTCCCTTTTGAAACAAAATTCTATGAAGAAGTTGGAATGCCTGTTCATTTTGTAGGTCACCCGATCATGGACAGAGAAATAAAACCACAAAAAAATCCAAAAGAAATAATAGCCTTAAAGAAAAGCAGCGGAAATCCAGTAATCGGCCTACTCCCGGGCAGCAGAAAAGGAGAAATAAATACTCTCCTTCCAATAATGCTTAAGGCAGCAGGTATTATAAAAAAGAAGCTTCCGTCCGCACAATTTATTATACCGCTGGCACCCGGAATCAAAAGGGGCTTTATCCGCTCCATACTACCACAAACAGAGATTGATTTAATAATGACGGATGACTGCTTTTATGAAACACTGGAAGTGTGTGACATAACAATTGTTGCATCCGGCACAGCAACCCTCGAAACTGCCGTAATGTTAAAACCAATGGTAATTATATATAGGGTCTCTTTGATGACCTACCTAATTGGGAAAATGCTCATACGTGTTCCCTTTATAGGCCTTACAAATCTTATAGCAGGCAAAAAAGTTGTTCCTGAACTCATACAAAATGATGCCACCCCTGAAAAAATAGCCGAAGAAACAACTGCTATACTCAGCGACCCGAACCGCCTTGAGAAAATAAAAACCGATCTTTTGGCCGTGAAAAAAGCACTTGGTGAAAAAGGTGCCTCAAAAGAAGTGGCCTCACTGGCATATGAAATGATAAAATAATTCAATCTTCTATAAACAGAATGAATATTAAAATTAACCAATAGTTAAAATCAATTAAAGAATATGTTAAAAGAAAGCTTAATACTTTATAAACGGCTCTATCCGTTTATTAAACCCTATTTATTAAAAATATTTTTGGCATGTGCGTGTGCGATACCTCTTTCTCTTTGCGCAGCTATCACAGCATCTCTTGTAAAACCAACCCTGGATGATGTGTTTTTAAACAAAGATCTGCGCATGCTTAACCTCATACCTATTGTAATAATATCGATATACATAACCAAAGGTATTTTTGAATATGCATACAGTTATCTAATAAGCTCTACAGGACAAAGGATTGTAACTGCTATCAGAAACAGGATTTACGAACATTTACAGACACTTTCCCTTTCTTACTTCCAAACAAATCCCACGGGGAAATTAATCTCAAAAGTCACTTTAGATGTTCAGCTTGTTGAGGCTGCTATAAATAAAAGCATTATAGCCATCATAAGAGAAAGCATGACTATAACAAGTCTGGTTTTTGTTATGGTCACAAAAGACTACAAATTATCTTTTATTACTTTTCTTATACTCCCATGGGCTATAATCCCAATACTTCTTTTCGGAAAGAAAAGCAGGAAATTCAGCACCCGACACCAAGAAAAAAGAAGCTATATTTCAACTCTGTTACATGAAACCATCTCAGGAAACAGAATTGTGAAAGCTTTTGGCATGGAAGAATATGAAAAAAAGCGTTTTTCCGAAGAAAACCTCAAACTGTTTAAAATTATTCTTAAAAAACTTAAAAACAAAGCCATATCAAGCCCTGTCATGGAATTGATAGGAGGTTTAACCGCATCAGCTGTCATTTTTTACGGTGGATGGAATGTGTTAAGTGGAAACTCAACGCCTGGCACCTTTTTTTCTTTTGTATCGGCCATGCTTCTTCTTTATGGGCCTTCAAAAAACATTAATAATTCCTACCAGGATATTCAAGACGGACTTGCAGCTGCAAAAAGAGTTTTTGAAATATTTGATACAGAGCCTGAAATAAAAGAAAAAGCAGATGCTGTATCTATCCAATGTAAAAACAGTTCTGTTAGATTCAAAAATGTTACCTTCTCTTACGACAAAGATCCGGTTCTTCATAACATTGAGCTTTATGTGAAACCTCATGAAACAATCGCCATCGTAGGAATGACCGGTTCCAGCAAAACCACTCTCGTGAATCTTATCCCACGTTTTTATGATGTTGATTCAGGCTCAATCCAAATTGACGGTATTGACATCCGGGATGTAACATTAAAATCACTGCGCTCAAAAATTTCCATTGTTAACCAACACCCCTTCCTCTTTAATGATAGTCTGAAAAATAATATCGCCTACGGTGACAATACACAGAGCCTGGATAAAATAATTGAAGCTGCTCATGATGCATGTGCTCATCAGTTTATCAATGAGATGCCTGATAAATATGGTACTGTAATTGGAGAGCACGGAGTTAAACTTTCAGGCGGTCAACGGCAGAGGATAGCAATTGCCAGAGCAATTTTAAAAAATGCCCCGATACTGATTTTTGACGAAGCAACATCTTCTCTTGATACAAATCTGGAAAAAGCTATTCAGTCATCACTTGAAAAGCTAATAAAAAATAAAACCACTTTTATTGTTGCACACAGACTTTCAACGATAAGAAATGCTGACCGGATCATTGTTCTTTCAAACGGGAGGATAGTAGAACAGGGGTCACATGATAAATTGTTTCAGCAAAAAGGAGAATATTCAAAGCTTTATGAAATATATGCACATAAGGAACAAAAACAATCATAGAAAAAGACAAAAATATATTCAAATTGGCATCCTATAATTATCAGCTGATTTTTTCATAACTACTCATAAAAACCTGTTTATCGGACTCATAATGTATTTTTTTTATAATACCCTTCTAAATTTATTAACATTGATACTTTCTCCTTTTATAATAATAATTCTTATTCTCCGCAAGAAATACCGTTATGGATTTTTCCAAAAATGCGGGTTTTATACAGAAAGCCAATTTTTTAAAAAACTGCGGACAAGACCTGTCTGGATACACGCGGTCTCTGTCGGAGAGGTAATGTCAACCACACCTCTTGTCAATATTATAAGAAAAAATTTCCCGGACTTGCCAATAATCCTGTCAACAGTTACTAAAACAGGTAATTTTACAGCACATCACAATGTTAAAGGTGTTGATCTGGTCATATATTTTCCTTACGACTATAATTTCATTGTTAAAAAAGTAATCTCAAAGATTAGCCCATTAATTTTTGTAACACTGGAAACAGAACTATGGCCAAACTTTTCCAGAGAACTTCACCTTCAGAACATACCATCTATTGTAGTAAGCGGAAGAATCTCATCAGAGTCATTTAAAAGGTATAGTTTCTTTAGTTTCTTTTTTAAAAGAGTACTTTCCAATATTGACTTTTTCTGCATGCAGTCTAAAACAGATGCCGATAGAATTATATCTATCGGTGCTTCTTCAGAAAAAGTAGCACTAACAGGGAATATAAAATTCGATCTCAAGATCCCGGGAATTACAACTGAAGAAATAAAAGAATTACAAAAAGACCTTCACCTAAATGACAGTCTGAAAATTTTAATAGCTGGAAGCACACACCGCGGAGAAGAAGAGATAATAATCAAAGTCTTTACTCGGTTAAAAAAGAAAATTAATACTCTGCTTCTAATACTTGCACCGAGACATCCGGAACGCTTCAATGAAGTGGAAGACCTTCTGAAGAATTCAAAACTTCCCTACCTGCGCAGAACAGCGCTTCCCATAGCACCACAAAAAAATATGCATCATGTCATACTGCTTGACACAATAGGCGAACTTTCAAAAAGCTACAGCATCGCGGATATTGTTTTTATAGGTGGCAGTCTTGTCCCCGTGGGAGGACATAATGTTCTTGAGGCTGCGGTTTTCAGCAAACCTGTTCTTTACGGAAAATATATGGACAATTTCCGTGAAGTGGCCAGCCTTCTCGAGGGGAAAAAAGGTGCCATTCAGGTAAATAATGAGGATGAGTTTTTCGAACAGTCACTTCTTTTACTCAACAATAAAGAATTATGCAGACAAATAGGCGAAACAGCCTTTCAGGTAATAAATGAAAACAGCGGATCAGTTAATAAAAGCATGGTTATTCTAAAAAAAATCTTGGAAAATTCTATCAGTAAAAATTAAGATGAAGTAATACAATATCTTAGATGTAATATTTAAAATGAACACATATTAACCTATATCAATAACATCATTTTCTTGAATTTAAAGAGCTTGAACTCCAGCTAAAAAAACAAACTCGAAAAACTATAGCAGTAAACTTTTCCATTATGGACTTACGTGCTTTAACAGAGAAACTATTGAACACCCAAAACCCAGGAGTGCTATTAAGACTGAGCCTTCTTCCACTTACCCTTGTCTCTTTTATCTTCTGTATTATTGTTTTGATACGTTCATTTCTATATAGAATTGGAATATTTAAAAGTTATAAGGCAGGGTGCAAGGTAATAACAATCGGAAACTTGACCCTTGGAGGCACGGGTAAAACACCCACTGTTTGTCTGATAGCCAAACACTTTAAAGAATCAGGTTTCCGTACCGCTGTCATCTGCAGGGGATACAGAGGTAAAAATACAGACGCACCAATGGTTGTCTCTGACCAAATAAAAGTTCTTATGGATTCAGAATCTGCAGGAGATGAAGCGTACATGCTCGCCAGAAAACTTTCCAGCATTCCTGTCCTTGTGGGGAAAAACCGGGTTTTAGCTTCTAAAATGGCTTGCGACTTATTTAACTGCGAAATTATTATTCTTGATGACGGTTTTCAGCATCTAAAATTAAAAAGAGATACGGATGTGGTACTTATAAATTCAAAAAACCCATTTGGCAACGGGTTCATGCTTCCCAGAGGAATACTGCGAGAGCCCTTAAAAGCTCTTGAAAGGGCTGACATAATTCTTCTTACAAAAAAAAACCAGGCAGACACAGAAAGTCAAGAACTTGAAAATACAATCAGACTTCACAACCAAAATGCCCCGATTTTTAAATCGTTTTATAAACCGGTTAGCCTTAGAAAAACTTCAAACAATAATAAGATCGACCCTGACCTTCTCAAAAAAAAAAACATCTCATGTTTCTGCAGTATCGGTGATCCTGAAAGTTTTATTTCCATGCTTAAAAAGATGGGCTTTACGCTAACAGATAAAATTATATTTCCAGACCACCATCAATACAATATTCCTGATTATAAAAAACTAAAAACAATTTCAAAAAATTCAGATTATTTAATAACCACTGAAAAAGATGTTGCGAAAATAAAACCTGATATGCTACAAATTGATAAATTAGCAGTTCTTGAAATAGTTGAAATCATTGATAATACAGAATTATTTCTAAAAATCCTTTCGGAGTAGGAAATTTATTAAAAAATGAGCTTAGTGAAAACAGAATCGGAAAA
>JAHEEI010000070.1 GCA_024640785.1 Pseudomonadota bacterium
TAAGTATGGAAGGTGAGCTCATCGCTCCTATCGCAATGGAAAAAGAGCTGAGATTTGCAATAAGAGAAGGCGGCAGAACAGTTGGCGCCGGTGTTGTGAGTGATATTATCGAGTAATTAAGACTTTATATTAGAAATTATTTAGGTTTTACACATGAGAAACATAGTGACTCTAGCGTGTTCTAAATGTAAACGCAGAAATTATACAACAACAAAAAACAAAAAAACAACTACTGGTAAGCTGGAGTTTATTAAATACTGCAGGTTCTGTTTTACTCATACATTGCATAAGGAAACAAAATAGTCTTTTTATTAAGAGGTTGTGACCCTTTTTAATGCATTAGTTGTTTGTTTCTTGAGAGAAAAATAGGCCAGTAGCTCTAATGGCAGAGCACCGGATTCCAAATCCGGGTGTTGGGGGTTCGAGTCCCTCCTGGCCTGTCAAAAAATTATAAGTTGTTAATAAATACAAAGGGGTAATGCCAGTGAACCTTAAAAATATTGTAGAGAGTATCGTTCGGTTTTATGGTGAGGTTAAGGCAGAGGCAAAAAAGATCGCATGGCCATTAAGAAAAGAAACAATTGCTTCAACGGTGGTTGTAGTGGTTATTGTATTGATCGTCTCTTTTTATCTCGGTGTTGTTGATGCCATACTTTCTCGGGCAGTCAAACTAATATTGAGTTGAGGTCATTTATGGAAATGAAATGGTATGTGGTTCATACGTATTCAGGATATGAAAATAAGGTAAAAGAACTTCTTGAAGAACGAATAAACGCCTATAGTATGCAAGAGTATTTTGGTGATGTACTCATTCCCACTGAAGATGTCGAGGAGATCATTAGAGGAGCCAAGGGGAAGAAAAAAACCAAGAAGACCTCACGTAAATTTTTTCCCGGCTACATTCTGATACAGATGAAGATGAATAATGAGACTTGGCATTTTGTTAAAGATACCCCTAAAGTCACCGGCTTTATAGGCAGTAAGACACAGGCGATCGCAATATCTAATGATGGGATTACTGAACTTCGATCCAAGATAGAAGAGGGAACTCTACGGCCGGCCTTTAAAATGAATTATGAAAAGGGTGATGAAGTCATAATAATGGAAGGTCCTTTTTCCAATTTTAATGGTATTATTGAAGAGGTTAAACCTGAAAAAACCAGACTCAAGGTTCTTGTTAGTATTTTTGGAAGACAGACACCCATTGAAATCGAATATTCACAGGTGAAAAAAGCTAACTGATTTAATTTAACAGGAAAAAAGAAGAGGAAGTCAAATGGCAAAAAAGATAATGACCCAGATCAAACTACAGATACCGGGAGGTAAAGCGAACCCTTCTCCACCTGTAGGACCGGCACTTGGGCAACATGGTGTAAATATAATGGAGTTTTGTAAGGTCTTCAATGCAAAGACTCAGGATAAAGACGGTCTTATAATTCCGGTTGTAATAACTGTATATGCTGACAGGTCTTTCTCATTTATAACTAAGACGCCTCCTGCAGCAGTCCTTTTGAAAAAGGCTGCGGGTATTGTCAAGGGTTCAGGTGAGCCGAATAAGATTAAAATTGGAAAAGTTACTAAAGACCAGATCCGGGAGATTGCTCAGACAAAGATGCCAGACCTTAATGCAAATGATCCGGAAATGGCTGGCAGAATAATCGAAGGGACTGCTCGCAGCATGGGTCTTGAAGTAATATAATAATAAAAGATTTGAGGAATAAAATTACAGGGTGAAAAAATGGCAAATCGAGGCAAGAAATATTTAGAAGCCGCAAAAAAGGTTGAAAGAGAAAAAACTTATTCTCTGACAGAAGCGGCAGAGCTTTTAAAGGAAACTGGAATAGCAAAATTTGATGAGACCGCAGATATTGCTATCAAACTGGGGGTTGACCCCAGAAAAGCCGACCAGATGGTCAGAGGAACTGTTCTTCTTCCACATGGAACGGGAAAAGAAGTTAAAGTCTTGGTTTTTGCCAAAGGTGAAAAAGAACGGGAAGCAAGAGAGGCAGGCGCTGATTACGTGGGTGCTGATGATATGGTTGAAAAAGTCAAAGGAGGCTGGCTTGACTTTGATAAAGCAGTCGCAACTCCTGATATGATGGGAGTCGTGGGCAAGATAGCCAGAGTTCTCGGACCACGAGGCCTGATGCCGAATCCAAAAGTAGGAACAGTAACTTTTGATTTAAAAGAGACAATAGGGGATTTGAAAAAGGGTAAGGTCGAATTCAAGATTGAAAAAGGAGGCATTCTCCATGTTCCAATAGGTAAAGTCTCTTTTGACAAAGAAAAAATATGTGAAAATATTCAGGCTCTTTTAGACACTGTGAATAAACTGAAACCGCTTTCAAGCAAGGGGCAGTATCTTAAAAACATTGTTCTTTCATCAACAATGGGCCCTGGTATTAAGATTGATGTTTTAGCTGTAAAATAACTTTTATTATATTTTATGTCATGCTTTTTCCCTGAAATTATAATAACAGGGAAAATCATGTTTGATACATGAATCGGAGAAAATAATAATTATATAAGGGTGATGAGGTGAGCAGATTGGAGAGAGAGCAGGTAGTGGCAACTCTGACAAAGAGGTTTTCTGAGTCAGGTGGAGCCATTGTAATGGGCTATAAAGGTTTGAATGTTGAGAAAATAACAGGTTTAAGGCAGCGGGTCAGGGAGGCAGGGTCAGAAATAAAAGTTGCTAAAAACACCCTGCTTAAGATTGCTACCAGAAATACGAAATATGAAGCGTTACATGATTCCTTTTCAGGACAGACAGCTATAGCTTTTATCGAAGGAGATCCGGCTCAACTGGCAAAAGTCCTAACGAAGTTTAATCAGGAGGTTAGAAAAGAAAACCCTGAAACAACCTTTGAATTAAAGTCAGGTGTGCTTGAAAACTCTTTTCTCGGCATAGATGAAATAAATCAACTTGGTGATTTGCCAAGCAGGGAAGTGCTTCTGTCTCAGATGCTTGGAGTTCTTTCTTCTCCAATGACAGGTTTTGTATCGGTGTTGTCTGATATCCCGAGGAAGTTTTTGAGAGTATTAACTGCAGTTGCTGAACATAAGTAATAGCAATAGATAAAATAAAGGTTTAATTTTAACTTATAAAGAGTATTAGGAGGCTTAAAATGGCAGAGATAACAAAAGAGGATGTAGTTCAGTTTATAGAAAATATGTCTGTTCTGGATCTTTCAAATCTGATTAAAGACTTGGAAGAAAAATTTGGTGTTTCAGCTGCGGCTATGGCTGCTCCTGTTGCCGTGGCTGCTGGTGGGGGTGATGCTGTAGCGGAAGAAGAGAAGACTGCGTTTGATGTTGTTCTTCAGTCAGCTGGTGAAAAGAGAATTAATGTTATTAAAATTGTGCGTACTATTACAGGACTTGGACTTAAAGAAGCAAAAGATTTTGTTGACTCTCTACCTAAGCCTGTAAAAGAAGGCCTTCCGAAAAATGAAGCGGAAGATGTCCTAAAACAGCTTGAAGAAGCAGGTGCTACAGCTGAAATCAAATAAGCTGGTTACGACAATACTGACAATAAGAGCTGGAAACCAGCGTAGCTTATATAAGCCAATAAAACCAGAAATGGGGTGTTAAATGGGTATGCAATGTGCGCATAAACTTCGTTTTCGCAAAAACTTCAAGAAAATTGATGATGTAATGGAGGTGCCCAACCTGATTGAGATTCAGCAGAAGTCCTATGAGAATTTCCTGCAGCAGAATATCCTTCCGAACGATAGAAAAGAGTTCGGCATACAGGGTGTTTTCAAGAGTGTTTTTCCGATTCACAATTATAACAATACCTCGTCAATTGAGTTTGTAAGTTATAATCTGGGTGAGCCAAAGTACAGTTTGGAGGAGTGCAGGCAAAAGGAATTAACCTATGCTTCACCGCTTAAGGTTTTGGTACGTCTTGTTGTCTGGGATACTAATGCCGATACAGGTGTTAAAAATATCAGGGATATCAAGGAGCAGGAAGTATACTTTGGTGAGATTCCTTTGATGACTAATGTGGGAACTTTTATCATAAATGGTACAGAAAGGGTTGTTGTAAGTCAGCTACACCGTTCGCCCGGTGTGTTTTTTGACCATGACAAGGGTAAGACTCTCTCAAGTGGTAAATATATTTATTCTGCTCGAATTATTCCAAACAGGGGTTCCTGGATCGATCTCGAATTTGACACAAAAGATATAATCTATGTCAGGATAGACCGAAGGCGCAAATTTCCTGTTACCGTGCTTTTAAAGGCGTTGGGATATACGGATCTTGAGCTTTTAAAATATTACTATACTCTGGAGGAGGTAACTTTAAAAGACGGGAAGATCGCTGTTACAATCGACTCGCCTTATTTTTCTGATGTGATTGCCTGCAAGGACATAGTTGATAAAAAAAACAATATAATAGTTAAAAAGGGTAAGAGGATAAGCAGGGGTATTGTTAAAAAGATACGTGCTGCAAATATAAAGTCAATCCCAATGACTGAAGATATGCTTAAGGGTAAGGTTGTTGCAGAAGATGTTGTTGACCCTGTAACCGATGAGGTTTTTATCAAATGTAATGAGCTCTTAACCGCTGAAGCAATCGCAGGCCTTTTTGACAAGGGTATTTCAAAAATAAAGATTATCTATATTGACGGACTGAATGTTGATTCTTCAATAAGAGATACTCTTGCAATCGATAAGGTACATTCCACTGATGAGGCGGTAGTTGAAATTTACAGACGTCTCAGACCGAATGATCCACCAAATCAAGAAAGCGCAAATCTTTTCTTCAAAAAGCTATTTTTTGATGAGGAGTATTATAACCTGTCTACTGTCGGACGGCTGAAAATTAACCTTTCACTGAAGCTTGAGGTTGCGCTTGACGATCATGTGCTCCAGAAAGAGGATATCTTAGGAACAGTCAAGCAGCTGGTGGAGATAAAGAATGGTCGAGGCAATGTGGATGACATCGATCACCTTGGGAATAGAAGAGTAAGAACTGTAGGTGAATTGGTTGAAAATCATTACCGGATAGGTCTGGTGAGGATGGAAAGAGCTATCAAAGAACGTATGAGTCTGCAGGAGATTGAAACACTAATGCCTAATGATCTTATTAATTCCAAGATGGTTTCTGCTGTTGTAAAAGAGTTCTTCGGTTCAAGCCAGCTCTCTCAGTTCATGGACCAGACCAATCCACTTTCAGAGATTACGCACAAGAGAAGACTAAGTGCCCTTGGACCTGGCGGGCTTACCAGAGAGCGTGCAGGTTTTGAAGTGCGTGATGTTCATCCTACACATTACGGCAGGATTTGTCCTATTGAGACACCTGAAGGACCAAATATTGGACTTATCGCATCACTTTCCACCTACTCAAAGGTTAATGAGTATGGATTTATTGAAACTCCGTACCGCAGAGTTGTAAATGGTAAGGTAACCAGAAAGATTGAATATCTAACAGCTCTTGAAGAAGAAAAATATACAATTGCTCAGGCAAATGCACCGGTTGACAAGAAGGGCTTATTTCAGAAAAATTTAATTGCTGCCAGAAAAGTGGGTGAGTTTGAGATGGTTGATCCGTCTGAAATTGACTACATGGATGTTTCACCAAAGCAGCTGGTAAGTGTAGCAGCATCTATGATTCCATTTCTTGAAAATGATGATGCTAACCGTGCTCTTATGGGTTCTAATATGCAGAGACAGGCTGTTCCCCTTTTAAAAACTGAGGCGCCATTTGTCGGAACAGGTGTTGAAAATGTTGTTGCAAGAGACTCGGGTGTTGCTATTGTTGCAAAACGAAACGGTATTGTTGAAAGTGTAGATGCAAACAGGATAGTTATTAAACATGACGGTGTACAGACCGAGGTAGGTTCAGAGATAGACATCTACAAACTCACAAAATACAGACGTTCTAATCAAAATACATGTATAAACCAGAAGCCAATTGTTAATGTCGGTGATAATGTTGAAGCTGGAGACCTTATTGCAGACGGGCCTGCAACAGAGATGGGTGAGCTTGCGTTGGGAAGGAATGTCATTGTTGCTTTCATGCCGTGGGGTGGATACAATTTTGAGGATTCAATCCTTATCAGCGAGCGTGTGATTAAGGAAGATGCCTTTACTTCTGTACATATTGAAGAGTTCGAAGTTCTTGCCCGCGACACAAAACTTGGGAAAGAAGAGATTACCCGTGATATCCCCAACGTAGGTGAGGAGATGTTAAGGGATCTTGATGACAGCGGTATGATCCGGATAGGTGCTGAGGTTGAAGCCGGAGATATTCTGGTAGGAAAAATTACCCCTAAAGGTGAGACTCAGCTTTCGCCGGAGGAAAAGCTCCTTAGAGCCATATTCGGTGAAAAAGCAAGGGATGTTCAGGATACCTCTCTTCGCGTACCTCCGGGAAATGAGGGAACCGTTATCGGCGTTAATATTTTTGCCCGTAAAGGTGCTGATACTGATAACCGTTCAAGATTTATTGAAGATGAAGATCGCGCAAGGCTACTTAAGGACCAGGAAGATAAAATAAGGACTCTTCAGGAAAGTGTTAAATTAAGACTAAAGAAACTTCTGGTTGGTAAAACCTGTTTGAAAAAGCTTGTTGACGAAAGGAAAGACAAGCTCCTCCTAAATAAAAATCATGTTATTACAGAGGAGGATATTGATAATCTGCCGATTTCCAAGTGGGTAAATTTAAGTATTGTCGGTGAAAAAGATATTTCGGAAAAATTATTAAAGCTGAAGGAAAGCTTGTCTGAACAGATTGGACTGGCCAAAGTGGACTTTGAGGAAAAGATTGAAAAGCTGAAACAGGGAGATGAGCTTCCGCCTGGTGTTATAAAGATGGTTAAGGTTTATCTCGCTGTAAAGCGAAAGCTTTCTGTGGGTGATAAAATGGCGGGAAGACATGGAAACAAGGGTGTTCTTTCTCGTATTTTACCTGAAGAAGATATGCCTTATCTAGAAGATGGTACTCCTGTTGATATCGTGTTAAATCCGCTTGGAGTTCCCTCCCGAATGAATGTTGGTCAGATCCTTGAAACACATCTTGGCTGGGCTGCTAGGGGAATAGGTCAGAAAATAGGTGAAATGCTCAAAGAGAAACAGTCTCCGCAGAAGATAAGAGATTACTTAAAAAAGACTTATTCTAATCCGGAAGCAGATCGTATTATCTCTGGACTCGATGATAGGACAACTCTGAATCTTGCTGAAAAGCTCATCAGGGGAGTCCATATGGCAACACCGGTATTTGACGGCGCAAAAGAAGAAGAGATTGTACAGTGTCTTAGAGATGGAGAACTCTCTGTGACAGGACAGTCAACACTTTTTGACGGAAGAACTGGTGAGGCTTTTGACAAACAGGTAACTGTTGGTATTATTTATATGCTTAAACTGCATCATCTGGTTGATGATAAGATACATGCCCGTTCAATTGGTACTTATTCACTTGTCACTCAGCAGCCTCTCGGAGGAAAAGCACAGTTTGGTGGACAGAGGCTTGGAGAGATGGAAGTCTGGGCTCTGGAAGCATACGGTGCTGCGCATACTCTTCAAGAGCTTTTGACCCTTAAGTCAGATGATGTTTACGGGAGGACAAAGCTCTATGAAAACATCGTGAAAGGCGAAATTGATATAGCCCCATCTATTCCGGAGTCCTTTAATGTGCTTGTGAAAGAACTTCAGAGCCTTTGCCTTGATGTTAAATTCCTTGAAACTGAGAATGATAACTAATTATTTAAATTACTAATACTAATTGTATCCTTTTGAAGGGTGAAAAGTATGAATGGATTTTTTTCAATACACCAGACCAGATCAAGAAATGTAGATGACTTTGATGCTTTAAAGGTTTCAATTGCTTCACCTGAAACCATAAGAAACTGGTCAAGCGGTGAGGTGAAAAAACCTGAGACGATTAATTATAGGACATTTAAGCCTGAAAGGGATGGTCTTTTTTGCGCGAAGATTTTCGGGCCGGTGAAGGATTATGAATGTAACTGTGGTAAATATAAGAGACTTAAGCACAGAGGTATTGTCTGTGAAAAATGTGGTGTTGAGGTTATTGCCGCTTATGTCAGGCGTGAACGGCTTGGACATATTGAGCTTGCTTGTCCGGTTGCGCATATATGGTTTTTGCGGAGTCTTCCCAGCCGTATCGGTACACTTCTTGATATGACACTAAGAGGCCTTGAGAAGGTCCTCTACTTTGAGTCATACGTTGTTACAGACCCCAAAAAATCATCGTTTCAGCTTGGTGAGCTTCTTGATGACGATGCGTACAAAAAAGCAGTTTTGGAAAGTACGGAACCCTTTGAAGCTGGTATCGGAGCTGAAGCTATCAGGGGTATACTTAAATCACTTGATCTGGATGCTCTTTCGGATCAGATCCGCGAAGAGCTTCACCTTACAAGTTCTGAGGCAAAAAAGAAGAAACTGGCAAAAAGGCTAAGAGTTGTCGAAGCTTTCAGGAATTCTGATAATAAGCCGGAATGGATGATACTGGAAGTTCTACCCGTTATTCCTCCTGATCTTCGTCCTTTAGTACCTCTTGACGGCGGCAGGTTTGCGACTTCAGATCTTAATGATCTTTACCGCAGGGTTATTAACAGAAATAATCGCCTTAAGAAACTTTTAGAACTTGACGCGCCTGATATTATTATAAGAAATGAAAAAAGGATGCTACAGGAAGCTGTTGACGTACTCTTTGATAACGGAAGACGAGGGAAGGTTCTAACCGGAAGAAATAAAAGGCCTCTCAAATCCTTAAGCGATATGCTTAAAGGTAAACAGGGACGTTTTCGTCAGAATCTGCTTGGTAAACGTGTCGATTATTCAGGCCGGACAGTTATTGTTATAGGCCCAGACTTAAAACTTCATCAGTGCGGGCTTCCAAAGAAGATGGCCCTAGAGCTTTTCAGGCCTTTTATATATAACCGTCTGATTAAAAAAGGTTTTGCCACAACTATTAAAAGTGCGAAAAAGATGGCTGAAAAAGAAACTTCTGAGGTCTGGGATTGCCTAGATGAGGTTGTTAAAGAGTTTCCGGTAATGCTAAACAGAGCGCCGACGCTACATCGTCTTGGGCTCCAGGCTTTTGAGCCTGTATTGGTTGATGGTAAAGCAATCCAGCTTCATCCCCTAGTTTGTTCTGCATTTAATGCTGATTTCGATGGTGATCAGATGGCTGTGCATGTGCCGATTACGCTTGCAGCTCAGATCGAAACGAGAGTACTCCTAATGTCAACTAACAATATTCTCTCACCCGCCAATGGAAAACCGGTAATTGTTCCCACTCAGGATATTGTTTTGGGGATATACTATATGACCCGTGGAAAAGAGATGGTTGAAGGCGAGGGCAAGGCCTTTTCCAGTGCTGATGAAGTTAGGATTGCATTTGATAATGAGGAAGTTGATATTCACGCCAGGGTCCGTGTCAAAATGGATGATGAGATAGTTGAAACAGTTGTGGGAAGAATACTTTTTGCAGAGATAGTCCCATCAAAAATTCCTTTTGAAATCATAAATAAGGTTATGAACAAGAAGGAGCTCGCAAACCTCATTGACTACTGTTATAGGTTCTGTGGAGACAAAGAAACGATTCTTCTATCAGACAGACTGAAAAATCTTGGATATGAATATGCTACCAAGTCAGGTATTTCCATCGCCATAAGAGATATGCGTATTCCTACTAAGAAAGAGAAAATGATTGATTCAACAATTCAGGAAGTCAGGCAGATAGATAATCAGTATAGAGAAGGGCTGATAACTGACGGTGAAAGATATAATAAAGTTATTGATATATGGGCTAGAGTGACTGAGGACGTTTCAAATGAGATGCTCCAGGAACTGGGTATGGAAGAATATGTTGATGCTAATGGGAAGCAGCAGCAAAGGGTCAGTTTTAATTCCATTTATATGATGGCTGATTCCGGTGCAAGAGGCAGCGCTCAGCAGATACGCCAGCTTGCAGGGATGAGAGGGCTGATGGCCAAGCCGTCCGGTGAGATCATTGAAACTCCGATCACAGCAAATTTTCGTGAGGGTTTAACTGTTGCACAGTATTTTATCTCAACTCATGGTGCACGTAAGGGCCTTGCGGATACAGCTCTTAAAACAGCAAATTCAGGGTATCTTACCAGAAGGCTCGTTGATGTTGCTCAGGACTGTGTGATAAACGAGTATGACTGTAAAACAATTGACGGTATCTACATGACTTCACTTATTGAAGGCGGTGAGATAATTGAGCAGCTTGGTGACAGGATCCTCGGCAGGGTAAGTCTTGAGGATATAGTAGATCCGATAAACGGAGACGTAATTGTAAAGAAGAACCGTGAGGTGGACGAGGCTGCTGTTGATAAAATAAAAGAGGCCGGTATTGAAAATGTAAGGATAAGGTCGGTGCTCACCTGTCAGTCAAAAAAAGGTGTATGCGCCAGGTGTTACGGAAGAGATCTTGCCAGGGGCCGACTTGTTAATATTGGTGAGGCAATAGGTATAATTGCTGCCCAGTCAATCGGTGAGCCGGGAACACAGCTTACCATGCGTACTTTCCATATTGGGGGTACTGCAAGTCGGCGTGTTGAAAAGACAACTCTTGAAGCCCAGCATAGCGGAACAGTTAAATTCGTTAATGTTTCGGTAATAAAGAACAGAGATGGTGATACTCTGGTTATGAACCGAAATGGACATATGGTTATAGTTGATGATAACGAAAGAGAACGCGAGAAGCACTCGGTAATCTACGGAGCCAAGCTTAAGGTAAAAGATGGTGAAAAGGTTAAGTTGTCAACCATACTTGCAGAATGGGATCCGTTTGCAACCCCTATCGTGGTTGAAACCGGCGGAGTGGTTAAGTTCGGAGATATGACAGAAGGTCTTTCCGTTCGTGAGCAGGTGGATGAGGTCACAGGTCTATCATCTAAAGTTGTAATTGAAGCCAAAGACCCTGAAAGCCGTCCGAGAATCTCAATTAAAGATCAAAAGGGAAAGACGTTGCGCCTTTTGTCTGATAGTAACCGGTTTGCCCGCTATTTTATGCCGGTTGGTGCTAATATTCTGGTCAACCAGGGCGAAGAGGTTGTCCCCGGAGATGTCATTGCCAAGATAACAAGAGAGACAACCAAGACCAAAGATATTACAGGCGGACTGCCAAGAGTTGCCGAGCTTTTTGAAGCCAGAAAGCCAAAAGAAGTAACAGTTATAAGTGAAATTGACGGCATGGTCTCTTTTGGCAAGGATATTAAGGGAAAACGGAAAGTTATTGTAACACCTGATATAATTGATGCCGGCGGAATAAAACTCGAGCCAAAAGAATATCTCATTCCCAAGGGTAAACATATCAGTGTGCATGAGGGTGACCATATCAAGTCAGGCGAGCCGATTATGGATGGTCTTTCAAATCCCCATGATATCCTTAATATCCTTGGTGAAAAAGAGCTTGCAAAATTTTTGGTTGATGAGGTGCAGGAAGTTTACAGGCTTCAAGGTGTAAAAATAAATGATAAACATATTGAGTGTATTGTGCGCCAGATGTTGCAAAGGGTCAGTATAAAAGAGGTTGGCGATACAACTTTTCTGCTTGGCGAACAAGTTGAAAAGACTATATTTGAAAAAGAAAATGAAAAAGTAAGAGAAAAAGGCGGACAGGTTGCTATTGCAGAACCGCTACTTCTTGGTATAACAAAGGCTTCCTTGAGTTCAGAAGGTTTTATTTCTGCCGCATCATTCCAGGAGACAACCAAAGTTCTGACACAGGCTGCAATTGAGGGTAAGATTGATTATCTCAGAGGCTTAAAGGAAAATGCTTCTATGGGAAGGCTGATTCCTGCGGGTACCGGTTATCCTAGATATAAGAAGATCGGGATTAAAACGGAGGCTGATGAGCTTTACGAAGCAGAAGAAGCAGAGGCAGTGGAAGCTTCAGAAGAAGTTTAGGTTTTTCTATAATTCTTGAGAAAAAATACTTATAAAGCATTTTTGCGATTGACAATTATTAATAATCATGATAAATATATTGACTTTACTTGCTCACGTGAAATAGAGGTTTTTTATGCCAACAATAAACCAGTTATGTCAGTCCGGACGTTCGAAAACGAAAAAAGCATCTAAGTCCCGTGCATTAGATAAATGTCCACAGCGAAGAGGGGTATGTGTTCGCGTATATACCACAACACCCAAAAAGCCTAATTCAGCTCTGCGTAAAGTCGCAAGAGTAAGACTTACAAATGGAATAGAGATCACCGCATATATCCCGGGAGTTGGCCACAACCTTCAGGAACATGCTGTAGTCCTCGTAAGAGGTGGTCGTGTAAAGGATTTGCCCGGTGTTCGTTATCATATCGTTAGAGGAACGCTTGATTCTAGTGGTGTTCAGGATAGGAAACAGAGCCGTTCTAAATATGGAGCAAAAAGACCTAAATAATTTTTGAGTTAATTGGAGTTTTTATGGCCAGACGCCGTGAAGCTGAAAAAAGACAGATACTGCCGGATTCAAAGTACAATGACTTAGCCCTTAGTAGATTTATCAATAAAATAATGGTGCAGGGCAAGAAAAGTACCGCTCAGTCAATCGTTTACGGCTGTTTCGATGTTATAAAACAAAAGACAGGTCAGGAACCTTTGGAAGTTTTTAAGGCTGCTCTTGATAATGTAAAGCCTACTGTTGAGACCAAGTCAAGGCGAATTGGTGGTGCAAACTATCAGGTTCCAATTGAGGTAAGATCGGGCAGACAAATGGCGCTGTCAATGAGATGGTTGATCGGATTTGCAAGGGGAAGGTCAGAAAAAACCATGAGTGAAAGACTAGCGGCAGAATTTATTGACGCATCTAACAATCGAGGTAGTTCAGTCAAAAAGAAAGAAGATACCCATAAAATGGCAGCTGCTAATAAGGCCTTTGCACATTATAAGTGGTAGATATTATATATTTATTAGATTTATCAACTAGATATAATATTTTGATCATATTTCGAGGCAATCAGGAGGGAAGAGATGGCAAAAAAAAAGTTTGAGAGAACAAAACCACATGTAAATATAGGAACAGTAGGGCACGTTGACCATGGTAAAACAACACTGACCTCAGCGATCACTCGCCAC
>JAHEEI010000227.1 GCA_024640785.1 Pseudomonadota bacterium
AATATTTGCAAATGGGCCACCATGTACAAAAGCCGGTGTTCCTTCAAGAGTCTGGACCAGGTTGGGGTGTATAGTATCTCTGAGTAGTATTTGCATTGCTCCCTGGGCTCCTATATCTTCTACAGTTACAGGTTTACCCTTGTATGTAAATCCAATAACCGTTCTCGACAGGCGTTCGCCAAGATCTTTAAAATCTCTTGAAAGACATAATATTGCCATAACCTCAGAGGCTGGTGTAATGTTAAAACCATCCTGACGAGGCACACCATGTTTGATACCTCCAAGTCCGATAAAAATTTCACGAAGAGCCCGGTCATTCAAATCGATGACACGCCTCCACACTATTCTCCTTGGATCTATTCCCAATTCATTCCCATGTTGAAGATGGTTATCAATAAGTGCCGAAAGCAAATTGTTCGATTTACTGATTGAATACATATCTCCCACAAAGTGCAGGTTTATATCTTCAGCAGGCATTACCTGGGCTTTACCAGCGCCTGTACCTCCTCCTTTTATTCCAAAATACGGACCCAGTGAGGGTTCACGTAAACATATCGTTGTGTTTTTTCCAATTTTTCGAAGCGCATCTCCTAAACCAATGGTTGTAGTTGTTTTTCCTTCTCCCTGAGGAGTTGGTGTCATAGCAGTAACCAGTACCAGATTTCCGTCCGGTTTTGTTTCTCTGTCCTTTATCAGAGAAACCGGGACTTTAGCAATATAATGTCCGTGAGGTAAAATGGATTCAGGGTTCAAACCAAGATCAGAAGCAACTTCAGCAATACGTTTTAGTTTCGTTGTAGAATCAGAATAAGTAGGATAGTTCATTTTTGATATATTGATTTTTTCAAATATAATTGACAAATTCTCTTTATTGAGAATAAAGTGTAAGAATATTTTTGTTTGTCTTATTTTTAGAATTATTCTATGAAAGAATAAAATAAAGTTACATCCTGAATGCAGATTTCAATTAGAGTTTGTAACTCTTGCTGCAACGTCGGGTTACTCCATCATTTTTATACATATCTACTTATTTAGTATAGACATTTTTAGGACGACACAAAATGCTGCCTAACGTAATAGTATTTTATCCACCGTTCAGCCAAATTAGTATAATGAACATAAAATTACAATTATTATGTTGGTTTTATTTCTAAATAAAATGGTGGATGAAATATAGTTGGACGATGCCACCGGGTACTATGTGCTTCCTACGCTTTGGGATCTCATTTTGTTTTATTGATTGTTGTTATTTTTTGTTTCTGGTGTTTAAAAACCATAATTATTTTACTTCTTTATTTCATTTTTTTACATATTTCTCCCGATCAATTTTCGCCATGGCTGGGTTATTTCTGATATCAAAAGAACGCTTTTGTAATGTTCTGTCAACCGGGAGGAGTGATAATTTCAAGTTTCTTCATTATTCCTTGTTTACACTTTGGACATCGTGCCGGGTCAGTACCCCTAAGCACCCTGTAAACTTCATATGCTGTTAATCCTTCCAGTACCGGTAGCCAGATAATTTTACCAATCAGGGCAATTGCCTGTTGCCGTTTTGTTTTAATATTAGCTGTAGCCAGTATTCCGTAATACCTGATTTTGTAGAATCCCTTTGGAAGTATGTGCATCATAAACCTTCGGGTAAACTCAACACAACTAATTGTGGATGTTTCACGGGTTCCTTTCTTTCTGTAATTTTTATATCTGAAAGTAACTTCCCCGTTTTTGATTTCTACCAATCGACTGTTTGAGATAGCTACCCTGTGGGTGTACCTCCCCAGGTAAGCCAGCACACTGTTTACCCCGCCCAATGCTTTTTTAGCGTATACATTCCAGTTCTTCTCATAAAGTTTTTCTTTGAATGATTGAAACACAGGAAAATCTTTGGGCAATTTTAGCTTACTTTCCGTTAATTGTTTCTTTAATAAGCGGATAAGTATTCCCCTGAACATTTTTGAAAGTGCTTTAACGGGTACAAAAAACTTTTTGGGTGCACTAACCCATTCTATCCCATCTTCTGATAATCCTCCTGCCGGGACCAACATGTGGATATGTGGGTGATAAGACAAGGTCTGCCCCCAGGTATGCAATACTGCCACCGCCCCTGTTTCTGCACCAAGGAAGCTGGCGTTTTTGCCCGCATTTCTTAATGCCTCTGATGCAGCATCAAAAAGAAGTTTATAGCATACTTCCTGATTAATATAGAACAATGGGTTGAGAAGATGTGGGATTGAAAATACGATATGAAAATACCGTCCGGGGATTAACCTGCCTTTAAGTTTATCTACCCACTGCTCTTGTTTTAGAAACTGACATTTGGGGCAATGCCTGTTGTGGCAAGAGTTGTATGCTTGCTGCTTAAAACCACATTGGGTGCATGAATTGATATGTCCGCCCATATTGCTACTTCTGCAGGAAGCAATATCACACAGAGCCTTAAGTTGGGTATAACACAAGTTCTGTTGTCCCACAATTTGTTCCATACAAACATTAAACACACTGGCAACTTCAATTTTTTGTCTTTTATTTATTGATGTTTCCATGTTGCTTAATTTTCAGGTGAGAGCAAATTGGGCAAATCTGTTGAACTTAGGTTTGCCAGATGGAGATATATCGAGGTCGTTTTCATAGCACTGTGCCCAAGGATCATTTGAAGGCGTTTTATGTTCACCCCTTTTTCCAGCATGTGTGTTGCAAAGGAGTGACGTAATATGTGCGGAGACACATCTTTTTTAATCCCCGCTTTTGTAGCTGCATTTTTAACAATCTTTCCAATGCTTGTGGCAGAATATGGTGTACCTGGTTTATATCCTTCAAAAAGGTAAGTTTTGGGGTGGTAGTATTTATAATATTCACGTAGCTGCCCGATTAAAGTTACCGGGGCTGGAACTTCCCTTGATTTATTGCCCTTGCCTTTTATTACCCGTATTACATTTCTGGGGGAGTCGATATGCTTTAGCGTTAAGTTTAGTAACTCAGCTCTGCGCAACCCGGTAGCATAAGCAAGCTTTAAAATCGTTCGGTGCTTCATGTTTTTTGGGGCATCAATCAATTGCAAAGCTTCTTCCTGGGATAATACCTGCGGAATTTTCTTTTCCCTTTTGGGGCGTTTTAATCGGAAGTCTTCCCATGTATTCCCCAGTATGTCAATCTGAAAAATTTTCCACGCACTGATTAATTGGTTAATTGTAGAAGTTGAAACCTGTTTAGTATGGATTAAATGGTAAGTATAAGATTTTACCTGTTCCCTGCTGATTTTATCAGGGGAAACTTTATAGTACTTTGCCAGATTGGAAATAGAAGTGATGTAACTGGTTACTGTGCGTTCGCTATAATTGCGGATACGCATCTCCTGGAGCATTTGCTCACGTAATGTTTTTTTTCATTTTGTATATTTTAATGTAAAAGAGGAAACGGAAAAAGCAGGAAAAGGTTATCGCCGTTAGGCGGTTTCGTTCAACGGTTTATGGTCGAGTAGGCAAAGGGAGTCTCACCCTAAGCCTCTCACAGAACCGTACGTGACAGTCTCCCGTCATACGGCTCTTGTTATACAAATCTAAACGCTTCAATTTGATAACCCTATTTGC
>JAHEEI010000071.1 GCA_024640785.1 Pseudomonadota bacterium
ATCATAACCGATGCTTCCGGCATAATAATCATTGCCCTTGTACCAATACCTATTTTGCAGAAAATATGCCTTTCATGTTCATTCTGGGCATTCGCAACTATCATTATTGCAATGATACTTATCCCGATCATGATATCTTATATGCCTATAAAATCAGCAGAAGAAGGCTCCGGGATACTGGATAAACTGCTTAAAGCAATTGGACACTGGATCTGTTCCTGGGGAAAATACCCTGTTATAATAATGTCAACCATACTGCTGGTATGGGGAAGTTTTTATTCAAACGATATCCAGATTGGAAGCGCTTTACCCGGCTCAGAAGTGCTCTGGCCATGGCACAGATATAACGTGGATTCTTTCAGAGTCACCTTTGGAATGCCTCTATTAAATCCATTGCTTGTAATCATGCAGGGAGAAGAAGCACAGTCTATCGGACTCAATACCGTCGCAATGCGTGATGCGGTTGAATTTGGAAGATATATGCAGAGAACACCTGGAGGACCTACAGGACCGCGTGTCATGTTTGTGCTTTCCTGTCTGGGTCAGATCCCTGGACGGAACCGGGGTATGAGGGACAACGACCCAAATCAGGAGTTTCTTCCCAAAGTCGACTCGGAACTAAGGATGCTTTATAAACATATCGTATTTGCATCCTCTCCGGGATCCATGGATAAGTTTATCGATAATGATGAAAAAACACTCAATATAATCATTTACTGCCGTGACAAAACAACTGAAACCATTCAGATAGTAATGGACAGAATTCATGATTATATCAGGAATAAGTCACCTTTCGGAAAAAGATCCACAGATGTAAAACGTGTGGGCTTTGACAAATTCGTTTACTGGATAGACGGGTTCTTCAGGGAACAAAGAGAACCCATACCGGAAAAACCACCGGTCGAAGGAATGCCTGCTGTACACTACCGGCTTGCCGGAGGAGCAGTAGGTGTCCAGGCTGGGATTAATGAAGCTCTACAGCTCTATCAGATCTGGACCTTCATCCTGGCAATCTTAACTGTTTTGATACTCTGCGCAATCATCTTTAAATCATTTTTTGCTGGAATCATCATCACAGCACCACTAATTGTTGCAAACGTACTAACCTTTACCTTCCTGGCTTTCAGCAAGCCGGCGCTTGCGCTAACCACTGCGACTCTTCCTGTCTCAGCAGTGGGAATAGGCCTTGGAGTTGACTACGGGATATATCTTGTAAGCCGTATCCTTGAAGAATATGACCTTCATGGCAATCTGGATGAAGCAATATGTATATCACTTGGTACAACCGGGAAAGCCATAGTCTATGTGGCAACAACACTCGTATGCGGTATTGTATTCTGGTTCATCTCAAAAATGATGTTCCAGGCTATGATGGGCCTGCTCCTTGCAATCATTCTACTACTGAATATGTTAGGAGCTCTACTAATCATACCGGCAGCTGTTTCAATTGTTAAACCAAAATTTATTGTTGGCAGAAAAAAATAGTCAGCAACAAAAATTAAACACAAAAAGGCCCCTATTTTATAGGGGCCTTTTTGTGTTTGGCTTATAATTTAATGGCAACAGGGGTGTTTTCTCTTTCAAAGTTGTCGGCATACCATTGCAGGAAGACTACACTATGAAAATATAAATCATGAAACACGATTTCCGGAATGGGGAGGGGCTGCCAATCGCTTTATATCCAGATTAGATTCTTACTGGCTCCAAAAAAATTACCTAGTCCGAAGCACAAAGTGTTCAAAAAAACGACTTTTTAGCGTATAGAGATATATTCTTAACTGATCTTTTCCATAACAGACTTTACTTTATTGTCCATCTCAGCCTTGATATCACGCCTGTCATCTATCTTTATGGTGGTATAGACCCGTTCTGCATTTTTATGGAATGGGGTCTCATGCATCTTTGCGATTATTTCCAGGACATCTTTTATATCCCCCTCTAGGATTGTGCCCATGGGTGTAAGTTTATATTTCAGGCCCGACTCTTTTAAAATACTTACGGCCCCTGCAACGTATTCACTCACACCGGTCTTCGCCGTCCCGATGGGCACAACACTTACTTCTGCAATTGCCATATGAACATCCTATATTAAAAAGGATTTGATGAATCCAGAATTCAAATTTTTACAGTAAATTAGACAGCCGGCTATTTAGCAGTGACTTTTGAATTGAGAATATATTCAGCTTTAAAGATATTTTTAAAGATTACCTGCTGAATTTCCTTTACGGAACCTTCAAGAAAAAATTCAAATATCGAGGGTTTTTCCTTGGCCGGATATATAACCTTAGGTTCTCCATCTATTCCGGCTATTTCAGCAGCTATTTTAATCGCATCAGGAAGATTGCCAAGCTCATCCACAAGGCCATGTTCTTTTGCCTGTTCGCCAGAAAAGATCCTTCCATCAGCAATGGCAGCGATCTTTTCACGCTCCATGTCCCGTCCAAGAGCAACGGCATCGATAAACTGAGAATGAATTGAATCTATCACACCCTGAATAAGACCGCGCTCAGCGCTTTCGAGCTCACGAGTGGGAGAAAGGATATCCTTATACCTGCCGCTTTTTATAACCACACTCTTAAGTCCGATTTTGCCTATCAGCTCCTCAATATTTGCAAATTCTATAATAACGCCTATGCTGCCTGTTATAGATCCTGGATTGGCAATAATTTTATGAGCCGCGCTTGCTATATAATATCCCCCAGATGCAGCGACTGAGCCAAAAGACGCTACTATGGTCTTTTTCTCTCTCAGCTTAATAAGTTCTTCATATATTTCCTGAGAAGGCGCAACACTTCCTCCGGGAGAATCTATTCTTAAAACAACAGCCTTAACGTCAGCATTATTTTTTATTTTATCAAGTTTTTCGATAACAGGATCTGCATCGGTTATCAAACCATCTATCTTTACTACAACCACTTTTTCTCCGCCAGGCATTAAGGTATTGAATTGCCCAGAGTAGCCTATGACCCAAAGACATATGGCAAAAAATATACAGAGAAATATCATTATTAAAAAACCAAAAATAAAAGGATGTTTTTTCATTTTGATAGATATTTAGAAGTTATAAGAAAACTTAAGAGAGGGTAGAAAATAGTCCCATCCCCTCTCTTAATATCAAATATGATATATATTACTATTCTTTATCTTTTTCAGGTGCTTCTTCAGTTTCAGGAGCTGGTACTTCTTCAGACAATGCAGTTTCTTCCGGCACAGGTATATCTTCTTCAGCAGGAGTTGAGTTGTCAGTCTTTATTACATCGGCCAGAGTTGCAGTATAAGACTCTTTTTCACCCTCCATAAAATCATCTATATCTTTCTTCTCAAGAGCATCTTTCAAGTCTCTCAAACTTAAACCGATCTTTCTACTTCTCTTGTCAATACTGATAATCAACGCTTCCAGATCCTCTCCAACCGTGGCCAGCTCTTTTAAAGCGCTTGCCTTATCTTCGCCAATTTCAGAAACATGGATAAGGCCTTCGATACCTTCTTCTATTTCAAGAAATATACCAAAATCTGTAATGTTTGTAACAACACCTTTCACAACCTGTCCACGTTTGTATTTTTTAGGAACAATTTCCCAAGGATCCGGTTCAAGCTGCTTAATACCAAGTGAAAATCTTTCATTGTCTTTATCTATGCTCAGGACAACTGCCTTAACAACTTCACTCTTTTTATAGATCTCAGCCGGATGTTTGATCTTCTGTGTCCAAGAGATATCAGAGATATGAACCAGTCCGTCAATTCCTTCTTCCAACCCAAGGAAAATACCAAAATCAGTAATGTTTTTAATTGCACCTTCAACAATAGTACCAATTGGATATTTTTCTTCAATCGCTGTCCATGGGTTGAGCTCAAGTTGTTTTAATCCAAGAGAAATTCTCTTTCTTAAGACATCCATATCAAGGACTACTGCCTCAACAACATCATCTATTGAAAGAATCTGAGATGGATGCTTGACCTTTTTAGTCCATGAAAGCTCGGATATATGGATGAGACCTTCAACCCCTTCTTCAAGCTCAATAAATGCTCCGTAATTGGTAATATTAACAATTTTACCACTGACACGGCTTCCAACAGGATATCTTTCTGCAACTACATCCCATGGATTAACCTTCATCTGCTTATAACCCAGAGCGACTCTCTGGTTTTCTTCATCAAAGGAAAGAATCTTTACGTCTATCTCATCACCAATATTAAAGAAATCCCTTGGAGAGGTAATCCTTCCCCATGAAATATCAGTTACATGTAAAAGCCCGTCAATGCCACCGAGATCAATAAATACACCGTAATCAGTAATATTTTTCACAATGCCTTTAAGTATCTCACCGACCTTGATCCGGTTCAGAGTGTCTCCTCTTAAACTCTCTCTTTCTTTTTCAAGTATAGCACGTCTTGAAAGAACAATATTTCCGCGTTTTTTACTGAGCTTTAAGATCTTAAAATCAAACTTTTTGTCCATAAGGCTGTCAAGATCACGAATTGGGTGAAGATCAACCTGTGAACCCGGTAAAAATGCTTTAAGACCGATATCAACTGAGAGACCACCTTTAATTCGGGAAATCACAGTACCTTCAATTGTTCCATCATCAGCATAAATCTCATTGATCTTATCCCAGACCAGCATCTTGTCAGCTTTTTCCTTGGAAAGATTCATCATCCCGTTTTCATTTTCCCAGTCCTCAACAAAAACATCCACGCGATCACCTTCTTTAACACTCAGTTTGTGCTCGTAGTCCATAAACTCAGAAACCGGGATCTGACCTTCAGATTTAAAACCTACATCCACGACCACAAAGTCAGGCGTTATTTGGATTACCCTTCCCTTTGCGACCTCACCGATCTGGATCTTTCCGTCCGTTAAACTCTCTTCAAAGAGTTGTTCAAAACTCAGATCCCCTTCTGTATCCGTTGTTGGCACAGAGTCCTTCATTACTGCTTCTTCATTGCTAGTTGTTGGGTTCATTAATTTATTTCCTCTCTTCCTTTTATTATTTATGGCAATAAAGATGTGCATGACCCGATCTTACCTTCGATCGCATTAAGTACATCTTTAATTGTCATCGATGTTGTATCGATTATAACGGCATCTTTTGCCGGTTTAAGTGGAGACAAAGCCCTTGATCTGTCATCTTTATCTCTTTTTTCTATATCCTTAAATATTTTAGTATAGCTCACTTCAAGTTCTTTTTCAACAAGTTCTTTGTGCCTTCTTTTGGCCCTTTCCTCAACACTTGCATCAAGGTAAAACTTGTACCTGGCCCTTGGAAAAATGACCGTGCCAGCATCTCTACCGTCCACCACGATATTTCCATCCCTGCCGGCATCTCTCTGAAGCGCGACAAGCGCCTCTCTGACCGGTCTTTCTGCTGAAACCCTTGAGGCCAGCAAACTTATTTCGGGAAACCTGATTGCCTCTGTGACATCCTCTTCAGATGAAAAAACCTTTTGTCCCTCTTTTGACTGTTTAAAAGATATTTTTATTTCTTCACACAGTTTTTTAAGCCCTGCCTGATCGTCAGAACGGATACCCCTTTTTTTTGATTCCAACCCCACCACTCTGTACATGGCACCAGTATCCAGATAGACCATACCTCTTCTTTTTGCCAGAATTTTTCCTATTGTACTTTTACCGGAACTTACCGGCCCGTCTATTGTGATAATGTAATCTTTGTCCATCTATATTTCCCGTTTTTCTTTAATACATTTCAAGTTGCAACAATCTTTTCCAAGGTCTTTATGAATCGCTCATTTTCTTTTGACAGACCGATACTTACTCTAATATATTCAGGCATATTAAAGCTTTCCATATTCCTAACCAGAACCCCCTCTTTCATCAGCCTGTCACATATCTTACCTGCACCTGCACCCAGTTTCACAGCTACAAAATTGGCCTGGGTCGGAATAAAGTCAATACCCAGATTTTTAAGCTGCTCATAAACATATAGAAGCCCCAGCCGGTTGTTTTCAGTTGTTTTCCTGATATGTTCCACATCATCAAGCGCGGCAAGAGCTGCCTTCTGGGCAAGACTGTTTGCATTAAAAGGTTCCCGGACTTTCTCCATCTGGTTAACAAGTCTTTCTGGCGCAAATGCATAACCTATCCTGAGTCCTGCAAGTCCATAAGCTTTTGAAAAAGTACGCATTACAATAACATTTTTATTGCCTCTCACATATTCTATGGAGTCAGGACAGTCTTTGTCTGTCACGTATTCATAATAAGCTTCATCCATAACAACGATGACATCATCAGGTACCTTAGCTATAAAGTTTTTAAAATTATCTGCGGAAATAATCGTTCCCGTTGGATTATTCGGATTGCTTATGAAAATCAGCTTGGTATTCTCAGTTACCTCTGATAAAACAGCCTCCAGATCAAAGCAAAAGTCCTTCAAGTCAGCCTCTTTCACATTCCCGCCCATAACCCGACCCATAATACCATAGAGGAGAAAGGTCGGTGAACAGGTAATCACCTCTTCACCCGGCAAAAGAAATGTCATAATGATAAACTGAACAAGTTCATTTGATCCGTTTCCCAGGATTATCTGTTCCGGCAAAACATCATATTTTTGTGCCAGTTTCTGTTTGAGATAGAAAGCACTGTTATCCGGATACAAATTTACCTGATTAGCAGCCTCACGTATTGCGTTTACTGCCTCAGGAGACGGGCCCAGACTGTTCTCATTTGAATTGAGTTTAACAATATCATCAATCCCCAGTTTCCTTTTAACTTCTTCCAAAGGTGTTCCCGGAGGATAAAGCTTTGCGTTCTGAATATAGTCAGGAACTAATTTTTTCATAATAAATCCACATTATACCGGAGTCACACCCCTGGGGTAAGACCCTAAAACCTTCATGAACTGTGAGTGGGAAGAAAGACTGTTTATTGTTTTCTTAACAACCGGATCATCTATATGTCCTTCGATATCAATAAAGAAAATATACTCCCAGGGTTTTTTTCTAAACGGCCTGGATTCAATCTTTGTAAGGTTAATACCATTTTCAGAAAACGGCAACAGCAGGTTGTGAAGAGCACCCACACCATCCCTTATTGAGTACATCAGTGATGTCTTGTCCTTACCGCTGGCTCCCGGTGATTTTTTACCAATCACCCAGAAACGGGTAAAATTATGGGGGTTATCCTCTATTTTTGCTTTAAATACAGGAATCTTGTAGGTTTTTGCCGCAAACTCACTGGCAATTGCAGCGGTTCCCTTTTCTTCTTTTGTTGTTTTGGCCGCAAGCGATGTGCTTAAGGTTTCTTTAATTTCAACGTGGGGCAAGTTTCGTGAAATCCAGGTATAACACTGGGCTATAGCCTGAGGATGTGAATATATCACCTTTATATCTTCAAGATTATTCTCTGTTGATAAAAGGCATTGAGAAATATTCAGCATTACTTCAGCGCAGATCTGAAGAGATGAATCAATAAACATATCCAGGGTTAAATTAACTACACCTTCAGTAGAATTTTCAATGGGAACCACCCCATAATCCGCCCGACCCCTTTCAACCTCATCGAAAATGTCTGGCACATCCCGGGTGGGTATAAAATTGGCTGCCCGACCGAAATGTTCAATTGAAGCAACATGGCAAAAGGTGGCTTCAGGACCGAGACAGGCTATTTTCAAAGGCTTTTCCATTGCTAAAGATGCAGAAATAATTTCTCTATAAACCGGTCTGATCGCACTTTCAGGAAAAGGGCCTGTATTTTTTTCAGTCAAACGTTTATAGATAGCCTCTTCCCTTTCAGGAACATGAAAAAGCTTTTTTCCCTTTTTTTCTTTTATCCTCCCAACTTCAAGAACAAAACCGGCACGCTTGTTCAGAAGTTCTAAAATCTGGTCATCGATACTGTCGATCTCGTCTCTAAGCATCGGAAGAGTTGTGTCTTTATCTACCATTTTTCACCTGCTAAATTTAGGTTACCATCAAAAAAGTAATAACAGAATTTATCAAATTGTTTAGTATATAAGGAATAACAAGCTGTTTCAACCTTTTTTACACCTCTTTTAAAATAATATTTCAATTATCATGATTTGATTTGTGTTAGTAATAATTTTTACCCTTTAAAGATAAGGTCAAATCTAATATATTTAATAAAAAAGATACCTCCCTAAAAGAAGACAATGAAAACTGCCTTTTTTGCAGACATTCATAGCAATCTTAAGGCGTTCTTATCTATAGTTAATTTATTTAAAAAAAATAATATAGATAAAGTAGTTTCTCTCGGTGATATTGTAGGCTATGGTGCAGACCCAAATGAATGTATTCGTATAATAAAAGAGATATCAGATAGTATTATTGCCGGCAACCATGATTGGGCATGTGCGGGCAAAGATACTATCCAGAGTTTTAATCCAAGCGCAAAAGAAGCGGCTCAGTGGACAAGAAAAGTACTTAAAGATCAGAACAGAGACTTTCTATTGTCCCTGCCACTGAAAGAAAAACCCAATGATGCTATTTATGTTCACGCAACCCCATGCTACCCTGAAAGCTGGGAAGATATTAAAAGCACCACAAAAGCAGAACTCTGTTTTGAGACCTTCTCACAACAGTTTTGTTTTATAGGACATTCGCACCTTCCGGCAATTTTCATACTGAATAATAATGGAAACATTAGCAAGAAATCCAGAGAAATTAACACTTCTAATAATTCAATATATATCATTAACTGCGGAAGTGTTAGCCAGCCAAGAAATGAGAAACCTCTTGCCTCTTGCGGGATTTACGACTCGGAAAAAGAGGTTTATCCGCTCATTAGAGTTAAGTATGACATTAAAAACCCCCAGAAAAAAATAATTGAAGCAGGACTTCCTCCCTATCTTGCAAAAAGGCTGGAATTGGGAAGATAGTTAATATTCCACCTTCTTTAGAAAAAGGCCCTGCGCAGGAGCTGTTGCAGCGGCAAAAGTCCTGTCTCTTTTCTCCAGAACCTCGCAAAGCCAAGAAGGGGACTGTTTTCCCTTTCCAATATAAATAAGAGAACCCATAATATTTCTCACCATATGTTTCAAAAAGGCATTTGCCCGAATCTCAAAAAGAAACATATGTTTGCCGACTTTTTTAAATCGTATCTTTTGAACCTCACGGACAGGATTAACCTCTTCTTTATCAGCACCTTGAAAGGAAGTAAAATCATGCCTGCCGACAAGTGTACCGGAAGCCTGCTTCATCGCTTTTAAATCAAGAGGGTTGAAAATATGCCAGGAATACCTGCTGTAAAAAGGCGAAGCTTCGGTAGAATTCCAGACAAAGTACCAGTAGGTTCTGCTCTTCGCACTATAGCGAGAATGAAAAGCATGGTCACACTCTTCAACAGAACTGATAATAATATCATCAGGAAGCAGGCTGTTTAAACCTTTTTTCAGGCTGCCCAAATCAATTAAGGTATCAGACATAAAATTGGCGACCTGTCCCAGGGCATGAACCCCGGTGTCTGTCCTGCCGGAACCATGGAGCTTCACATCACTATTCACTATCTGTGAGACACAATCCTGAACTGTTTTTTGAACTGTCCTGTCCTGTTTTTGTGTCTGCCAGCCATGATAGTCCGTACCGTCAAATTGAATTTCAAGCTTAATATTACGCATCTTAAATGCTAAAGAGTTCAAGGTTAAAAAAGTTCAAAAACAATCTAAAGAAAGTCTTTAATCTTTCATCTGTCTTAAAAAGCTCCTGAAATTTGTACAAGTATCTTTTACATTGACCATCCCAGTCAATAATGATAATTTATCATAATTACTTAACTTATTGGAGGATAAAGTTTTGGAAAAACTAAAAATAGGCATTCCAAAAGGCAGTCTTGAGATAGCCACCATTGAGCTATTCAGGAAATCCGGATGGAATATTTCAACCAGCTCGCGCAGCTATTTCCCCAGAATAGATGATGAAATGATCTCATGCTCTCTGGTCCGGGCACAGGAAATGCCAAGATTCGTAGAAAACGGAACCCTAGACCTCGGCCTCACAGGCAAAGACTGGATATTTGAAAACAACTCTGACGTTGTTGTTGTACAGGATTTAGTATACTCAAAATCAACCTCAAAACCTGCCAAATGGGTTCTGGTTGTAAAAGACGATTCACCCATAAAGGAGCTCAAAGATCTTCAGGGCAAAAAAATATATACCGAGCTGGTAAACTTTACAAAAAAATATTTCAGTGACAAAGACATTGATGTCGATGTGGAATTTTCATGGGGTGCAACTGAAGGTAAAGTCGTTGAAAACCTTGCCGATGCCATTGTTGAAGTCACTGAAACCGGAAGTACTATAAAAGCCCATGGACTGAAAATCATCCATGAACTTTTAGAGACCAACACTCAGCTGATCGCCAACAAAAAAGCCTGGAAAGATCCGCAGAAAAAAGAGAAAATTAAACAGATCTCTCTTCTGTTAAGCGGCGCTCTGAGAGCTGATGGAATGGTGGGTCTAAAAATGAATATCCCCAAGGAAAAAATTGATAAGCTGATTAATTTACTGCCGAGCCTTACAGCTCCGACAGTTGCAAATCTATACAACACAGACTGGTTTTCTGTTGAAACAATCATAGCAGAATCAAAAGTCAGGGAACTGGTTCCGGTTCTTCTCAAAGAAGGAGCTGAAGGTATAATTGAATATCCTTTAAATAAAATCATCTAATATGAGAGATCTAACCTGGGTTGAAATTTCTAAAAGTTCACTTGAAAACAACATCCATCAGCTCCGCAAAATAATCGGTAAAAAAACCATCCTGTGCCCATGTGTCAAGGCAAACGCATACGGACATGGTCTTATTGAAACTTCAAAAATATTTCTTAACGCAGGCGCAGACTGGCTCTCCGTTAACTCGGTTTACGAAGCAAAAACCTTGCGTGACTCAGGAATAAAATCACCCTTATACATTCTTGGATATGTTCCCCTTGACAGCATTAAGCTTTCAGTAGAACTGGACTGCCGCCTTGTGGTTTATAACTACGAAACGCTTAATGCGGTATCCTCTGCTTCCACAAGTACAGGGAAGACTGGAAAAATACATTTGAAAGTTGAGACGGGAACAAACCGACAGGGAATACTATACAAGGATCTGAAAGCGTTCGCGAAAATCGCAAAAACATTTAAAAACATAGAAATCGAAGGACTGTCTACCCACTTTTCAAATATTGAGGATAGCACTGATCATTCATATGCCGAACTTCAGCTTGAACGTTTTATAGAAGCGGCTAAAACCCTTAAGGAAACTGGTATTGACATTCCCATACTTCACTGTGCCAATTCAGCCGCAACCATTCTTTTTAAAAAAACAAGATTTAATATGGTTCGCCCAGGCATTTCCTGTTACGGCATGTGGCCTTCTTTAGAAACATATAATACCTACATTCAAGAAATAAAAAACGGTTTCAAACTTTCTCCCGCGCTCACCTGGAAAACAAAGATTGCACAAATCAAAAACATACCTATTGGAGAAGCAGTTGGATATGGGTGCACCTATATAACCAAAAGGGAAACCACTCTTGCTGTTATACCGGTAGGCTACTATGACGGTTACGACAGAAGCATAAAAAATGGTCTTGTTCTCATAAATGACCATATAGCTCCCTTGCGCGGAAGAATCTGCATGAACATCATAATGGCTGATATTACCGACATCCCGGGGGTAAAGACAGAAAATGAGGTTGTGCTCATGGGAAGTTCCAAAACCACAGCATTAACTGCTGAAGATTTTGCAAACTGGGCAGGAACTATTAATTATGAAGTCACCACGAGAATAAACGAAAGAATACCGAGAATAATTATAAAATAGCTGCCATCCTCAATTACTTTAGTACAACTTTAGATAACATTCCAAATTCAACACACTTCAAAATTTAACAATTGCTCTAATGCTATTGAATATTCTACTCGCTAAATTGTTACTGTAAATCATAGATGATATTGAATATAATTCTTTGGAGAGATTTTTTTAAAATACTTCAGATTATCAAAGCTACTAACTTATACATGCTTCAGTTTTCAGGGAGTACGAAAGATTATAAATCTTTAAGCACCTAATTGGGGCAGGTCAAGACGGCAGGCTAGTAAAAAATTAAACAATAAAAGTCCCAATAAGATGTAGGGTACTATAAGCATCTGTCTTTCCCCTAAACTATTAATGCCTTGTGTTATGAGATTATATTATTGGGAATCTAGTCAGGTACTTGAGGTTAATCTCTCCCACAGTATATTTTTTATCTGCCATATTGTGGCATAAGTTAATTTTGACACAACATATTGTTATGTCGAAAAAAATCAGAATTTATTAGTATGTAGGGTAATACAGTCTGGAGTTATATTCAGTGAATCGATTTCAATAAATTAATTGGATTGGCTTAATAATTTAACATTACTTCAGGTTATATTACCGTTTCATCACTCTCAAAAGTCAACATAACCGCGATACTACTGTGAACTTTTGCAAAACAGAAAAAAATATATTAATTTTAGTTATATTAAAATCGTATATTTATTGATTTAAAAAAAGTTTTTACCCGGGGTTTTTGTTGGTTTGAATAGAGCTAAATTAAATATTTTACTTTTAAACAGCTGGTGGAGTCGGTTGTGTTGATTTAAAAATTAATCATAAAAAATAATTTTAAATCAATTAGTTATAATGCTTTTGAAAAAATAACCGCCTTTACTCCTATTTTATTAATTTACCTATATTATCAGAACAAATATTAAATAGTTTAGATTTATAGATTGTTGCAAACAAAGAATAAAGGACTTTGTAATATAATTAGACTTAAGTTATCAAATAATCTTCCGATAACTAGACAAAATTTAAAGAATTCTAAGTAAGAACAAAAAAAGCAGGGTTTATGATTTTATTTTTTAATATGGGAGAGTATAGCCATGGAAAAAAAATTCGATGATATAGTCTTTTACACTCGACGAACTGTTGACCGGCGGAGGTTGAGGGCAGGGGTTCTTTTCTCAAACAGGAATACCTTAAACACAACCCGGAGAGAAGAGTAGCCAATAGGAGACAAAATATGGAGGTC
>JAHEEI010000228.1 GCA_024640785.1 Pseudomonadota bacterium
AGCTTTAACAATAGATAATTCACATTGCTCTTAAAAACAGCAAGGGATGAAATCGACTTTAGCCCAGAAAACAAATCAGAACGGGCCTCAGTAATATAGGCAATACTTTTTTGAATGTAAGCGTTATCATTAAGGCTCTCCACTGTAGCGCGTTGAGCAACAGCATTCATCGTCCATGCCATCTGCCTTTCCCTTATCTTTTCAATATTTTTAGCATGTGAGATAAGATATCCAGAACGAAGGCCCGGAAGCGCAAAAAAATTGCTCATTGACCTTAAAATAAAAAAGTTATCAAAGTTTTTTGTCAAGGTCTTGACTGAATGTTTTTCAACAATATCTATATAGGTCTCATCGATAATAACATTTGTTCCTTTCCTGCAGGCATAGCTCACTATCTCTTCCATGGTTTCCAATGGAACAAGCGCACCCGTAGGATTCGCAGGATTACAGATATACAGTGCACCGTAGCCTCTCTTCAACTCATTAACTAGCTGTTTTTTCTGCAAAACAAAGCCATCTTTTTCAGCGGTATTGAAATAGAAAATAATTCCCTTCGCTCTTTGATAGCTGTACTCATATTCCGTGAAGTTAGGAGCAACTACCAAAACACTTTTAGGTCTTATTATAGTTGGAAAAAAATGGACAAACTCTGTAGCACCGCTTCCGGCAAGAAAATTATCACCTGGAAAATTATGATGGGCAGAAAGAGCCTCAATAAGTTCACTGGCTTTCCGGTCAGGATAATTAATTACCAGGTTTTCAATTTCTGAAAAAGATTTCTTGACCCGAGGAGAATAACCAAGCGGATTAATGTTTGCACTAAAGTCGACGATATCTTCCGGACGGATACCTGACTTACAAGCCGCCTGATAAATATCTCCTCCGTGTTTTCTCTCCACACAATACTCCTGAATAATTCAGTACTACTTATCCCTTTTAATAATCATGAAAATTTTTATATGGTTTTCATAACGATACTAACTTATTGTATTTTCATCATTTTGTCAAACACTAATCTCTTAAAAAACGCAACTCTCTAAAATACCATGGAAAAGATCAGTAAAAGCTTGAGCCGACCCTAACTTTTTCACAGGCGGTTTTCAATAAATAAAAGTATTTTTATGGGGAGAATATGTTTTTTAAGCGGTTACAACTAAAAATGTTCCATAAAAAAGAACAGCTAGAGTAAGAAACTCCACAATCATGGAAAGCATATGCTTGTGAAGAATATGAAGGGGAACGGTTGCAATAAAAAGACTTCCAAACAATAAAGACCATAAAGCAAATGGGGTCTTTATGCTTTCAAAAACAACAATCAGCGCTATGATCAGTGAACCGGCAAGGACTATCCTTCTAACAATAAAGGCAAACAAGGTAAGACCGTCTTTTTTGTCTAAAGTGTATAATCCTTCAGCTTTTTTATTTGGAACATACTTTGTGAAAAGAAAAAAGACCCCGCTAACGATAGAAAAAAGAAAAAAAACATGATTAAAAGAGATCATTGCCGCACTTAAATCACAACCAGTCAAATCTTTAACCACATAGGCCGCAGCCATTGCTGTAAAAACCACGCCAAAGTTAAGCAGACTGAAACTAATTTTTGTACACAAAAGAACAATCTTAGTGCTTTTAATATAATCACCGATAATTGAAAGTGAAAAATCAAACCCAGTACCCAGGGTAACAAGTCCAAGCATTAGAATACCATGCCGACGGTATTTTATTTCAAGATAAAAACAGGAAAGCGCCAGAAGAATGGTTAGAAAGGTTATAACCAGCGTTAATTTTTTTTCAAAAGCCTTTTTTGCCTCCAAAAGTCATCTCCTGTCTTCAAATTAATAATAAACATCAGCCATAAGTCATAAATTATTTATTATTTGCGGGAACTATTCAAGGACCACTGACAATCCCTAAACAGCTGCCTAAAATTAGTACTTTAAAAAATTCAGTTCTGGCTTCACATGCTCAAAGCATATTCTACTTCAGCTTTAAGCTCAGAAGAAGACTCTTTTTTAAGAAAAGCTTCAAGTGTCTTCTTTGCATCAGCATTGCCTATTCTTCCAAGCGCCCAGGCAGCATGCCCGCGGACAATATCTTCTGCCTGAGTTTCAAGAGCTTCTGCCAGGATCGGTACATATACCGGATCACCGTAATTACCCAGTGCAACAGCAGCATTTCTCTGGAGATATTTTTTATCCAGGAAAGTAAATTCAAGGAAGGTTCCGTCAAACATCTCCGTGTATTTTTCATCTGAGATATTTACCAACGGAGCAATTTCAGGATAGACCAGATCTTCGGGAAGGGAAATGCCGGTTTGAACCGGCAGGTCCCTGTTTTTCGGACACACGTTAACACACACATTACAATGTGCTATTACAGTGCCTGACTTCTCACGTATATCTTTTGGCAAGGCGCTCTTATTATAAATCATATGCATGGTAAGGCACTTTTCAATATCACACACGTAGGGTTTATTAAGGGCTCCTGTTGGACAGGCCTCCCGGCAAAGAGTACAATCTCCGCAAGCGTCTTTAAGCGCCTCATCAATCTCAAGGGGAGCATCTGTAATAATTAGCATGATGCCTATCATGCTGCCCATCACAGGAGACTGGACAATTGCGTTCTTGCCGTATCTGAGAATAGAAGATCTTGCACCTATCAGCTTCTGTGATACGCCGGCATTGAGAGAAAAGCCGCTGTACCCTTTTTCCTCTAAAAAACCAATTACCTTCTGTGCCCTTTCAGCAAAATAGTTAAGGCAATCATGGTTTACATAAAAATTCATTATTTCTGAACGCGGAGGATTCCCCGGCAAATCTTTTTTCCCAAAATTAATGTTTATAGCCATAACGATACAGCTTTTTGCATTATCCATAAATTCAGAAGGCTGTAAAACCGGGGTATCAGATGAATAAAGGGGGGTATAGTCGGCGAGAATACGGTTCATTTTTGTAATGTCTTTTATTTCTTTATCCGCCAGATCCTGAACAGAAGCAAAACCCACAACTTCCGTTCCGCACTCTTTTTCAATAAACGTTATAAGCTCTTCATTAAACATAATATCGCCCCCCTTTGATTTGTCTGCTTTTACAGGGAACCATTATACACGATTAAGGAGTGGTCTTGAAAAATCTGTTTAGACCTCAAACAATGCCCATACTGACAAAAAAAGAAATTAAGGGATATAGTTATATAAATGTTACATGGTGTCAACATAAAAACCATTTAACTTTACAATTCAGAGTTAAGTTGGTATTTCTTAAAATTAAAACAAGCAAGAGGTATATCATGAAAAGTTTTCGCAAAGAGCTGTGGTTTGACACCCCCACCAGACGCGCATTCATCAACATTACTCCTGAGGTTGAACAGTGTTTAAAGGAAAGCCTCATAAAAGAAGGCCTTGTTCTGGTCAATGCCATGCACATAACAGCCTCGGTCTTTATTAATGATGACGAGTCGGGTCTGCATCAGGACTATGAAAGGTGGCTTGAAAAACTGGCCCCCCATGAACCCGTATCAGGATACATGCATAATCGCACAGGTGAAGACAATGGCGATGCCCACTTA
>JAHEEI010000072.1 GCA_024640785.1 Pseudomonadota bacterium
TCCGCTTACGGCTACATAGAACCCGTCAGCAGTATCATATTCAGAAAATATTATTTCCCCTTTCTTATATTTTCCGGACAGGACAATATTGGCAAGATCTACGTAGTTCTTCTGTTCCAGATCCTGGAAAAGGGGGATTGTGGGTATGAATTCTATAAGTCTCATTTATTTATGCTGTTAAGGTATTGTCTGTTAAACTTTAAATCTTAGGGAGGGCATTTTGAACAGATTGGTTTGAAAAGTGTTGTTGATAAATAACGGTCTCCTCGGTCAGGCAGTATTACCACGATAGTTCCCTTGTCCAGTTTCTTTGAAATCTGTAGTGCCACGGCAACTGCAGCGCCGCTTGACATCCCTACAAAAATACCCTCTTCTAAAGCGAGACGTTGTGATGTTTTATAGGCAATATCATCCTCGATAATTACCTTTTCATCCCAGGATTCAGCGTTATAGATTGATGGAACAATTGATTCATGCATATTTTTAAGGCCTTGTATTTTATGACCCATGATGGGTTCAACCGCAACAATTTTAACCCCAGGCTTTTTTTCATTTAAAAACTTTGATACACCCATAAGTGTGCCGGTTGTACCCAGACCGGCAATAAATATATCTACTTCACCATTAGTTTGTGAAAATATCTCAGGGCCGGTGGTTTCGTAATGTGAAAGAATATTATTCTCATTTTCAAATTGATTAGGCATATAATATCTGTCAGGTTCTGCATTATGCATCTGATGTGCTTTTCTGATAGCCCCATCAGTTGCTTCTTCTGCGGGGGTAAGAATGACTTCAGCGCCATATGCCTCAAGTACACTTTTGCGCTCCAGGCTGACGCAGGCGGGCATACACAGTTTTACTTTATATCCTTTTGCAGCACCTATCATTGCAATGGCAATGCCGGTATTGCCGGATGTTGGTTCGAGTATGATTTTATCTTTTGTCAGATCTCCGGTTTCCTCTGCTTTTTTAATCATGTAATAAGCCGGTCTGTCCTTTACAGAGCCACCGGGATTATTACCTTCCAGTTTGCCAAAGATTTTTATATTTGGATTTGTGTTTATGTTAGTAAGTTCAACCAGAGGGGTGTTACCGATTGCTGAAAGTATGCTCATGTTGTTGTCCTTTAAGCAATGATTAAATAATTATACCTGTTCTGATACGGGTTTAATGGAGTCGCCGGTCTTGATCTTTCCACCTTTAAGTACTTTTGCAAAAATTCCTTCTTTTGGCATAACGCAGGTTCCTGCCTGATGATAAATTGCACAGGGAGTGTGACAGATCTTCCCATGCTGACTTATTTCAAGAAGGGTTTTATCTCCAATGATGATCTTTGAACCAATAGGCAGAGCGAGCAAATCAAGGCCTGAGGTGGTGATGTTTTCAGCAAAATCACCCTCGTGAACATCAAGGCCCAAGTCCTGCATTTTTTTAATGCTTTCCATTGCTAAAAAGCTTACCTGACGATGGGTTTCGCTGTTGGCATGAGCATCATCTTTAAGACCAAGGTTTTCAATCAGGATTCCCTCGTTTACATTCTTCTTTCGCATCCCAGTTTTAGGGCTGGTGCAAACAGCGACAACCTTAGCCATATTAACAGTGTAATTCTCAGGCATTTTAATTCTCCAAAAATTGGGCTATTTAATCATCTGTAAAAGGAGATATTTCTCTGAGGCGTTTTTCAATAGCAAGCATTTTATCAACAATGATGCTTATATCCTCATCTGTATTAAATCGGGAAAGACTAAACCTGACGGATCCATGAACCCGGGTAAAAGGTACTCCCATTGCCCGAAGCACATGCGACGGTTCAAGGGAGCCGGAGGTACATGCTGAACCGGATGATGCAGCAATTCCCTGAGCACTTAAAAGCAGGAGAATTGATTCGCCTTCAATATATTTAAAACTTATGTTTGTGGTGTTGGGCAGGCGGTTATTAATATCGCCGTTTACTGATGCATCAATTGCTTTTTCCAGCAGTTCCCTTTCAAGTCTGTCTCGGAGTTTTCCAACATCAACCTTCTCATTATTAATATTCTGCAATGCGATTTCACAGGCTTTTCCAAGGCCTGCAATATAAGGAATGTTTTCTGTTCCGGCTCTTCTGCCGCTTTCCTGATGACCGCCAACGATCAGGGGAGAAATGCTCGTTCCTTTCCTGACAAAAAGCACTCCAATGCCTTTGGGGGCATGGAGTTTATGTCCTGAGATGGCAAGCAGGTCAAAGGGTGTCTTTTTAGCATCAATTGTAATTTTACCCGCAGCCTGTACAGCATCCGTATGAAAGGGGATCCCTTTGCTTTTAACCAGCTGTGCAGCCTCATCTATTGGGAAAATAACACCGGTTTCATTATTGGCCCACATCATGGAAACAATTGCAGTATCTTCATCCAGAGATTCTCGCAGTTCGTCCAAATCGACCTGACCCTTCTTATCCACGGAAAGCTCAGTTACTCTGTAACCGTTTGAAGCATGTGTTTGACACAGGTTTTTGACCGCAGGGTGCTCAACTCTTGTTGTGATGATATGTTTTTTCCCCGGATTTGCGGTTAATATTCCGTTGATAGCAGTGTTATCGCTTTCTGTTCCGCAGGAAGTAAATATAATTTCTGACGGTTCGGCATTAATCAGAGAAGCGACTTTTTCACGGGCTAAATCGAGGTGCTTTTTGACCTGACCACCGAAAATGTGCATACTGGATGGGTTGCCGTACAGGTCAGTAAAAAACGGCATCATCTCATCTTTGACTTCCGGAGCAACCATGGTGGTGGCGTTATTGTCTGCGTAAACTGTGCGTTCACTCATTATTTATCCTCCTCAACCACAATATCGTCTGATACAAATTCTTTTAGTTTCGCTTCGACATATTCTTTAAGGGTATAGCTTGAACTGGGACAGGATGAACACATGCCGCGAAGCGCAACAATTACTTTGTTCCCGTCAAGATCTATTAAATCTATATTTCCGCCATCCGCTTTTAAAGCGGGTCTAATTTCACGATCCAGAATTTCCTCAATCAGTTTAATCTTTTGGATATTGGTCATTCTGCTTTTCAGCGGTGTGGGTTCGGCTGTCTCTTCAGGAACACCCATTGTGCCGATTAAGAGTTTTTCAATTTTAGGGTGGCATTCTTTGCATCCGCCCCCGGCCTTTGTGTAGTTGATTACATCCCGGACGGTTTTGAGCTGGTTTTCTTTAATGGTTCTTATGATTTCAGTATCAGTCACTCCGAAGCACTGGCAAACTACATTTTTGTGTCTTTCCCGTAATATACTTACGTCCTCACCGCGGTAATTTGCAATAGCTGCTTCAAGGGCTTCTCTGCCCATGACAGAACAGTGCATTTTTTCATCCGGCAGTCCGCCAAGATAATCGGCAATGTCATTGTTGGTGATTTTTTCTGCTTCATCGAGTGTTTTTCCAATGATAATTTCAGTTAAGGCTGATGCAGAAGCAATGGCGCTTCCGCAGCCAAAGGTCTGAAATTTGGCATCTTTAATGCGTTTATTTTCATCCAGTTTAAAGGTAAGGGTCAATGAATCACCGCAGGCCAATGAGCCTTCCTCACCGATTCCGTCCGGATCTTTGATTTTCCCGACGTTTCTTGGGTTGAAAAAGTGATCTTTTACTTTATCTGTATAATCCCACATACTGTTTTCCTTTAAAAAAAATGTTATATAATTAATATAAACTATAACACCTATTCTGCTTTAGCAGGAGAAGTCCAAGAATAAAACAATCTATTAAAAGAGTAGATTGGCGGTATTTTTTAGTCAAGTTTTTATTCTGCTTTCATTTTTACTGAAGAATCAATGCTCGAATTAAAATTTAGATCAAACCCTTTTTTTTACTTTAATATATTATACTCTTTAGAGATAAAAATAAACGTTTTTTAAAAAAAATATGCTGCTTTGACTTAAGTCAATGAAGCTTTTAAATTTATGTATTATTATTGAGACAAAAGCAGGGCATAATCAACTGTCAATAAAAAATTAAAGGAGAAGAGAAATGGGAGAAAACGCAATGTTTTGTTATCAGTGTGAACAAACAGCACAGGGACAGGGTTGTTCAAAAAACGGTGTTTGCGGAAAGACACCTGTTACAGCGGGTCTGCAGGATCTTCTGATCCATGCCTTGAGAGGGCTTTCTCTTTATGCTATTGAAGGTGAAAAAAAAGGTGTAAATGATGATACAATTAATCCCTTTGTGCTTGAGGCCCTTTTTGCAACGCTGACCAATGTTAATTTTGATAATGAAAGGCTTGTCGAACTAATCAAGAAAACGGCTTCTTTAAGGGATCAGTTAAAAGCGAAAGTTTCAGCTGCCGGCAGTAATATTGACTTTTTAGAAAGTGCTGCCAGTTTTACACCTGAGGCTACTATTGAAGGCTTACAGGCTCAGGCGGTTTCAGCCGGGCTAAAGGCTGATGCTTCAATTAATCCGGATATCCTTTCATTGCAGCATATCCTTCTTTTTGGAATCAAGGGTGTTGCTGCTTATGCGGATCATGCGCGTATTTTAGGAAAGCAGGATCCGGCAGTGATAAGTTTCATCTATCAGGGACTTACAGCGCCTTTTAATAAAGATCTGACCCTTGATGACTGGGTAAGCCTCTGCTTGAAATGCGGTGAGACCAATTTGAAAGCTATGGAGCTGCTCGATGCCGGGAATACCGGGGCTTATGGTCATCCTGAGCCCACAGCGGTTTCTCTGGGTGCAAAAAAAGGGAAAGCCATTCTTGTTTCAGGCCATGATCTTCAGGATCTGGCAGAGCTGTTAAAGCAGACAGAAGGCAAAGGCATTAATGTTTATACCCATGGTGAGATGCTGCCCTGTCATGGATATCCTGAACTGAAAAAATATGGTCACCTCTGCGGACAATACGGAACTGCATGGCAGAACCAGGCAAAAGAGTTTGAAGCTTTCCCCGGTGCGATCCTGATGACCACTAACTGTATCCAAAAACCGAGAGACTCCTATAGCTCAAATATTTTTACAACCGGTCAGGTAGGCTGGCCGGGTGTCAAGCATATTGCTGATAAAGACTTTACCCCGGTTATTGAACGGGCACTTTCACTTCCAGGATTTCAGGCAGATGTAGAAGGTAAAACAGTTATGACGGGATTTGCCAGAAATGCGGTCATGGGTGTGGCGGGAACCGTAATTGAGGCAGTTAAAAACAAGGATATCAGGCACTTTTTCCTGGTTGCAGGCTGTGACGGGGCTAAACCGGGCAGAAATTACTATACTGAGTTTGTTGAGAAGGTTCCGAAAGACTGTGTCGTTTTAACACTTGCCTGCGGTAAATTCAGATTTTTCGATAAAGACCTGGGTGATATTGGTGGGATCCCAAGACTGCTTGATATCGGGCAGTGTAATGATGCTTATTCAGCAGTACAGATTGCTGTGGCGCTTGCCGGGGCATTTGAATGCGGAGTAAATGATTTGCCGCTTTCAATGGTTCTTTCCTGGTATGAACAGAAAGCTGTTTCAATACTTTTAACCCTTTTACATCTGGGGATTAAAGACATCAGACTTGGACCATCACTTCCGGCTTTTATTACACCGAATGTCTTAAATGTGCTTGTTAAGAACTTTGATATCAAGCCGATCAGTACGCCGGATGAAGATTTAAAGACAATTCTTGGGTAATGTTGGGTCTATAAACGGATGCTGATTCCGAGTATCACACTTCCCCTCATGGGATATTCGGGGTCAAGTATCCGGGGACGAATGACAAGTGTAGACGATACGATTAAAGGTTCTTAAAAAAAATCAGGAGTATGTTATGAAATGTCCAGGGCAGGACACCCGATACTGGAAATCCGGTGACATTTATGAAGAAAAATGTCCGAGCTGCGGTCAGCTTCTAGAATTTTTTAAAGATGACTCCAGCCGAAAGTGTAAAGGGTGTGGAAGACGGGTATTAAATCCTAAAATTGATTTTGGCTGTGCAGCTTACTGTGAGCATGCAGATCAATGTTTACAGGAGCTCCCGCCTGAAATACTGGCGGAAAGGTCAAACCTATTAAAAGACCGGGTGGCCCTTGAAATGAAGAAATACTTCTCAAATGACTTTAAAAGAATCAGTCATGCCTGTAATGTGGCCCGTTATGCGGAACAGATCGTGAAGAGAGAGAAAGGCGATATGTCCGTGGTATTAATCTCGGCATATCTTCATGATATCGGGATTAAGGAAGCGGAGCGAAAATATCAGAGCAACGCTGCCAAATATCAGGAGGAACTGGGCCCGGATATTGCCCGTGGTATCCTTGAAGGTCTCGGAGCGGAGCAAAAATTGATTTATGAAGTCTGTGATATTATCGGACATCATCATAGTCCAGGGCCTGAGGAAACAGACAATTTTAAGGCGCTTTATGATGCGGATTTAATTGTTAATTTGGAAGAAAACAGTAAAGAAAAACCTCTTGTAGATGAAAAGATTAAGTCAATTGTTGAAAAGTCGTTTTTAACAGAGTATGGAAGAAAAGTTGTGCAGGACGTTCTTTTATCAAAATAATAAATAAATATAAGAACTGTTCAAAAAAGGAAACAGGTATGGGAATTAAAAGAAAAATAATTGAAATTGATGAGGAGCTCTGTAATGGATGCGGAGAATGTATCCACTCATGTGCAGAGGGCGCTATTCATTTGATTGAGGGCAAGGCAAAAGTAGTGTCTGATAAATTTTGTGACGGCCTGGGGGCCTGTCTGGGCGAATGTCCGGTAAACGCGCTTAAAATAGTTGAAAGAGAAGCCGAGGCTTTTGACGTGGCAGCGGTTGAGGAGCATTTTAAAAAGCTTGAAACAGAAAAACATGCTCAAGAAAAGGATTTATCCAACGGATGTCCTTCAGCTGCTGTAAAAAGATTTGATACAGAAGAGCCTTGTCACCAGGACAATGATGTGCACGCAGAAGGTCCGCAGCCATCAGAACTGTCACACTGGCCTGTAAAAATCAAGCTGATTTCTCCAGATGCTCCATTTTTAAAAGGTGCGGATCTTCTGGTTGCAGCAGACTGCAGCTCAGTTGCAAATCCTAATTTTCATGCTGATTTTATGCGTAATAAGGCTGTAATGATTGGATGCCCGAAGTTTGACGATGTTGAGTCTTACAAGAAGAAATTTGCTGAAATTTTCAGGTGCTGTGATATAAAGAGTGTAACAGTGGTGGTGATGGAAGTTCCCTGCTGTTCCGGTCTTCCCAAGATTGTGAAAGCGGGAATGGCTGAAGCGGGAGTAAATCTTCCAGTGGAAATAGTAACCCTGACCTTACAGGGAGATGTTAAGGAAAGAAAAAGAAACGCCGCCTGAAAAAACAGCATGATGGGGGATAGTATGAGCAGTGATGTACAGCGTGAGGAATGGATGACTAAAGAGTTGGAACAGAAATTAATAGACATTTCTAAAGAGAATAGTTTAACCTGTACTGAAATTCAGAAATTTGCTTCGGAAAACGGTATTGATATATCGAAGATGAAATCATTCCTTGATGCAGTCGGTATATCCCCGGTTAACTGTCAGGGAGTTTGTCCATAACTCTGGATATAGAAGGACATATGGATGTCTATTTATGAGTCCTTTGCCAAGATGGTCACACGCCTGAATGCGGTATATGATCAACCAAATATACAAAGTGTATTTTTCCCTCCCTTTTATCCTGGCGGCCAACCCAAAGAGTCTGAATTCATGGCAGTGATGCTTGAAAGCAAAACTGTGGGGATCAGTTATGTGATGCTCCCGGACACAAAAATGGCGGATTATAACCGTTTGTCTTCTGCTGATTTTGAAGGTCGGTCTCCTGTTGATCTTGCCATGAAATTCGGCTCAGATGACGAAATTGAAAATATGATGGGCTTGGCATCTCTTAATGCCATTTGTCAGCAAGTAATTTTAAGTAGCTGTTATTTAATGGATATATCAACAGATTCACTGGGATTGATAGAGGTAGAAAAAGGGGACTGTGTCGGAATGGTGGGATTCTTTTATCCGCTGGTTAAAAGAGTTGAACAGAAAGGGGCAAAGCTTGTTATCATTGAAAAAGATCCAAAATATGTTGAAAAATATCCTCAGTTTAAGGTAACAATGGATCCGTCTTTCCTTTTAGACTGTAATAAAGTCCTCTGCACCAGTACAACGGTTTTTAACAATACCATCGATGAAGTTATCTCTAATTGTTTGCCTGATGCCTTTATTTCAATTATAGGGCCTACTGCAGGATATTTCCCTGACCCTCTGTTTGAAAAAGGGGTGAATGTGGTGGGTGGTACCATGGTAAAAGACGGTGAGCTGTTTATGGACCTTATTGCAGCAAAAGAGAGGTGGGGGCCGGCAACTCAAAAGTTCTGTTTCAGGCGGGACAATTATGCAGGGTTGCCAATATAAAGATATTCCGTGGTAATATTTTATGATCAGTTTTCTGTAATTTTGATGGACTGTTTTTTTGATTAAACGAAAGGATAAACTTAAGCATGAAATGGGAAGATGAAGCTTTAAAACTGGCTGATGTGGTGCCGGTTCCACCCCCGATGATTTTTCTTGTGAAACTGGATGCCGAACGCAGAGCAATGGCAAAAAAAATGGATACGGTAACCCCGGAAATTGTTAGGATGACCGAGTCAGGATATAGAAAGACTTTTGGAAAAGAAGCCACGGAGATGGTACAGGCAATGCTGAGGGGTGATGATGTGAACCTGCCGGAGGAGTTTTTTGAAGGTGATGAAGGTGAACTGTATAAAATTGAAATATGTCCTGCAAAATTCGGTGCCTGCACACCGGACAAACGTAAAATGATAAGTGATATTCTGGTGCCTTTGCGGAAAAAGGTAAAAGAACTTGACCTCACGCGGGTAGTTATTGAATCGGTGCGTACGCCATTAATGTCTCATCATGTTTTCAGGTTTTCCATAATCGGCTGTTCCAACTGTTGCATGTCGCCGTATTCTTCAGATTTCGGCATTATTTCGCTTTATAAACCCGGGGTAAAGAGTGACGGCTGTATAAAGTGCAAGGCATGCCTAGTTCCCTGCATTGAAAGAGCCATTGACCTTGAAAATGATGATCCTTTAATTGATTATAATCAATGTATGATGTGCGGAGGCTGTAAAACCGCTTGTATGAAAGATATTATCCAGACCATAGAAAAGGGCTATAAAGTCGTTGTAGGCGGAACCGGCTCGCGCCATCCTAGAATTGCGGTAACCGCGGCAGAGTTTACGGATGTTCAAGGCGTCTTGTCAGTGATTGAAAAAGGGATTGCTCTTTTCAGAGAAAAGACCAGAGACAAGGAGATGTCTTTTCACGAGGTGATTGAAACATACGGGGTTGAAAGTTTAAAAAGTCAGGCCTAAATCATTTGTCATTATTGCTCAGACATAAATTCAGCTTTTGGAGCTGAATTTTTAATCCTGTTTGGCGTCGTTTTTAGCATATCGCTAATTTATTTAAAAAACTCTCTGAGCACAGCTCCTTTAATGTTTTTCATTCTCGATGATACACAGCACATCATCTTTTTTGACGGAATCCCCGCTTGTAAAGTTCACCGAACTGATTGTCCCATCAGCAGTCGCCTGAATAGCGTTCTCCATTTTCATGGCTTCAAGGATAACAACGTTTTCACCTGATGTAACTTTATCCCCAACATTTTTTTCATAGCGGATAATCATACCCGGCATGGGTGCTAAAATTTGTGAAGTTATTCCGGCTTGTGTTTTCCTGGGGGCATTTAACTTAGCTCCTGAATCCTGAATGTAAGACCTTTTTGTAGACAGGGCTGCGGACTTGCCCCGCACAGGTTCAACTCCAACTTCAAAATATTCTCCATCCACAAAAACATTAAAGGTTTTTAACCCCGGTCCTTTTGGAGGCACATCTTTTTTAGGACGGAGAAATGCCTCGCCCTTACGGGCCTGGGCAACAAGCTCCTCTTCTTTCTTTGCCTGTTCAAGGGTTTTTGGCATGACTTCAGCCGGCGGTCTTTCTTTTCCGTATTTCCATTTAAGAAATTTTTTACCTGTGGTCGGGTAAAGCGCATAGGTCAATACATCATCAATATTATCTGTAATATCTTTGATTTCCTCTTTTGCTTTTTCAAGTTCAGGCTCAAGAATCTCTGCTGGACGGCAGGTAATCGGTTCTTCTCCACGCGGATAATTTTTAAGCGCTTTTTTCAAAACATCAACATTAATCGGCTTGGTTGTTTTACCGTAAAGACCATAACAAAGATCTTTGACCTGATCCGTAATCTTCGAGTAATGTTCATCAGGCTTGTCAAATAAAACATTGTTAACGGTCTGAACACCTACGATTTGACTGGTGGGAGTTACTAGCGGTACCTGTCCCAGATCTTTTCTGACCCTAGGAAGCTCACTGTAGACCTTGTCAAGTTTATCAAGTTCATCCATGTCTCTTAACTGGCCCACAAGGTTAGAGAGCATTCCTCCGGGAGTCTGGTGAAGCAGGACATTAATATCAGTGATAGAAACCTTTGCATCGCTGAGCAGATGTCTGTATTTGGGCAATACCTGTTTTTCCAGAATATCATTTATTTCCACCAGTTTTTTAACGTCAAATCCGGTATCCCGGTTTGTTCCAAGAAGCATCATAACAACAGGCTCAACCGGAGGATGTGATGTCCTGCCCGCATAGGGGGACAGGCAGGTGTCTATAATATCAACGCCTGCTTCAATAGCTTTAAGCTGGGTAATTGCAGCCATTCCGGAAGTACAGTGAGAATGGAGATGGATAGGAACAGAAACATTCTCTTTTAAAGCAGTGACAAGCTGGTAAGCATCATAGGGTGCGAGCAATCCAGCCATGTCCTTAATACAAATGCTGTCCGCATCCAGAGCAACAAGTTCTTTTGCCTTGTTTAAATAATACTTAAGGTTATACACCTCTCCGCCAAGACGCGGTTCAGTAAGGGTATAGCAAACACAACCCTGAAAATGTTTTCCGCAGGCTTTTATGGCGGGTACAACCGTATCAAAATTCCTGTAATCATTTAGAGCATCAAAGGTTCTAAAAACATCAATACCATTTTCCGCTGACCGTTCAACAAAGACCCGGGCAAGATCATCAGCATAGTTTCTGTATCCCACCAGATTCTGTCCCCTTAACAGCATGGAAAAAGGTGTCTTCTTTATATACTTTTTAAGCGTCCTTATTCTTTCCCAGGGATCTTCGTTAAGAAACCTGTGCATGGTATCAAAAGTTGCTCCGCCCCAGGTCTCAATAGCCCAAAAGCCGATATCATCCATCATCTCTGCAATCGGAAGCATATCCTCAGTTCTTCCACGGGTTGCAAACAGGGATTGGTGCCCATCCCGTAGAGACAGATCCTGAACCATTAAAGGGCTGGTTGTAATTGGCCGGGCATTTGAATAGTTTACCGATGTAAGTGATACTTTCCCATGATTGTTCATAATTCTCCCTTTTGTTACATTATATTAATGAACTTTTGGTTTTTTAATTTCTTTTCTTTGTAATTGTCTGATGAATTCAAAATTACATAAACGGAACTCAAAGCGGCCTTTTATATCTTTAATAAGACCACCCTTGGAATTCATTGAAAGTAAAATATGATTTCCCTTGAGCCCGACATTTTCATAGCCTTTTTTATGTAAAAGATTTTTAACCTGCTCCATAAGCATAAAGAAATCATAATCAGTTATCAGTTCACGTCGAAAAGCGTTCAAAGCACTGATTCCTGTACAATACGTAAAATCCTTTTCTGCAAGAAGGTCATCCGAACCATTCCAGAAACCCCATACCGTGATATAGTCATGATCCTTTTTTAAGACCGGTTTATTGTCCGGTGCAAGGATGTGACGGTGACTGATAAACCTACTTTTATCCACAAGGCCTTCCGGCAGACCGGAACTGTTGCCGGTCATATAAATGGCTCTAGGATAGACCGTTGAAACCCCCAGATTGCTCAGCCTAATTGCTAAGCTGAATTTTTCAAACGGACTGTTGTACCCATGACGAATAATCTCTCTTCCCCGTTCATCCTGAACAACATCAGGTTTTTCGCCCACTCGTGAAATTTTCCAGACGATATTAATATTATCTTTGGTTTTTGTGTAATAAATATCATTTTTGGGTGAAAGCGTGGTGCACGGGGTTTTTCGCCAGCGTTCGGGGAGAAAATAGTCAAAAAGGTCCGGGTCATCGCCCACAACCCACAACATGCCATTTGTACTTTCAGCAACACCCCAGACATAATCCACCCCCATGATATTTATGGCATGCAGGTGTTGAGGCCATTTTTTCTCTTTATCTTTAATAAAACGGTTCCGCTGTTTGAGCAGGTAACTTGATCTCCTGGCCTTTTTAACTTCCTCCTCATGTTCAGGAGTGCGCTGCAGTAGCTCAAAATCAACCAGAGCAAAAGGTGTAACCCCCCTTTTGTCCCTCATTACTGTTTGGTCCAGTTTCAGTTTCACGATAAAATGGGCCGGTTTATTGTCAAGAACCCGGAATCCATTTTTTTTAAGTTCCGCAGTAACCGCATCGGTAAACTGAAAAAGCTTTTCATCCGGTAGCTCTGCTTTTTCATAGGCTTCAACTGCGTCTATACCGCGCACCCACTTATAGATCAAAATATACTGACGGAGTAAATCGATTTCAACTCCGGGATGCTGAGAGCACTTGCTCTTGATTTTCTGCTTTGAACGGCCGGTCTGCCACAACTGCAGCCTGTTTGGAGGAACATAAATACCCAGTGGTTTCTGCAGGGACATGTTAACTTCATTGATTTCCTGAGCGAATACATTTCTGCGCAGTTCTTCAACCAGTGAAAATTCTTCAAAAGGACTGTTAAACTCAGCATTAAGAACATCATCAATAACCTTGGTCTCAAGAGGAACATGCTGACCCACCCGAGACCATTTTACGATTAACTCTGCATTTTTCCCGTTTACCTTTTTTGAAGAGACCTTGTAAACCGTGCTGG
>JAHEEI010000229.1 GCA_024640785.1 Pseudomonadota bacterium
AAAATATTGAAAAGATAAGGGAAAGGCAGATGGCATGGACGATGAATGCTGTTGCTCAACGCGCTACAGTGGAGAGCCTTAATGATAACGCTTACATTCAAAAAAGTATTGCCTATATTATTGAGGCCCGTTCTGATTTGTTTTCTGGGCTAAAGTCGATTTCATCCCTTGCTGTTTTTAAGAGCAATGTGAATTATCTATTGTTAAAGCTTCAAGCCTCTGCCCGTATTAATGCTCTTGAGCTTTACGAAAAACTCCTGGAGAAAGGCTTGATGATAAGGACATGTGAGGATTTTGAGGGGCTGGATGAGATGTTTTTTCGTGTTGCAGTAAAAAAGAAAAATGAGAATAAGAAACTTGTGGCAGAGTTAAATAAAATACTGGCCAAATAAATTTTTTATTTTACAATTATTGCTGAACCTGAAGGGGCTGCTCAACAATATGTTTTGCACCCTTTTTTTGTACTGCGTATCAAAAAAAACAACCGGGTTGTAATTTGATGGCAGGGGTTGTTCTCTGAATGCCTGATTGAGCATGTTATTTTTTACTCTTATTGTTAGGCTTTAAGTGACTTTCATACTGTTTCTCCTTCAAAGCACTTCTTTCACCTTGCCTGATTGAGAACTATTGTTGTAAAATAAATCTTGAAAACACGCTGCGCTATTAGGAGCAGAACTGTGTTATAAAGTTAAGCCGCATATATTTTTGGAGATAAAAAATAGCTGAAAATGAAGAAGACTGCTGTTTTAATTATTTTAGTACTTTTTTCTTTATTAAACCCTCTGTATGCTGCTGAGGTCTTAATAAAGATTGCAAATGTTGATGGCCAGATCCTCGAAAACTACCAGGGAATAGGACTAAACATATTCAGCAGAAATAAGACTTTTTCCAAACGTCTTGGACGGGCTTTGGGTTCGGGCATTGTGACGGAAAGTTCAGATGTGAGCGACGGGAAATATATTTATAAAAGCAGCCTTGTTGACCGGGAACTTAATGAGATGTCTCCAGATATGGCCGGACTACCATTTAAGGCAATGATTTCGGGCCGGAAAGATTCAGTTAAAGGCTCTGCCTGGAAAAAATATATTTTAAATTTTCCTTCATCCAGCAGATATAGAGAAGGGGTTTTTGAGATAAAAGCAGCCAATAATATATATAATAGAGGAAAGGTTTCTTGTTTTGCAGTAAAAAATAAACGCGGCAGCTTTCAGTCAGGGAGAATCTCTGATCTGACTGATTCAAATGTTTATTCTGGGAACATCGTTTTAAGGATGAAAAGATCTTTTTTTATACAAAAGCTTCGGGGTAAAGGCGGTTTGGATTGGATGATGAGCCTTTTGCCTCCAAATGAGACGCTCGCCGCAATAGTCCTTGAACAGAAGACACAAAATGAATTTGCTGCATATTCTGACACGCTTCTTTTATTTGTCCGGCCCAAGAATGGAGGTATGAGTTTAACAGACATTTCCATTGTGATTGGGTGGGATCGATGAGGTAGGCTTGACAAAGTGAATGGGGTAAGGTATTTTTTTTGACTGTTATGATAAACATATTGGATAATAAATGGAAGAATTTTCTAGAATAAAAAGACTTCCCCCCTATATCTTCGGGATTATAGGAGACTTAAAACAGCAGGCTAGGCGGGCGGGTGAAGATATAATTGATATGGGCATGGGAAACCCTGACATATCTACTCCTCAGCCTGTGGTGGACAAACTTATCGAAGCGGTGGGCAACCCGAAAAACCACCGCTACTCAGTTTCAAGGGGTATTTATAAGCTTCGTCTGGCAATTACGGACTGGTATCGGCGCAGGTATGATGTGGATCTTGATCCTGAATCAGAAGCAATTGTAACTATGGGCGCTAAAGAGGGACTGGGGCATATGGTTCTCTCAATGATTAGCCCGGGTGATGTTGCCCTGGTTCCGAATCCTGCCTATCCGATACACCCCTATTCTGTTCTGATTGCCGGTGGAGATATGGCCAGTGTGCCTATCGGCGAGGGCAGAGATTTTTTTGAAGAGATTTTAAAGGCTACCAAAAGGACCTGGCCCAAACCAAAGCTTTTGATTATTTCTTTTCCAAACAACCCCACTACTGCAGTTGTGGAGCTTGATTTTTTTCAAAAGGTTGTTGATTTTGCCAAAGAAAATAATATCTATGTGATCCATGATCTGGCTTATGCGGATCTTGTTTTTGACGGATATAAAGCGCCCAGTTTTCTTCAGGTGCCCGGTGCAAAGGATGTTGGTGTAGAATTTTTTTCCATGTCAAAAAGCTACAGCATGCCGGGCTGGAGAGTTGGGTTTGCGGTTGGAAATCCGAAACTTATTGCTGCCCTGGCAAAGCTGAAGAGCTACTTTGATTATGGGATGTTTCAGCCGATTCAGATCGCATCTATTATCGCTCTGAATGAGATCGATAAAGAGATCGGTGAAATTAACGAGGTCTACCGCAGCCGGAGAGATGTGCTTATTTCAGGACTTAATAACGCGGGCTGGAAGGTTGAATCTCCAAAAGCCACGATGTTTGTCTGGGCAAAAATTCCTAAGCAGTTTAAGGACTTGGGATCCCTTGAATTTACCAAAAAGCTTTTAAAAGAAGCCAAGGTTGCTGTATCACCGGGTATTGGTTTTGGTGAATACGGAGATGAGTTTATTCGCTTTTCTTTAGTTGAAAATGAGCACAGGACCAGACAGGCTGTGCGGGGAATACGGGGGATACTGTAAAGAGATGAAAAAGATAGGCATAGGAATTATCGGGTTTGGCACAGTGGGGACAGGCGTGGTGAAGATCCTTCAGAAAAACAGGGTTTCTCTGCGCCAACAGATCGGGGCCGAACTCAAACTTAAAAAAATTGCAGACCTTGACCTAAAAACCGACAGAGGGGTGAAACTGTCAAACGGGGTTCTTACAAAAGACGCGGAAGTTATTTTGAATGATCCGGATATTGATATCGTGGTGGAGCTGATCGGCGGTATTGAACCGGCAAAGAAGTTTATTCTCAAAGCCTTAAATAACGGCAAGCATGTCATAACAGCCAATAAAGCGCTTCTGGCTGAGCACGGACTTGAAATATATCGGGCTGCTGCAAAAAATTCAGTTGATGTCGCCTTTGAGGCAAGTGTTGCCGGCGGCATACCTATTATCAGAGCAATTCAGGAAAGTTTTGTTTCTGATAAGGTTGAAGGTTTCTCCGGGATCTTAAACGGGACATCAAATTATATTTTAAGCCGGATGACGGATGAAGGTGGAGAATTTAAAGATATTTTGAAAGATGCGCAAAAGCAAGGGTATGCTGAAGCGGATCCGACCTTTGATATAGAAGGTATTGACGCGGCTCATAAACTTGCAGTTCTTGCCAGCCTGGCCTTTGGCAGAGATGTCAGCATAAAAAAGATATATACGGAAGGCATTTCAGGGGTTACACCTCTTGACATCGAATTTGCCAGAGAACTGGGTTACAGGATAAAACTTCTGGCGGTCTGCCGTGGTTCTGAAAAGGAGATAGAGGCAAGGGTTCATCCGACGCTTATCCCGGAAAACCATA
>JAHEEI010000073.1:0-2500 GCA_024640785.1 Pseudomonadota bacterium
TTTTTCTGATATTTATATATTCTTTATTCTTATTCAGTTGTTGATGTTCAGGGCTTCAAACTACTCAATATGATATGTACATTTTCTTTTTTTCTTCTTTCTCGAAGTTTAATAAATTCTTCATTTGATATCCCAGAGATTGTTTTGAACATTGGTTCCGCTATAAAAACCATGATGTTTAAGGAGACAATGGTTAACATTAAATCAAAAATTGTGATTGATCGAATATTTCCCAATGCGATCTCTTCATCAAGCTCACTCTTCATTTGAAGGAACACCTCCTGAGGCAATTCTCCGAGTTTGGCACGTAGCTGTTCAAGCCTTGCAGGATTGGAGTTGATCTCGTTGAAAAGGAACAGAGGTATTTTCGGATCTTCCAGAACAGCGTCAAAATGTGATTCTATTCTTTTAGTGAGTTTTTCTATAAATGGAAGTTCTTCTCTATTGATTTGTATCAGGCTGCCTACAAAGAATTTCATCTTTTTCTCAAAAATAGCTTCAAAAAGCCTGTCTTTAGTTCTATAGTAATAATGCACCAAAGCCTGGTTGCAGCCAGCTTCTTTAGCAATTTCAGTTGTTGATGTAGCTTTAAACCCTTTTTCCAGAAACAGTTTGGTGGCTGATTCTAGAATGGCTTGCTCCATATTTTGTTCATCACTCATAGATTTATTTAATAATTCTATTAAATAATGCAATTAATAAAATAAGGTTTTATTTGTCAAGTTTTTTGGGGTAATCTTAATTTTTCACATCGGAGATATTTTTCCTATGCAAATAATTTCTGAATTATAGAAGTTTCAAAATTAATTATAGGATCATTCTTAATCTACCCTGCAAAGATGGTTGAAGCGATATGCAGCCTGTAAGTAATGTAGTCAAGAAATGCTATGGGATATACAATTGATTATCAAGTATAGTGAAAAGGTATTTTGTAAAAAGGTGGGTCAAAAAAAAGCCTCTTTACAGAGGCTTTTTTATAGTATAAAAGTTGGCGGCGACTTACTCTCCCACGTGTTACGGCAGTACCATCAGCGCTGAGGGTCTTAACTTCTCTGTTCGGAAAGGGAAGAGGTGGACACCCTCGCCATAGCCACCATTAGCTCTTTGGGCAAATTTGCTCAAGTCCGATGCTATGAGCTACCCATAATATTTTAATTGTTGATTTGCTGGTAAAAAGGAGGTATTAATTCCTTTGTCCAGAAATGATCAACAAAAGACATGTTAGAAGTGAAAGAGTTATGGAGTTCTTTATTTTCAGAAGACTAGCTACAGAAGAAAACGATTGGGTAATTAGTACTACTCGGCTATGACATTACTGCCTTTACACCTGTAGCCTATCGACGTCATGATCTCTGACGACCCTTATATGGAAGCCTCATCTTGAGGTGAGTTTCGCGCTTAGATGCTTTCAGCGCTTATCTCGACCGCACATAGCTACCCGGCGGTGCAGTTGGCACCACAACCGGTACACCAGCGGTACGTCCAACCCGGTCCTCTCGTACTAAGGTCAGGTCCTCTCAAGCTTCCTACGCCCACAACAGATAGGGACCGAACTGTCTCACGACGTTCTGAACCCAGCTCGCGTGCCACTTTAATGGGCGAACAGCCCAACCCTTGGGACCTTCTCCAGCCCCAGGATGTGACGAGCCGACATCGAGGTGCCAAACCGCTCCGTCGATATGAGCTCTTGGGAGCGATCAGCCTGTTATCCCCGGAGTACCTTTTATCCTTTGAGCGATGGCCCTTCCATTCGGAACCACCGGATCACTATATCCTACTTTCGTACCTGCTCGGCTTGTAGGCCTCACAGTCAAGCACCCTTATGCTATTGCGCTCTACGCACGATTACCAAACGTGCTGAGGGTACCTTTGAAAGCCTCCGTTACTATTTTGGAGGCGACCACCCCAGTCAAACTACCCGCCACACACTGTCTCCCGTTAGGGATTAGGCATCAGATAAGGAAAGGGTCGTATTTCAAGGGCGACTCCACGATGCCTGGCGACACCGCTTCATAGTCTCCGACCTATCCTACACATCCCTTACCCAATGTCAATGTGAAGCTGCAGTAAAGGTTCACGGGGTCTTTCCGTCCCGTTGCGGGTACGCGGCATCTTCACCGCGACTACAATTTCACCGAGCTCATGGCCGAGACAGTGCCCAGATCGTTACACCATTCGTGCAGGTCGGAACTTACCCGACAAGGAATTTCGCTACCTTAGGACCGTTATAGTTACGGCCGCCGTTTACCGGGGCTTCAGTTCAGCGCTTCTCCGTGAGGATAACGCCCCCCCTTAACCTTCCGGCACCGGGCAGGTGTCAGGCCTTATACTTCATCTTTCGATTTTGCAAAGCCATGTGTTTTTGCTAAACAGTCGCCTGGGCCTTTTCACTGCGTCCCCGACATGTCGGGGAGCCCCTTCTCCCGAAGTTACAGGGCTATTTTGCCTAGTTCCTTAGCCATGAATCACTCGAGCGCCTTAGATTACTCATCTTGACTAC
>JAHEEI010000073.1:7500-12897 GCA_024640785.1 Pseudomonadota bacterium
GGTAATCCGTGTCAACTAACTTAAATTTTTTGATGTACTCCAAAGCACTGAAAAAGTCTTCCTCCAGCGAAGGAAGATCATATTCAATTTCATGATGTTCAAGAATATTCAAATGCTTTGATTTAAGGATTTCATATTTTTTCTTGAAATCTTCTGAAATGATATCTCCAACTCTTAAACCAATTCTTGCAGTTTTGTCTTGATATGTAGGTCCAATGCCTCTCAAAGTCGAACCTATTTTACTATCACCTTTCGACTTTTCATAGGCAGCATCCAACAGCCTATGGGTAGGCAGAATCAGTTGTGCCCTTTTAGAGATATACAAATTATAGAAAGGTTCAATATTATAATTTTTCAATGCTTCTATTTCCTTTCTGAAGATAACTGGATCTAATACCACACCATTGCCAATAACATTTTTGGTATTATTTCTAAAGACTCCGGAAGGAACCTGATGAAGCACATGTTTAATATTATCAAATTCTAAGGTGTGCCCAGCATTTGGGCCTCCTTGAAATCTGGCAACAACATCATATTTTGCAGCTAAATAGTCAACAATCTTTCCTTTGCCTTCATCTCCCCATTGAAGGCCTAAAATTACATCAGATTTCATTTTATTATGATTTTACAAGTTCGTGGAAGGCAAGTTCTAAATTTGGTACCGTAGTAAAAATAGAATTCAGTTTAGTGATTATTAAAAGTTTTTCAACTGATTCAGATGGTTTAATTAATACTACCTCCCCACCTTTATTTCTAAATTTAGTAAGCATAGTTATCAAAACACCAATTCCACTACTATTAATATAACGTACATTTTGAATATCAATCGCACAGAAAATAACATCATCATTGATAGTATCATTTATTATGGAGATTAATTCAGGCCCATGATTTTCACCAATCAAATCTCCTGAAAGCCGTAACACAAGTACATCATTTACTTTTTCGTGGCTGTATTCCATAAAATTAATATGCTATTTTGTATCCAGATGCCTTCTAAAAAAGAGGTACAAAGTTATGAATTGGATTAGTATTTCAAAGTATTTGACTATTCATTTATAATTCAGAAAAATACTTAGACATCAAATCTGATTACTTCCTCTACACCTTCAATATTTTCAAGTTTTTTTGTTAGTTTTTCTAGATGATTTGTGTCGTGTACATAGAGTTGGATGCTGCCATCAAATATCCCATTATCACTTTCAATGGATACAGATCTCATATTTACTTTCAATTCACTAGAAATTATATTGGTAACATCATTCATCATGCCTACTCGGTCCGTTCCCCTAATTTTCAATCCTGTTAAGAATGAAACCTCAGATTGTGATGTCCATTTTGCCTTCATAACACGATGCCCGTGTTTCGATAAAAGTTCAGTAGCATTTGGACAACTTATTCTATGAATCTTTATTCCCTCATGTATTGAAACAAAACCAAAAACATCATCACCAGGGATTGGATGGCAGCACGGAGCAAGTGAATATGGAATTATATCCATATCTTCACCTATAAGAAGTTGGTCTCTTTTTTCACCTGTTGCTTCTTTGATGGTTTTTTGAAATGATGCAACATCTGAAACTCTCTGTTTGGCCTGTTTTTTAGGTTTGTCAACAGAATTCTTAATTTTCTTTATTTCTTTTGGATCTATTTTCCCTTTACCAACAAGGAAGTAGAAGTCGAGCGCAGATTTGAGATTAAATCTATTTAGAAGTTTGTCAAGATTCTCACTATTAAGTTCAAGTTTCGCCTGTTTAAGTTTTCTTAAAACAATTTCTTTGCCATCCGAAGCAGCGCTTTTCTTTTGTTCTTTTAGTTCATCCTTTATCCGGGTTCTGCCTTTTGATGTTACAACAAAATTCAACCAGCCTTCATTTGGTTTTTGTTTGTTTGACGTTAAAATTTCGACCTGGTCGCCAGTTTTTAATTTATAATTTATTGGAACGAGCTTTTGATTTACTTTAGCTCCAATACAGCGTGCTCCGATTTCAGAGTGAATTTCAAAGGCAAAATCTAATGCAGATGCATTTCCAGGTAGTTTTTTGAGTTCACCTTTCGGAGTAAATACAAATATTTCTTCATTAAAAAGGCTATGCTTAAAATCATCTACAAATTCAATTGCAGAAACGTTGTCATGTTCCAGAATTTCCCGAACTCTTCCAATCCATGCTTCAAGTCCAGATTCGGTAGTGTGTTCACTTTCTTTATATTTCCAATGAGCAGCATAGCCTTTTTCGGCAATTTCATCCATCCTTTTTGTTCTAATCTGGACTTCAACCCATGTGCCTGTTTTACTCATCACCGTAGTGTGAAGTGACTCATATCCATTGGATTTTGGTGTGCTTACCCAATCTCTCAGTCGATCAGGATTTGGTTGGTAATAATCCGTGACAACACTGTAGACTTGCCAGCATCCAGGTTTTTCCATTTCCGGAGGTAAATCCAAAATTATTCTTATGGCAAAAAGGTCATACACTTTTTCAAATGAGATTTCTTGCGAAGTCATTTTATTCCAAATGGAATAGATGGATTTTGGGCGACCCTTAATTGTAAATTTAAATCTTCTTTTATTTAATTCTTTCTGTATAGGACTGATGAAATTCCTGACAAACCTATCTCTTGGTGCTTTTGAAGCATTTATTTTATCAACTATGTCAGCGTATTTTATAGGTTCGCTGTACTTTAAGAACAAATCTTCTAATTCTGATTTAATAGCATATAATCCCAATCTATGAGCAAGTGGAGCATATAGATATATGGTTTCTGATGACACCCTCAGTTGTTTGTGTCTTGGCATACTGCCAAGCGTTCTCATATTATGAAGTCGGTCAGCGAGTTTTACTAAAATTACCCTTACATCATCAGAAAGTGTTAAAAGCATCTTTCTGAAATTCTCTGCTTGTTGGGATGAACCGTGATCAAAAACATCAGAAATTTTGGTGAGACCATCGATAATCTTAGCTACTTTTTTACCGAAATGGCGTTCAATATCCTCAATTTCCATTTCGGTATCTTCTACTACATCATGAAGCAAAGCAGATACAATTGAGGTGGTTCCAAGACCAATTTCTTCAACACAGATTTGGGCTACAGCGAGAGGGTGGAATATATATGGTTCTCCAGACCTACGTCTCATATTTTTATGAGCTTCCTGAGATAGATTGAACGCCCTTTTAATTATTTTGGCGTCGCCTTCTTGAAGGAAGGGTTTAGCATGACGCAATAATCTCCGGTATTGTCTTACAATCTCCTTCTTCTCCTGCTCTAACTCAAATTCCGTCATATATTCTTGATTTCCATCTAAAATAAAAAAGAATCACGAACAATTGATAATAAAATAAATTTTTGTACTTTTGCATTCCATTTTTGGTCACTGCGGATGTGGCGAAATTGGTAGACGCACTAGACTTAGGATCTAGCGCCGCGAGGCATGGGGGTTCGAGTCCCTTCATCCGCACAAATTTCAAACCCTCAATGGCGTTCTAAAGTTAACGAAATTGAGGGTTTTATCATTATTTATACATTTAAACATAATTCATCTTGGACATTCAGTTAGAGAAAAATTCAGGCCCAGAGGCCTTAATTAAAATTAATTTAAAGGAAGCTGATTATCAACCAAAATTTAAAGAAAAACTTAAATCCTATAGCAAGCAAGCGAATATCAAAGGATTTAGACCTGGAAAGGTTCCTATGAGTCTTATTGAGAAAATGTACGGGAAATCGATAATGGTTGAAGAGATCAATAAAATCCTTGTTGATTCATTGAAGGAATACATCAAAGAAAATGATATTAAAATCATAGGAGATCCTTTGCCAAATAACGAAAAGGCACAGGAAATTGATTGGGATACTCAAAAAGAATTTGATTTTGAGTATAACGTTGGTCTGATTGAAGATTTTGACTATAAGTTAGATTTTAAGATCAACAAATATCAGATAAAAGTTGAAAAGAAAGTTCTTGATGAGGCGATTGATAACCTCAAGGAACAATATGGTAAAATGACTAATCCAGAGGTAAGTGTTGCAAGAGACTCAATTTTTGGAACTTTGGCTCAACCTAGTACGGAGTTTTCTAAAGATGGATTAATATACATTGATAAAGTAGCAAAGAAGATACAGAAAACATTTATCGGATTAAAGAAGGATGATAGTGTAAAGATTGATATCCAGAAGTTGTTTGCCGATGAAAAAGATCTTGTTGAGATGACTGCAATGTCTGACGAAGAAGTTAAAGGTTTAAGTGGAGAATTTGAGTTTACTGTAAAGAATGTAAATAGAGTTGAGCCCGCTGAGATGAATCAGGAGTTTTTTGATAAGATTTTTGGCGAGGGAAAAATTAAGTCAGAAGAGGAATTTATAAAGGAATATACCAAGATTTTTGAAGAGAACTACGATAAAGAAAGTGAATACCTTTTAGCCCATCAAATTCAGGAGAAGATATTGAAGGATACTAAGATGGAAATTCCTGAGGTGTTTTATAAAAAGTGGATTTTAGCTTCAAATCAAGAAATAAAAGAAGAAGACTTAGAGAAGGATTTTGAACATTATGTCAGAGATTTAAAGTGGACTTTGATCAAGAATCGTATTTTTGAGGAAAGTGATGTGAAAATAGAGTATGCAGATATTGTTGATTATACCAAGAAAATGTTTCAGGCGCAATTTGGGGGTATGGAGTTAAATGATGAAATGAGCCAAAACCTTGAGGTAATGGCGAATAACTATCTCCAACAAAACAATGGCGAGCATTATATGAATGTTCATAATCAACTTAGAACAGAAAAAATTATGGATATTTTAAAACAAAAAGTTGAAATTTCCGTCAAAAAGGTGACACGGGAAGAGTTTGAAAAAAAGGCTGAAAAATAAAATTCATATATAGCAATTAAAACTAAAGTCCTTTTGACAAAGGGCTTTTTTTTTATTTTTGTAGATTTACAGTAGAAAACATTAAATCAATGATAGATAAGGATTTAAACAAAGAAGAATTTCGAAAGTACGCTGTCAAAGGACAGGGCCTTAATGGCAATACAATTGATGGCTATATCCAGCACGTTGAGAATATGACAAGATCAGTAATTGAAGAGCGGCCAACCCGTTTTGCTGAGATTGATGTATTTTCAAGATTGATTATGGACAGGATCATATTTTTAGGGCTGCCAGTTGACGATAATATTGCTAATATAATAACCGCCCAATTATTATTCCTTCAATCTACTGATGCCAAAAAGGATATTCAATTATATGTAAATAGTCCTGGAGGATCTGTATATGCTGGGCTAGGTATTTATGATACCATGCAATATGTGACTCCTGATATAGCTACAATATGTACTGGATTAGCTGCATCTATGGCTGCAGTATTGCTTTCAGGGGGAGAAAGCGGAAAAAGATCTGCTC
>JAHEEI010000230.1 GCA_024640785.1 Pseudomonadota bacterium
TAAAATATCTTCTTTCTTGTGATGAGAAGGGAGGACTGTAAACCGAAATTCATACTCGACTCTTTTTTCCAGCAAGAATGAAATGCTTTCTTTTACTGATTTAAGCATGCTTGGTGCCTGGGTGATTTTGCAGTAAGCCTTTTCATTTAAGGGAGATTTAACATCCATCGCAACATAATCAACCAGCCTGTTTTCCACCAGATATTTTAACATCTCAGGGTGGGTGCCGTTTGTATCAAGTTTTGTCAAAAAGCCTTCTTTTTTAATAATTGAAAAAACTTCAGGAAGTTCAGAATACAGGGTGGGCTCTCCGCCGGATATACAGATTCCATCAATCCATTTTTTTTGGCCTGAAAGAAGGACAAGGATGCTTCCAAAATCTATGTCTTCAAGGTTTTCGTATTTTAAAACCAGTTCGGAATTATGGCAATAGCAGCATCTGAAGTTGCATCCCGGGAAAAATATTACCGAGCATATTTTTCCAGGCCAGTCAACAAATGAGGTTTTAATAAAACCTTTAACGGGAACTTTTGTTAAATCTTCCATCAGTCCTGCAAACCACTTAAAATCGCTTTTACTTCCTGGGGTGTTGGTATTTCGCCCCTGAAGTCTGCTAGTATGTTTTCGTCCGAATCTTCAAGGATGAAAGCCGGAGTTGACTGAATGCTGTGAAAAGCAGCCTCTGCCATTCCGTCTGCTGTTTGTATATCATATTCCTTTACTTTAAAGCCCTCATCTTTTAAAGTATTGCCCACTTCTTTTGCCTGAGGACATTTGTGACATTTCTGTTGTACGAAAAGTTTAACAACTCCCATGACATCTCCTATTTACTGGCGAAAAATCCGCTGTTTCTGTTTCTTGCTTTTAACTCGCCTATCTTACCTTTGTTCCAGCTTGATATTTTTGTGAAATATCCCGTAATTCTTGTTATTCCTTCAATATCTTCAGAGCCGCAATAGGAACAGCTGTCGGAAAGGCCCCTTGCTGTCTTTCCACAGGAAACACAGTTGGTAAATTCGGGAGAGAAGGCTATCTGGTCACTTTCAGTTTCCCGGAACACCTTTTTAATAAAGTTGGCCAGAGACTCTTTGGATGGTTTTGATTCTCCAAGCCAGATATGTGTAATTGATCCTGCTTCAATAAGCGGATGAAAAAGACCCTCGGTTTTTACCCGATCTATGGGGTTGTCCTCTGATGAAACCGTGAGTGCTGTGGAGTTTGTATAGTATATCTGTCCTTCGGGAATGCTTCCTTTTATATATTTTACAGCCTCATCCGTATAATCCCTAAGGTCAAGTTTTGCAAAACGGTACGCAGTACTTTCCGCAGGTGTCTGCTCCAGGACAAAGTGCATTCCATGTTTTGCGCTAAACTCTTCAGTTAACAGTCTCATGTGCGCAATTACTTTGAGCCCGAATTTTAATGCTTTTTTTGATTCGTGCAGTTCATGTCCGGTTTGTATTTTAACCAGTTCATTCAAACCGACCATGCCGATGAGGTATGAAGCTCTGTGCATTCTGATATATGATGTGCCGTCTTTTTTCATGGTAAGCAGAGCAAGCGGGCCTGTCTCTCCAAGAGCAAGAAGCTTTTCAATAAAGGTTTTTTTCTGAAGGTGTGCTTTTACAGCCAGTTCTAGCATTTCGCGTAGGTTATTGAAAAGGGTTGTTTCGTCTTTTCTGCTCCGGTATCCCAGTCGTGGAAGATTAATGGTAACGTTCTGCAGCGCGCAGAAACGCATTCTCCAGGGTTCTTTTGCATCTTGAATATCGCTTTCGTTTAATTTGAAACTTAAACGGCAGCATTCAGATATCTTGGCTGTTTCGCCACGGTCAAAAACAAAGTAGGTGGTGCCTTTTTCACTTGCGATATCGCAGATGTGATTAAGGAATTTCTCGTGACCTGCTGTTTTAAAGAACTTCTCAGTGATATGAACCAGAGGTTTTGGGAAGAAAAAAGGTCTTCCTGTTCCGTCACCCTCTTTATAGACTTCAAACAACGCCCATGCAAAACGCTGCGCATCTTTTTCGTATTCACCGTAAGTCTTGCCGGTAAATTCACCGCCCGGACCTATTGCCGGAACATCTTCAAAATGTTTTGGAACTTCCCAGTAAAGGTTGATGTCTGTGAAAATTGCCTGGCCTCCCCGGGCAACCGCCTGCTGAGAGAATTCATAAATCATCATCTGTGCTATCTGTTTTACTTCCTTGTCCGTTTTTCCTTCAAGGTAGGGTGCAAAAAACAGGTTTACAGCATCCCATCCGATCGCACCTGCAAAGTGGCTCTGGAGAGCAGCTGCAAACTTTACCATATGGGCAAGGAGTACTTCAGGATGTTTGGCCGGTTTTGCGTTTGAGAGAGAATTTGGCAGATGGAGGCCGAATTTTTTCAGATATTCAAGGGACTGTCCGGAGCAGTAGGGCCTGTCAATAAAACCCATGTCATGGAGATGGATATCCCCCCTCATATGGGCGTCTCCGACATCAGAGGAAAATACTTTTAAAAGAGCATACTCTTTCTTTATATTTTCAGCCAGGGTCAGATTTGTTGCTTCAGGACCATGGGGCACATTTGCATTTTCTTTGTTTGGATGCAAAATAAGTTGATCTACATCAAACAGAGGAACACCCAGACGGGTATGCAGTTTTCTTGCGTCTTCCAATCCATGTTCAATCAGTTTTGCATCAACCAGCTCTCTTACCAACGGAGCTGTTATGTATTTAATCTTAGAGTTTTCAATGGTTTCCTGAACTTCGAGGCTGATTTTCTCGGAGGTGTTTATATCCAGATCAGTCTCTTTCAGGAGGGCGTCAACGATTTTCTGTCTATCCCAACCAGAAAGATCTTCTTTTGAGGTCCTTACAAACAGTGTCAGGTCTGTGGTTTCCTTTTTCGAGGCTTTTTTTGCTTTTTCCTTCTGTGCATTAAGTTCTACTATTGACCCCATTAATCCCTCCCCGAGTATAATTTTTGTCTCTATGTTGTATTATGCGGTACATTTTGACACAAGATATTGTTATGTCAAGGAAAAATCTCCTAAAAAAAAAAATAAATTTTTAGTATAAATATAAAAAGAAATTTAAGGGGGTTACAAAACTAAGATTCATACAATTTCTTATGAAATTTTCAATAGAATCAAGCTCAAAAAATCTTTTCAAAAAAATTTTGTTTTTACTGGATTTTTAAGAAAATTTTTCAATAATGCATTCTTTTTTTTGGTCGGGGTCAATAAAAACAACCCCTATCCGGGAGGGAAAATGCTTTTTCCCCTCATTTATTCCAAATTTTTCTTGACCTCAAGCTTGATATTAAGCCTTTCAAAGAATTTTTGTTTATACCCCCTTCAGTCTTCTTTGCCCATATCTCAAATCTTTAAGTACAAAAGCGTTTTTTAACTTCTTCTATGATATTTGTAGTTGAAATTCCTTCCATTAATGGAATTGAGCAGACTTTCCCGCCTTTTTTTTCAACAATTTCTCTTCCAACGATAGTTTCAATGGGCCAGTCACCTCCTTTT
>JAHEEI010000231.1 GCA_024640785.1 Pseudomonadota bacterium
CCTGACAAAAACCCAATTCATATGCCTTTAATCCTCCAAATTCACGACCACATTTCATAAATTCCCAGCAATTCATTGTCTCCCTCTCTAATTACTTAAGAAAAATTTTTCTAATCACATACGAGATAGTCAGGTTGTCTCAATGAAATCTGTAGTTTTCCGTTCAAGATCACAACAGACTTGTCCTTACCTTTTATGGTCAATACAGAAAAGAATCAACAAAACAATTAAAGGAAATAACACTAGGAAGTCAATAAAAGAAATAATTGTTAGGTCATGTAATCATATATATCAAGTTCACATGTTTTGCCAACATCTATAGTTCCGTCATACAAAATCTGGCTCAACATGTCCACCGTACATCTTTACATTTCAGGAATGATTCACGAAAATTCGAAATGACAACTTCCGGAAGAAAAACAAAAAGCCGTCATAGCAAAATCTTGCATAGCTGAATCTGACTGTTCCATAAGGCAACCTGAACTAATTGATGCCCTGCATATGAAATCCCCCGATAAAACAGGGGACAATGGATAGGTGTTTTCTGCTTGACACTGTCAGAAATATCAGCAGACATCTTAGGTTTGATAAAATAAATACAGGGTTTCCCGTAAAAATTAGATTTTATTAAGAGTGATGAAAGTTTCTAGCTTGTTTGTTACTTTTTCAATGGATTTTGATATAAAGTATCCTCCCGTGAGAAAAAAGAGGGGTAAAAATAAATTTTCTTTTTCATATATAGGGCACACCTCCAAAAAGTTTGTACTATGGAGATTACTCGTTCATATAATTGTATTTACGGAGGTCAAGGCTAACTGTATTGGAATATTCAAAAACCGGAGCATAGTCCTCAACGGTTGTTTCGATAAATTTTATTGCCTTAAATTTCTTTAATATTTCCTGCCCCTGTTTATCTTGTTCCATCTGCAGTAAGGTATTTTTAAGTTTTTTAGTTATAGACTTATCAAGTTTGTTGCTCACAGCCAGAGTGTTTGACGGCACTTTGGGTGATTTTACCAGGATCTGCAGATCATCTGTTAATCTGCTGTCCTTTTCTGCGAGTCTGTAAAAAACAGTATTCTTGGCAGCGCCTATATCCGCTTTTTTGTTTAGAACGTCATAAATTGCGTCTTCATGGGTTCCGGCAAAATAAGTTTCAGCAAACCAGTTGTTGAAATCCTCAATGCCGTTCACATGGAAAAACTCAAGAGGTAGGAGCCACCCGGCTGTTGTTGCCTTATCCACAAAAGCAAACCTTTTACCTCTCATGTCATTAGCATTTTTTATCCCACTGTCTTTCCTGACAAAAATCATACCATAGTAAGTTGAGGTGCCATCAAGCCATACAGGCCTAGCAAGTGGAATAACCCCAATTTTCTTGATTGCCAATGCCCCAGTAAAACTACCGAAAAAGGCACCGTCCAGCTGGCCAGAAACGAAATTGTCAATGATGTTGCCATAACGCGAAAGCATTTTGATTTCAACGTTTAACCCAATTTTTTCAGAGAGATAGCGAGCAAGTGGCTCATATCTTTCCTTCTGACTGAACAGGTCCTGTTCTGGAATAAGTCCCAGGCTTAACTTTTGGATCCGGGTTTCATTTGGGGTTTCATTTTTTGATGGGGCCTCTGGCTGCTCACTGCAGTTTTGCAAAAGCGGCAGAAAAAAAACAAAAGTCAGAATAACAGAGATATTAGTAAAGAGTTTTTTGGTCATCTTTTGAGCCTCTTTGGGAAAATATTAGGTTAATATTGGGCCCACATTGGCTAAAAAATATGCTAATTGATTACAGTATGCAATACAACATATATTAATATGGACTCTCGGCCTGGAACATATTCGGGATGCGGTGGAGGGACTGTCGGCGATGGGCAATATGCCGATATCCGGCGATGACCATCAGGAACGTCATCACTGATATTCAATAAAATAGGGGACCGGCCGAGGTTGGTTGGTCCCCTGTTTTGATTCATTATTACTGCTGGATATCTTGATATTTTAGGAATGGGTCATGACTTTTGCTGGATAGCAGGTATCGTATCGGTCCTGCTTGTTAGAGTGAAGCAATGTGGTAATATCGTCAGAAAGCCGGGCTTACTGGTTCAAGGTAGCAGTCGCCCTTTCGACCACACCTTCAATATCTGAAAGAACAAAAGGTTTTTCGATGAATGAGTAAGCGTAATCATCAACCTGTTTCTTCATGGATTTATTCAAAAGGTTTCCCGTCATAATAGCGACTTTCGTGTTCGGGGATAGCTCGTTAATAATTTTCATTGCATCCAATCCAGTCATTCCCGGCAGATTGACATCAAGAAAACAAAGGTCGTAGTGTTGTTCCTCTATCGCTTCAAGGGCTTCCTCGGCTGTAGATGCCACCTTGACCAACGCTATTTTCTTGAGAAATCTGGAGAGAGACATGAGGATTAATGGTTCATCATCAACAACCAGTATTCGTAAGGTTTTAAAGTCTTTTTTCATCTTTTTTCTTTAGTATTAAATCAGGATTCATTGTTCCTAATCAATGTTTATTAGCTGTAAAATGTGCAAGTTGTGTAATGTAAATACTGATAAGCCCGCTTAAGACTTGCAATAACTGGGCCCACTTCTATGCAAATAATAATTCTGTATTATTACAATAAGTTACGAGGAAGACGAAAAAAGTTATTATTATATCGCAAGTAATATTTTGGGGATTTAGCTGGATAAAAAAGGAAATTTAACCACAATGTGGCAGTTAGAAAGAACTCGAAAATATAAATTCCTTACCAACATCTTCAGTTTTATCAGACAAAATCTGACTCAACATGTACACCGTACATCTTGGTATTTTTGGAATGATTCACGAGTGTAAAGATATAGCAGCTATTGTAAGTCGGTTCTGTCCATAAAATTGCCGAAAGTTCTTATCTATTACCTTTTTTCAAATATTCAATAATGATCGGTACAGCAGGAGGGATGCGTCTGCTGCTACTGGTGATATTTCGAATCATTGACAAATGCGTCCCTTCAACGGTCCGGAGGGGAATCCCTTCCAGCCTGGTTGATTCAACAGTCACCAGTCCGTCTCCCAAGTCATGAGTCATTGAAATCATGTATTCACCTATATCATTAACCAGTTTTTGCTGATCTTCAGGCACCTTTTGGCCTATATCGTCAATCATGCTGTTAATATCATCTTCCTGCCAGGGGCTGGATATTCCGGCAATAATGAGCATGTCAATATCCTCAGGATGAGGCCGGCTGTTTAACTCGGTTAAAAAACGGCTTTCCGGCAGCAGGTCAATTTTTGCCTCGCCGGCGCCATCAAATATTGCCCCCTGCCACGTTGTTTCACCGTTTGACAGGCGGGCAAGATGATCGCGCACTTCACCAAACAACCGAAATCGGGCCATTTGCGACCCATGGTTGGGCGTACCCACCATAATGAACTTGATTACTTCGGGCACCAGGCTCTCATTTATTGATCCATGATATTGAAATT
>JAHEEI010000232.1 GCA_024640785.1 Pseudomonadota bacterium
GGAAACCCTGGATCAAAAGATCATTCACAGTGCGTCCCAAAACAGTAGGCATCAGTCTGTTCCTGTCTCTAACAACGTATTCACGATCCTGTATTGTCGAAATAATGCTTGCGTAAGTTGAGGGACGTCCTATGCCTTTTTCCTCAAGCTCTTTCACAAGAGAACTCTCGGTAAATCTGGGCGGGGGCTGAGTGAAATGCTGTTTACCCTCAAGATTTAGAAGATCCAGACTATCTCCCATTATAACATCAGGGAGCTTCCTCATCTCGTCTTTTTCCTTGGCCTCTTCCTCTTCTTCCTTGCCCTCAAGATATACTGCCGAGAATCCCGGAAATTTTATTATGGACCCGGTTGCGCGAAAAGTCCCTTTCCCCGCTTTAATTTCAAGTGTTGTCTGGTCATAGATAATAGGTGTCATTTGCGACGCTACAAAACGCTGCCATATAAGTTTATAGAGTTTGAATTCATCCTCGGATAGAAATTCTTTGACAGATTCCGGGACTTTATCTACATAAGTAGGTCTAACGGCTTCGTGAGCGTCCTGCGCTGCTTTTTTGACTTTAAAAGTATTTGGCTTCTCCGGTAAATATTCCGCGCCGTAATTATTTTTTACATAGGCCCTGACATCATCAAGCGCTTCATTTGAAACCCTTACAGAGTCTGTCCTCATATAAGTTATAAGACCAACAGGGCCTTCATCTCCAAGCTCAATTCCCTCATAGAGCTTTTGAGCGATCGACATTGTTTTTTTAGTGCCGAACCTTATTTTCCTCGATGCTTCCTGCTGAAGCGTGCTGGTAATGAAAGGCGGTGTAGCGTTTCTTTTTTTATCCTTTCTGTCTACAGAAGAGACAGTGAAAGTTTCATTTCTAATTGAGTCCAAGATATGGTTAGACTCCCCTTCGTTCGAAACTTCAACTTTTTCGCCTTCAAATCTGACCAGAGCAGCTACAAATGATTCTGACAGTTCATCCTGCGGGCGTTTTAATTCCGACTCAATAGACCAGTATTCTTTAGGCTTAAAAGCTTCAATTTCTCTTTCTCTTTCAACAACTATTCTGAGAGCGACACTTTGTACCCTGCCCGCGCTCAGGCCTTTTTTGACTTTTCGCCACAAAAGAGGGCTTACCTGATATCCTACAAGTCTGTCAAGCACTCTTCTTGCCTGCTGGGCCTCAAAGCGGTCCTGGCTCAGGTCTGTGGGGTGTTCTAATGATTTCTGGACTGCGTTTTTTGTAATTTCGTGAAAAAGCACACGGTGTGATCTGTCCCAGATATCCAGTTCATTTGCTATATGCCAGGCTATCGCCTCACCTTCCCGATCGGGGTCAGATGCCAGATAGACATTTTCCGCTTTCTTTGCGGCTTTTTTAAGCTTATCTAGATATTTACCCTTCCCTCTTATTACCACATAGTCCGGGTTAAAGTTATTTTCAATATCCACACCCAGTTTGCTGCTCGGAAGATCGACAAGATGCCCTGATGAAGCTTCAACACTGAAGTCTTTACCAAGGTATTTCTTGATAGTCTTTGCTTTCGCTGGAGATTCAACAATTATTAGAGATTTAGACATTCACACACCTGTTTTTGAATTTTGTATAATATTTTAGATTAATCACACACTATTGAGATTCAATCCAATTTTTTACAACGCATTTTACCTGAATAAATAATATTGCAAATAAATTCAAGAAAATACGGGGCAATAAAGTTTAATTCAGCATAGCTGTAAACTGTTAAATTGTTAATTGCCGATTCCTACGCCAAAATATTTGATCCCGGCCTCTTGTAACCTATGTGGTTTATATAAATTTCGACCGTCAAAGATCACATTTCCTCTCATCAGCTCTTTTAATTTCTGAAAATCGGGTTGACGGTACTCATTCCATTCCGTATTAATTATAAGCGCATCGGCCCCACTACATGCATTATAATTTGAGTGAGCATATTCCACATTGTCACCAAAATGGGATTTGGCGTTTTCCATTGCAACCGGGTCATGAACCGCCACTAATGCTCCTGCCGAAAGTAATTTCTCTATTATATATAAAGACGGCGCTTCTCTGATATCATCCGTCTTCGGCTTAAAAGATATTCCCCAAACCGCTATTTTCTTTCCTTTAAGATTAGCATTAAAATAGTTTTCAATTTTATGCCAGAAATGTTCCCTCTGTTTATTATTCACCTCATCCACCGCTCTGCACAAATGAAGCTCTGACCCGTGTTCGTTTCCTGTATTGATAAGAGCTTTTACGTCTTTGGGAAAACATGATCCTCCGTAACCAATTCCCGGGAAAAGGAAATGCCGTCCGATGCGGTAATCTGAGCCTATTGCGACCCTTACTTCAGAGATATTGGCCCCAACCACTTCACACAAGTTGGCAATTTCATTCATAAAGGAAATTCTGGTTGCCAGCATGGCGTTGGCAGTATATTTTGCAAGCTCTGAGGATCTGATGGAAACAACAAGCGCGCGGTCCATGGATCTCATAAACGGGGCATACAATTCTTTTAATAACTCTCCAGTGGATTGATTCTCTACCCCGATCAAGACCCTGTCGGGTTTCATAAAATCTTCAACAGCAGCACCTTCCTTAAGGAATTCGGGGTTTGAAGCTACATCAAAGTTTTGATCTGTAATTTTTCTGATCTCATCGCGAATCAGTTCGGTTGTACCTACCGGAACAGTGCTTTTTGTAACAATTACCTTGTATTCATCAAGACTTTTTCCTATCGATCTTGCCACATCAATCACTGCACTCGTATCGGCAGAGCCGTCTTCTCTTGGAGGAGTACCCACAGCAATTAGCACAACTAAAGAATTTTTGATCGCGTAATCAAGGTCGGTTGTAAAATGAAGTCTCTCTTCTTTAATGTTCTTTTTAACAATGTCCTCTAATCCAGGCTCATAAAATGTAACTCGGCCTTCTTTAAGGCTATTTATCTTCTCTTGGTCTATGTCTACACAAATTACGTTATTGCCGCTTCCGGCAAAACACGCCCCTGTGACTAGTCCTACATATCCTGTTCCTATTACACTTATATTCATCATTTACCTCTGATTTTTAAAAGCATACTAGCATATCACGAAAAAATTAATTTAATATAAAGAGTCTTACTTCTCCACTATCTTCGACGATATTAGTTTATTAATCCATTATGGAATCCAAAAAGCATTAGTTCCGACCGGTTTTTCAGCGACAGTTTTTTAAATACTTTATACAAGTGAAACTTTACGGTTTTTTCACTTATATAAAGATCGTCCGCAATTTCCTTATTGGTCATGCCGGTAAGGACAAGTTTGATAATTTTTATCTCTGTTTCTGTTAAATCATAAATCTGCCCGTTTAGATTCACCTCTTTAGTCGGATATATTGATCCGTCCACCACCTTACCCATCAATTTTCTATCGGCCCAGAGCTCCCCCTCATGAACCGATTTTACTGAATTGATAAGTTCTG
>JAHEEI010000003.1 GCA_024640785.1 Pseudomonadota bacterium
TCCCTTGCTGAATCTTTTTGAAATGGAAGATTATATTGATAATTTAACAGAAAGTTTTTCTCATGGTATGAAACAGCGCCTGGTAATGGCATCAGCCTTTATCCATAAACCCAGACTTTTAATCGTTGATGAACCCATGGTTGGTCTTGATCCAAAAGGTGCGAGGCTGGTAAAAAAGATATTCAGAGAGGTTTGCTTAAAAGGTACGACAATATTTATGTCTACCCATACCCTGGAGATTGCAGAGGAAATGTGTGACCGGATTGCTATTATACAAAACGGAACAATTGTTGGTGTTGGAACCATCAAGGAACTCAGAGAAAAGACCGGCTCTGAAGGAAGAAAGCTTGAATCAATATTTTTTAAACTTACCGGTGGGGATGAGAGAGTTGAAGTATTGGAATCATTGAGGTTTTGACGGTGATGGACAGGCTAGAGTTGTTATACCCAAAGATCATACAAATAAAAAACAGAATTAAGTTTAAAGGCGAACGATCTCACCTCAGGTTTTTATTGATGTCTGTTTTCGGTCTTGCTTTCTGGTCGGGTATTTTCTTTGTTTTTTTCAGGGTTCTTACATATTTTAAGGGAATTGATGTTTTTGGCGATTTTCTTGCTGCAAAACTGCTTTCCATGATATTTCTTACTTTCTTTTCCATATTAATTTTCAGTAATGTGATAACAGCAATCTCATCATTTTTTATTTCTGAGGAGTTACAGCTCATTATCTCAACTCCTTATGCTTCTACGGAGCTCTATTTTTCAAAACTGACAGAAACCGTTCTTAACAGTTCATGGATGGTTCTTATGTTCAGTCTTCCTGTTTTCCTATCCTATGGAATAATTTATAAGCAGAGCTTTTCATATTATGTATTTTTAATACTTTCTATTCTTCCTTTTCTTGCTATCTGCGGAACTGTTGGAATTGCTGTTGCCATTGGTCTGGTGAAAATATTTCCGGCTAAAAGACTTAAAGATGTACTTTTTATTATTAGCATCTTATTTATTATTATTGTTTATTTTATGTTTAGATTTATAAAACCTGAAAGATTGGTAGATCCTGATAATTTCTTTACGGTCATAGACTATCTGTCTGCTCTCGAAGCTCCGGCATCACCTTTTCTTCCAAGCCAGTGGGTTACAGATCTTTTGTCGGTTTTGCTTTTTGATAATGCTTCAGGCTCAACTATTTTTAATATGTTACTGCTATGGAGTACAGCGCTGGCATTTATTATTATGCTTGGCTGGCTTTTTAACTCAGTTTTTTATGATGCATGGAATAAAACACAGGAGGTCAGGGCCACCTCAATTTCAACAGACTGGATATTCCATAAAATTCTTAACTTTATGCTGGCGCCTCTTTCTCCTTCTGTTCGTGCAATTGTAGAAAAGGACATTAGAACCTTTTTCAGAGATACTTCACAGTGGTCTCAACTTTTCATTCTTTTCGCGATTATTGTAATCTACTTATATAATATCAGTGTGCTTCCCATGGAAAAGAATCCCATGCCCACTCTGTATCTTCAAAATATTATTTCATTTATTAATCTTGGTCTGGTCGGCTTTGTAATTTCTGCCGTAGCTGTTCGCTTTGCCTATCCTGCCGTCAGTCTTGAAAGAGATTCTTTCTGGATAATCAAATCCTCACCCATTGGGTTAAAAGGTTTTTTATGGTGTAAATTTTGGGTCAATTTTATCTTCCTTGTTGTTATATCTGAAATCCTGGTTGTTTTTACAAATTATTTATTGAAGGTTGATGTTATGATGATGGTGGTATCAGTTTTTACTATATTTCTAATGACTTTCGGTATTACCAGTCTTGGAGTAGGGTGCGGTGCCATGTATCCCCGGTTTAAGGTTGAAAATGTTTCACAGATTCCGACAGGTTTTGGCGGACTTTTATTTATGATTCTATCAATGCTTTTTATTGGATTAACTATTGTACTCGAAGCAAGACCGGTTTATTCCTTCATGATGGCGGATTTCAGTAATATCCCCGTTTCTAATTCAAACTGGATTAAAATAGCCATTCATTTTGTGCTTGTTTTAATCATTAATATATTTGCTTTTTTACTACCCCTGAAAATCGGTTTCAAAAAACTTTCTGAATTTGAAAATTTTTAATTTTAAAGATATTTTCTGAAAATATCTAATCATAAAATACTCGGGCAATAATTGTTTGTCATTGTTATGATTGAAGTATATAATTGTATTGTTAGTAATGACCATATACTTTTCATATAAATAAAGGACGCTTTTCAGATGTCTGATAAAGTAGTTGATCTTGTAGAATTTAAAAATATATCAGCTGAGAAGCTATTAAAACTGCCCCAAAATTCAGCTGAGAAGCTGTTTAACAGCCTGCCTGTCCAACAAAAAGCGGAGCTTGTTATAAGTGCTCCTTTTAAAGATAGAATTGATTTAATTTTAATGTCAGATGATACAAGAGCACTGGTTCAAGCACTTCCCGAAGAAGAGGTTTACTGGACAATAAGAGAAAGGGGACGGGCGGACTCCCTTTCAATAATTTCCAGGACATCTCATGAACAGTTTCAGTATTTTATTGATATTGATTGTTGGAACCGTGATGAAATTGATTTTAATAATATCGCGGAGTGGTACACACTGCTTGGGAAATGTAATGAAGTAAAAGTTGTTGAGTGGTTTGAAAATGCGGATGAAAGATTTCTTATCTCAACTTTAAAACGTTTTATGGGCATATCAAAGATTGAATCTGAGGCTGATATTTTAGAAGAGTACGAGGATATGCCCAATGATACCTTGGACAGTGTGTATTATTTTCAGTTTGCGGATGATGAGTCAAGACTGGTTTTAATGCCGCTACTGAGTGTGCTGTACAAGTATGACAGCAGTCTCTTTTATTCGCTCATTGAAGGGGTACTATATGATTTTGTAACTGAAGCGGATGAAGAAGCCTTTAGGTGGAGACAGGTCAGGATTTCCGAGAAAGGATTTCCTGCAATAGATGAAGCGCTTGAAATTTATCAGCTTGTCTCTGATCGTGAGATTGAAGCCTTAAAGCAAACCCTTAATAATGTTAGGGAATTAAATGAAGAGAATAAAACCTCTCTCAGGTATCTTTTGTCCGTTGAAAATGCGCCATCCTTTTTTTCAGATGCAATTAAACATATTAGTGATGAAAAAGCGCTATATGATATCCAAAAAAATATCATAAATTTAGCAAACAAGATAATAATGGCAGATTGTCTTGAGATCAGGGAAATTAAGGATAAAAAAAAGGCAATTGATAAGGCTGAAGGTTATATTAATATCGGTCTTGAGATCATATCCGAAGAAGATATGTCAAAAGCGGTTGAGGTTTTAGTTTCTGTTCATCCTCTTGAGCTGTTTAGAATCGGCTATAGTTCCGGATTAAAGCTTAAAAACAGGATTAAAAAATATATCCTAAAGTATGGCGAGCAGATATTATCATTTGCCGATGCGCCCTATTCTGAGTCGATATCCGGTCTGCTTCAAAAAAGGCCGAAGTATTTTGAAGGTCTGAGTGAGAAAGATTCAATTACTCTACGGGATTTTAAAAATATCTACGAGATTAAATATACAGAAGAGGCAGTTAATTATTTGATATTTTGTAACAGATTGATATTCGACTGTTTTAAGCTTGACCATGAATATTTGACGGGTGCTTTTCAGGATAAAGTTCATAATAATGCAGGAGCAATAACCTATATTTCTCTTTTTAATACAATAATGGTTAATAACATCTGTAAGGGTTCTTCAGGCCCTGACCCTTTGACTGGCAATGAAGCAGGGGTTTTTATAAAGACAGCATTTGATAATAAAAACGGAGTTCTTTCCTTGAAAAAGGGTTTCAAAGCGGAAGTGTTTGCCTGGATTAAAAAAAGGGTTAACTCGGAAAAACAGGAGATAAGCATTCTAAAACATTTTGTTGAACAGGCTTTAAAAATGATCAATGAAGATATAAACAGCTTTTCCTCAAATGATACGATTGACATCAGGTATATTAGTGCGTTATTATTTAAGAAAGATTAAATCGATATTTCAAACAGACAACATGAATAAAGGAGGAAATCATGCCGCACAAAGACATACCCCATATTGCAGCAACACTTCAGGTAGCTTTTTATGCTTCATATCAGGTTCCTGAATATAAGGATTTAAGTCTGGAAAAACGCAGACAGAAAGTGGTTGATGATTATATTTCATCACTTAAGCTGGCTGATGTAATCTTTGAAAAAGCAATACATGAGAAATTGCCGCCTGACCAAGAGAGGATAATGGAAAAATATATTAAGGGATAGTTTGTTTGGGTCCTGCATTATTATTACATCCGTCAGTTAATCTGACCTATCTGATGCAGGACCATATTTTCAAATTTTTGGAGAGTTCGATGCCAATATATGAGTATCAGTGCAACAAGTGTAATGCAGCCTTTGACTGTGTAGTGATGAGCGTATCAGAAAAGTTTGAGCCTAAATGTGAAAAGTGCGGAAGCACAGATGTGAAAAAACTGGTTTCCCAGGTCAGGTATATGTCAGGACCGGAAGAAAGCTGCCTTGCTTCAAACGTCGAAAACAGGTTATTGCAGTCAATGGGTGGAAAAGTAGATTCGAATATTCAAAAAGAAATTAAAGAACTTTCTAAACAGGCAGCCAAAAGAGGTAAAAAACGTTATGCCAGTATGATGGATACCGGCAAGTCAGAAAATATTGATTATTGATTTAAAAGTCAGATTTTTGCATTAATTTAAAAGTTGTTTTGAATTCGCCCTTCAAATTCATTTCTTTTGTGATATTCAACATCTCAGAAGTTGTCTCGATAAATATCCTTTTCATAGCACTTATATTAATATATGCATTTTTAAGGCCTCATAATGTCAGCCTGTTAAAGTTAATATTTGTCATTTTATGATTTAATCAATAATAATTTACAGGAGAATGTAAAATGAAGAAATGTTTTACGATTTTAATTGCCATTAGTTTCATATTTATCGGAACTGCTATTGCTGAAAAACCGGTTCTGGTTTCAAAAAAGAAGGCAGTAAAAGAAGATATGAATGTTCAAAAAAAGGAAATGAAAGATTATAGTGTTGATGAGACGGGGAAAAAAGAAAAAAACACGAAGAAAATAATCGATGATAAAAAAAAGGGCCAGAAGAAACAAGAAGAGAAAAAGTCATCACAGGTTCAAAAAGAATTGGATAAGGATTCAGCAAAGGGGCAGGAGGTCAGACAACAACGTAAAAAATGGTGGAAGTTATGGGGTGGTACCGAATAAAATCCTTGAATCGCTTTTCATCATACTACATTGTGTGTGTGGTGGGGTGATGTGAATAAGACTATTTCTGTAATACTTACTATCATAAATTCGAGTAAAAATTATTAAAAATATATATTTGGGTTCTAATAATGCGGAACAATTTATAGGTGCATGAGCCACTGATCTGTTTATCTGTTTAGGTGAACAGCAAAGCCAAAGGATTGAAAGGATTAAATATGGACAATTTAGCTGCAATTAGAGAATTTGTTGGCTAGTGTTCAGTCATCAATACCGCATTATTGATATTCACAAGCGTATTTATACTCCTGTTACGCAGACCAATCTCACGTATTCACAGCAAGATGTTTAACATGGATGAAAGTAATCTGTCTTCTGCTTACTTTCAATTTTTGGCACAATACAAGATTGTCATAATTGTTTTAAATATTGTCCCATACATTGCCCTGAGGATACTGAGTTAAATTATTTAATAGTGGGACAAAGGTGTGGGAGTACGTATAGAAATCTGATACAAATGGGGATGAGCGGGTTTATTGAATTCCTCCTTTTTGTTTTAAATATTTTTAATCAACCGATACCCGCAAGTTCGAGGCGGCCTTTCCACCTTTCAAACAGCAGGCGCTTAAGCAGTTGATGCTCCGGGTTTGTTAGTTCAGGATCTCTGTCAATCAGATCAAAGGCTGATTTTCTTGCATCCACCAAAATCTTAATATCCCGTCCAATATGTGCGACCCTGAAATCTGGAAGGCCGGACTGACGAGTTCCCAGAAATTCACCCGGACCTCTTATATTAAAGTCCTCTTCCGCGATCTTAAACCCGTCATTTGTCTTTGACATGACCGTTAAGCGCTGTTTGGCTTCATCAGATTTTTTATACTGAGCAAGCAGGATACACATTGAATCAGCTGATCCTCTGCCCACACGGCCCCGCAACTGATGAAGCTGTGAAAGTCCGAACCTTTCCGCGTGCTCAATAATGATTAGGGAGGCATTGGGTACATCAATTCCAACCTCTACAACTGTTGTTGAGACAAGGATATTAATTCTTCCTTCTTTAAATTTGTTCATGATGGCATCTTTTTCAGCACCTTTCATGCGTCCGTGTACCAGCCCCACTTTATATCCCGGGAAAATGTCTTTTTGAAGATGGGCGGCCATGTTTGTCGCATCAAGAAGATCGATTTTTTCAGATTCTTCAACCAGCGGATAGACAATGAATGCCTGCCTTTTTTTTTCAAGTTCCTGACTGATAATTCTGTAGACGTCTTCCCGTCTGTTTTCATGTAAAACTTTTGTCTTGATGGGTTTCCTGCCGGGAGGGAGCTCATTAATAATTGATATATCTAGATCGCCGTAAACCGTTAAACCAAGGGTCCGCGGGATTGGTGTTGCCGTCATTACCAGGACATCGGGGTTTTCTCCTTTTCGCTTGATTTCTGCGCGCTGCATAACCCCGAATTTATGCTGTTCATCAATTACCGCAAATCCAAGATTCTTAAAATCTACGCCTTCCTGAATTAGCGCATGGGTGCCGATAATGATATCTGATTCACCGTTTTTAATTTTAACAAGGGCAGCGTCTTTTTGTGCTTTGGGTTGGCTGCTGGTAAGAAGGACTACGTTAATTTTGAGTTTATCAGTTAGGCACGCTATGGTTTTCAAATGCTGTTCAGCCAGAATTTCGGTTGGCGCCATGATGGCGGATTGATATCCGTTTAGCTTTGCGCAAAAACAGGCAATCAGGCATACCACGGTTTTACCGCTTCCCACATCACCCTGAATAAGACGGTTCATGGGATAAGGCTTTTTCATATCTGTAAAAATATCATCAACAGATCTTTGCTGTGCATTTGTTAACGAAAAGGGGAGAGTTTTTAAAAATTTATTAATTTTGTCCTGATGTATTTTAAAAGAAATTCCAGGTTCGATAGCCATGCCTTTTTTTCTTAAGGCAAGAACTGTCTGCAGCATAAAGAATTCATCAAAAACAATTCTTCTGTGATATTCAGACTGCATTTCAAAGAGTCTATCAATGTCATCTTCTGTGCCCGGAAAGTGAACATGCTGAAAAGCCGTCGCGAGAGGAATCAGGCCATTTTTCTCTTTGATATTATCAGGCATGACATCGGGAATAAATTTACAGAAATTAATGACTGTGAACTCCATTATTTTCTGCATATTTTTCTGGTGTATTCCTTCTGTTAAAGGATAAACCGGGAGTATTTTAAGTTTTGATTCAATGGTATCATCCCCTGCAAAGATGTCAATTTCAGGGTGATGAACTTCTTTTTGATATCTGAAGTTTGAGATTGTACCAGACAGGATTACCTCTGTCCCTTCTTTAAATCTTTTTTTGAGAAGGTTTTTATATTTATCGTTTATCCTGAACCATTTTGCAGAAAGATTTTGTGATCCGTCACTTATCAGAATCTCAAAAAGTTTGTTTCTTCCGGCAAAAGCCCTGCTGGATATACTCATGACCCTGCCGATAATTGTGACGTGTTCTCCGGAATTTACTTGAGAGATTTTTTTAATTCTTCTACGGTCAATATAGTTCCGGGGTATAAGATAGAGCAGGTCCTCAATATTGTTAATATTCATCCGTTTAAGAGCTTCGGAGATCTTTGGGCCGACGCCTTTGATTTTATCAACCGGTGTCGAAAGCATATGGATACTTTCTAAGAAACTGGTATTTTTAATGGGAGCTTCTTTTTTTATGGGCTTGTTATTTTGTGAAATGTCAATTCTGTTAATGGTTAATAAAGCAGCTTTAATGAGCTCTTTTTTCTTATCATGTGTCAAATTATGATAACCCTTGAAGTCCTGTTCAAGGGTTATCAGGCTATTTCTGGCTTTATTAGAGGATATAAAAGACAAGGCTTTTTCAACCAAAGAAGGTATGAGTTCTTCAATGCCTTTTATATTTAAAAGAGAAGAGAAGTTATTTTTTGATGCAAAAATAAGAGGCCGCTCTATCGCAGCAAATATGGATTCAAGGTTCTTGAATTTATCTTCCATTAATCTTTAAGGGTTATATTATTTGGTGATAAATTTATGTTTGTTAAATTGCCCTCTAATACTACTTATAATTCCAAAAAAATTTATAACTGATTTTTAAACCTATATCATAAATATCTCTGTGCATAAACCTTCCAATTAATATTATGGAGATTGTGGCTTAAATCTTGAAGTAAATTACATTAAAAAGAAAAGATATCTTGAAGGAGATTATGCAAATTTTTTTATAGATGAAATTTAAAAAATCGATACTCTGATGCAGGGCAGGGTTTCAGAAAAATCAGGATATGAAAATATTATAAAACAGGATAAAAAGTCATTTATTTTAATGATATACCGAGCGCTAATATCTTAGAATAAAAGTAATAAAGAAGGTTTTGTTTCATTCAAATATCATTTCCATGGGAAAACTTTAATTTCTATCGGAAATAATCCAGTTTTAGCTTAAAAGTTTATTTTTTACCTTTGTCAAGGACTCATAAGAGAAAAGTTCTGACTTTAATGTCGATTATCTATCCTTAAAACATTTAAAAAGTAGTAGATTAATTGACTTACTGGAATCAAAGATTAAACAGTCTGATCCAGTTATATCAGCCGTAAAGTAGCATAATATAAAAAATTTGTTTAATGAAAAGTCAAAAAAATTAAAAGTTAATTCTGGGTTGATCCGTTAATTGATCAGGACAGAAAGTGATTTTAATTTAGATTTTACATTATTCAAGGAGGTACTGGGGCTAATTCAGCTTAAACCTGGGAGTGCAAGGGATCTTGCGGTTATGATAACTTATGATATTTGAAAACGTGATCTGCTGAACAAATTATTTAAAGGCTCTTTTAACCGGAATGAAGCAAACACGGATCTTGCGCTTGGGGCTTATAACTGGGGTATTATAAATATTGAGTAGGATCCTGAGAACTTTCCGCGCGAAACATGTAATTACTTGCAAAGATAAAGAAATTTCTAAATTTAACATCAAGTGGTTAAATCATATTACCATCAAATATCCTGCAAAAAAGTTATTTTTTTATCCCGAATTTTTTAGAATTAAATTATCAATATATTGTATGAATCATATGTTTAAACTGCATATGTTGAAATTCACAACAGCTGTTAATTGACTGTGGAATACTTTGTTATAACAGCATATTTGTATTTAAAATAAAGGGGTTCAAGTAAACTGTTCCAAAATGTAACACTATTTTAAATAAAGTAATATCAGTTAGTTATGATTTTAGTAGTCAGTTGACATGATAATTCTAAGCAACATAAAAAAATAAAGTAATTTCAAAAACTAATGTTGATAAACAGTTTATAATTTTCGAAAAAGTATAAATTTAAAATATTTGAATTTTCTTATACCTGTTTTTAAAATAGATGTTTATAAAAATTAAAGATAATATTTTTTCCTTGACGCAGAGGATATAAATTATTAGATTTGACTATGAATCCAAATTCAAAAATTTCAGGTTATACAATGAGAAAAGATAAAAATACTTTAATTTTAAACGCTGCAATTAAGATATTTGCAGAAAAAGGGTATCAATATGCAACAATAGCTGAGATCGCTAAGGAAGCTGCTGTTTCGAAAGGACTAATTCATTTTTACTTTGAAAGTAAGCTTGATCTTATGCTTTCTGTAATCCTGAGTTTTCTTGAGCATGTTAATGAGATAAATGCTAAAAAATTAATTGGTTCTATCAGTCCCGTAGATTCATTGAAGGCAGTTTTTGAGACTTTTCAAGAGCTTTTATTTAAAGATTCGGATAACCTTTATAAGGGGAAGATTTTAAATGAGGGTCTTCCTGAGGTGGATAAAATTAAAAGCAAAGTGCTTAAAAATAAAAAGGCGGCTATTGATGAACAAAACAGGAAACTATTTGATACTATTGATAAGCTTATCCATGAGGGACAGAAGGCTTCACTACTAAATAGAAATCTGAAACCTGAAATCATAAGGCAGATATTGGGTGGGTCAAGTCAGTTTCTAACCACGGGAATGTATCTGCACCCATTCGGCAAGGGCGGACTGGGCTATAATAAAAGAGATGTAAAAAAAGCCATGAATATGTTGATAGATAGTTTTAGAGCTGCTAAATAGAAATACTAAGGCTTTTATAAATCAAAATAAATTCAGAGGAAGGGAAGATTATCATGATTAAGGGAGGATATTTTGGAAGATATTTAAAAATTGATCTTACTAATAGGAGCTTTAAAGAAGAAGAACTCTCCAAAGATATAATGAATAAATATCTTGGTGGGCGCGGTATTGCAACTAAGCTCCTTTTCGATCTTCAGGGAGGTAAAATAGATGCTCTTTCTCCGGGAAGCAATTTAATTATATTTACCGGACCTGTTGGCGGGACGAATGTACCGGGAAGTTCAAGGATATTTTTTGGGAGTAAATCACCGCTCAGTAATGCTATTAATACAACCAGTATGGGTGGTATTTTCCCAAATATGTTTAAAAAGACAGGTTACGACGGTGTTGTAATTCAAGGAAAAGCTGATGATAAAACCTGGATTCATATTTCTCCCGGTAATGTTCAGTTTCATTCAGCATCAGATGTTTGGGGTCTTAAAACCTCAGATGCTGAAAAAATTATCAAAGAAAGAGCAGGTTCTAAATCTAGTGTTGCACTAATTGGTCCGGCTGGAGAGAAACAAGTTCTTTTCAGTGCTATTGTGTCAGATACACGGACTGCAGGAAGAGGTGGAACCGGCGCTGTTATGGGTTCAAAAAACCTAAAAGCAATTGCTGTTTCGGGTGAGGTTAAAGTTCCAGTTGCAAATAAAGATGCAATGGATAAAATATCGAAAAAAATAAGAGAAGATCAGGCTGAGAATCCGAGCGCTCTGGGGATGAACATGAACGGCAGTGCCGGTCTGGTGAGCCCGGTAAATGCCATGGGTGCGCTTCCGACAAAGAATTTTCAGCAGGGGACTTTTGCGGGTGCCGATGAGATGGGAGGCTATGCCATTACAGAAAAGAACAGGGTGAAAGCGGTTGCCTGTGCTTCCTGCACGGTCGCCTGTTCTTTAATTGCGGAAGCTAAAAATGGTAAATATGCCGGTACCATAACCGAAGGCCCGGAATATGAATCAGATGTAATGCTCGGTTCAAATATCATGGTTGATGATACGGATGTTATTGTCTGCGCAAATCATCTCTGTGATGAATATGGAATCGATACCATCTCAACCGGAAATGTGATTGGTTTTGCTATGGAGTGCTATCAGCGCGGGCTCATCACTGAAAAAGATACCGGAGGTCTTGCTTTAAACTGGGGTGACGGTGATATCGTTCTCGAACTAATTAATCTTATCGGTAAAAATGAAGGGTTTGGTAAACGGCTGGGTCAGGGTGTTTTGAGATTCTCTAAGGAGATCCCTGGCTCTGAGTCTTTTGCCATGCACGTAAAGGGACTTGAGCTTGCTGCCTATGACCCAAGAGCTGTTTTTGGGCAGGCTTTATCTTATGCAGTTGCACCTCGCGGGGGTGAACATGGACGCGGCGGATATATGATCGTAGAGTTTTTTCAGGCTGATGCGGACCTGTACACTCATGTGGGCAAGGCTGAAAAAGCAGCAAAACTGTCAGAGGCTGCTGCAATTTATGATATAGCCTCCGTTTGCAGTTTTAACTTCATACCGACCTCTGATTTGCCTGAATTAATTAATTCTATAGTAGGTACAAATTATACTGAGGAGGATTTAAGACAAATTGCCCGGAATGTTATGACCCTTGAACGTCAGTTTAATAACAGAGAAGGCTTTACCAGAAAAGATGATACTCTGCCGTCACGTCTTTTAAATGAGCCTTTACCCGATGGAATGGCTGAAGGTAAAAAGGTTGAGGGTCTTGATATAATGCTTGATGAGTATTATGCAATTCGCGGCTGGGATAAAGAGGGTGTGCCTCTGCAATAGGCTATAATAGCATTTTTAAAAAGAAAACGTTTGTAGAGATTTTTATAAATACTGGTTCAAGCACACAAAACTGTTTAAACTTAAAAGGAGAACAAAATGTATCCATATGATTCATTAAGAGATTATGCAGAGGATTTGGAAAAACAGGGGAAACTGATAAGAATAAATAAGATGGATCAGGACAAGTATGAGATGTCCGCACTGGTCTATAAACTAAATGACAGGCTGGACTATAAAGCACCGGCCTTCCTGGCTGAGAAAACGAAGATTAATGATAAAGTCTATGATTCACCGGTTATCGGCAATCTTTTAAATAGTTTTGGGACAGTTGCCCAGTGCTTTGGTGTAGAGAAGATTAATGACAATCAGGGCGAGATGTATGATGCCGCGGTAGCACGAATTATGTCTTTTCAGGATAAGGAGATGAAGTGGCAAAGCATTGAACCTGTGATTGTTGAAAAATCGGCGGCCCCCTGTAAAGAGGTTATATTAAACGGTGAGGATGCAGACCTGGGTAAATTTCCATGGATTAAGAATAATCCTGCAGACGGAAGTCAATATATAAGCGCCGGTTCAGTTATCTTGGAAGATGTTGACCTTGGGAAAAATGTGGGAACCTACCGGATGCAGGTAAAAGGTCCGCGCAAGGTTGGGGTATATTTTACAAACCAGAGCCATGGATATAAGTTTATGATGCAGGCTCTTGAACGCGGTGAAGAAAGTGTAAAGGTCTCTGTTGCTGTGGGTATAGACCCGATTTCATGGATGATGAGCAGCACACGCCTTGCTGATTTGGGTGAAGATGAATTTTCAATTTCCGGTGGATTTAGAGGTAAGGCGGTGGAACTTGTTAAGAGTGAAACCAATGATCTTAATGTTCCAGCCCATGCAGAATTCATCATTGAAGGGGATATTTCAATGGAAACAGCAGAGGAGGGCCCATACGGTGAAATGCTGGGATATGTGGGAAAAAAGGTCTGGACCTTTGAAATTGATATAAAGACGATTACTCACAGGGAAAAACCCTGGGTATATAATTTGTGGCCCGGTATTGGCGGCGCATACTTAACCCTTCCATGGGAGGTGGGTCAGTTCACTAAATTAAAACAGATCATGCCGAACCTGGTTAAACTGCATACCCCACCTGCAACCGCATCCGTGGTTATTGCCTGTATTGATAAGAAACTTCCGGGTGAAGGTATTGAGGCAGGTATGATGATTCTGGGTTACCGGTTCATCGGTTTCAGCAAGAAAATGGCCATTATTCTGGATAAGGATATTGATCCAACAGATTTAAACAGAGTAATTCAGGCGGTCGGTACCCGCTGGCAGCCTGATCCTGCAAGCCTGGTTGTTAAACAGTCTTTTCATATCCCTCTTGAACCCAGCAGTAAAGAGATGTTTTTAAGCAGCAAAATAGTCATTGATGCGACCCGGCAAATGGAAAGTGAAGGGGGGCCTGAGACTTACCCTTATGATAACCGCACCGTGCTTGAAGAAAGAGCTGAAGAAGCCTTTGATATCGTAAATAAAAGATGGGATGAATATTTTGGCAAATAATTTTATCCAATGTTGATATAAAAGAGCCCTATATTAAACAGGGCTCTTTATATATAATGGTCTGATCTAGGTACGAAGCTTTTAGAAGAGGATTCAATTTTACTTGACATCGAGATAATATAAGATTGAGTTATGCTAACTTAGAACTCATTATTCTAGTAAAGACCCAAGTTGTTTAAATTCATGTTTCATATTAATTATTAAAAATAAATCCTTGAAAAAATCTTTCTATGTTCTATATATAAACAATAAAAGATACTTATATCTTTAAAATTATAGGGCTATAAGGTCTGTTTATCTCTAAACCAACCCTAAAATAAGGAGTGAAAATGAAACAAAACTATAAAAAGTTTCATTTGCCAACAAAGTTAATATCCATAATCCTTGCCATCGGGCTTATTTTTATTTGTTCATCAGCATATTGTCAGGAAGATGATCCATGTGTGAAAAAAGAGAAATGGGAGTTTATGCTTACCCCATATTTTAACGCTAACAGCCTTGACCTCGACTCCACGATTAAGGGAACAACAGCAGACGTTGATCTGGATTTTTCCGACCTTACGGATGATTTTGATGCCTGGGGTGCATCGGCCCTTTTTGAGGCCCGCAAAGGTAAATTGGGCTTCCTTTTTAATGGGACGTATATAGACATCGATGGTGACTTTAATCTGGACCCCCCTACACTTGATAAGATAAATGTGGATATTGAGCAAGCGATCGTAGATGGGGCGCTTATGTACCGAATATTCGAAGGACCGCTGAGAAAAGGATGTTATCTGAAGACGACCCTTGATGTGTGGGGGGGGGCTCGCTATGTTTATCTGAAACAGGAAATATCCCCTAGACTCAATAGCGGCCTCACAACAAAGCTCGACAAAAGCAAAGACTGGGTGGAACCTATCTTGGGAGCCCGCATTTTAGTTCGACTGACCAAGAAAATTAGCTGGCTGGCGATGGGCAATGTTAGCGGCTTCGGCATTGGGTCGGCCTCCGACAAGACCTGGGATTTTACGACTGGATTTGATTTTCGTCTGTTTGAGAAAGCTTCTTTAAAGCTGGCATATCGAATTTATGATATTGATTACGATATCGGAAGCGGTACGGAAGAGTTTGGGCTGGATGGCAAAATGGAAGGTCCTTGGCTGGGAATGACTTTCTATTTCTAAATATGTTCCAAACGATATTTTATATAAAAACATACCAGAATAGGAAATTAATTGTATCTATAAAAGGCAAAAAATTTAGTATTGCAAAGCAAGATGTGTTTTCATTTATTTGTTAAGGAGAGTAAGGTTTTTCCATCATTGGCAGAGTCAACACAACTCCAGGCAACCTTAACATTTCAGCAAAAATTAAAAGTCAACGTTTACGATAATAATATTGAATATTTTTAAGAATTAAAGGTGTTGTACGAACTGTTGACCCTAGGTTTTGTTAAGAGTACTTGTGGTTATGTGAAAAAGCAGAGTGAAAACCCTTTTTTTATTTTAAATAATCCAATAACCCGAATAATTAAGTAATCAATTATCTGAACGCAGCGGCCATAATTACAGATGTAGGCCTTATTGTCTACGCTTGCATAACCATAATTCATAATAACGTTCCAGGCATTGAAGTTTCTATTCGCCTCCAAAATACTTGTCCAGTATCAGCCACTCTGAATTCCTTTAAATAACTGCATATCTATCGATGTTACTTATTCTTTGCCTGTACTTTCAGTAATTCCAACAAGCTCAGTTTTAGTCGGCAATCGCCAGTCTCCCATACAACCTATCCGTATAACCACAATCTACTTCTTAGATTTTAATTACAACCCTTTTTGCATTATTCATCCCAGCTGTAACTCGAATTTTTCAATCAAACAAGCCCTGTTGTCATATCCTTTAACGTACCATTTCCCTAATCACATCAAAAGTCACCTTTTGAGAGTGTGCCATTACAGCTCTCACATGAAGATGGTGTGCCGTTTGTATTTTTGATATGAATTCCTCTGTTGTAGGTTCTGTACTGTGCGACCCTATTGTAAACACAAGATTTTCTGTAAAGCCAATATCGGTATAAGGAAGATGAACATTGTTGCTAGCATAACTATAATTATTATCCGAGTCTTTGTCCTCACTAATTCTTTCTACATTTTAATTCTCCTTTTTGTATTAACTATTGTAAGAGCAAGCTCAAGTTTTTGCATTTTAATATTGGGCGTTATTGTGAATAGAGTTTAATATAAAACTGAATTTTATCCTCAATGATAGTTTCCGCGATTTTCAGTTCCTCCAGTGATTTAAATTCAGATTCAAGGCTGACAAGTATTTTATCGAAGGCTGAAGGTATAATATTCCATTTTTCTCTGTAGTTAATTCTGGCAATGTTATATTCAGCCTTTGAAAAATAGTACTTCCCCAGTCTGCTTTCTTTTGACTTGAATTTCCAGTCTTCCTTTAATTTAAAAAAATCATTGAGCACTGTTTTTAGTCCAGGCTTGTTAAGGTATTTCTCTTTTATACTCTCACCCATTCTATTTTCAACTTGATTAAAGAATCCTTTTACAAGGTCAATATCAGTAATAGTAAGCGCATAAAGATACCAGTCGTCAACTGACTCAATTACAGCTTTTTGTTCAACAATTCTCAGGCTTCCAAAACTAGGACAAAAATGAGATGCACATATTTTTGTACCGTAAAAACAGTTATACCTTAAATCTGGAATTTTGGTTACTGCAGGATGAAGCATACAGCCTGTTTTAGTATGATCCTGGTTAATAAAACCAAGGAACTCACAGTTATAAATAGTCTCGAAAAGTATTGTATTGTGGATAGAGTCCTTAACCTGATCCTTATACTTGGAAAGGTTATTATAGTCCGGCAAAGATAGAAATAATTCCGTCTGCAGCTCCAGAATATCCTGAATTGCTTTTCGTTTGTGGTTCTGCCAGTTGAATTGTCCACAGCAGGCGCTGCAGGATTTTTTGATGTCAGGCTGGCAAAGCATTATTGGGTGAGAGGCTGACACAATAATTTAAAAGTATTTATTTAGATTTATAAATGATAATGGATCAACTCTAGTATTATTTACCCTTATTCCCCAGTGAAGATGTGGGCCTGTAGATCTTCCGGTTGATCCAACAAGTCCTATTACATCTCCGGTATTTACTTCATCTCCCTTTTTTACAGTTATTTCAGAAAGGTGAAAATACATACTGATAATACCCAGCCCATGATCAATATAAACAGTATTGCCTGAAAAAAAATGATCCCCTGTAAATACAACAACACCCTTATTGATTGATTTAATCTTCTCATACTTTTTTGCCTTTATATCAATACCCGAATGGGAATTCCTGGGTTGTTTATTTATGAATCTTTTCACACCAAAAGGCGTGGATATTTTATTATCTATTGGTTTTATAAATTTTGAGTCAAAAAGTTTAGTCTTTTTACTGTTTGTAAAAAGCTCAGCCACTATTTTTTTTTCTTTATTGTAACGTTTGAGATTTTTGTCACTTAAATCAACTTTAGCTTTTGGTAGGCTAAGATGCTGAATTTGAAAATCCTTTTTTTGGATGTTTATTTTTTTAGTTATGTTTTTTTTATTGTTAAAAGATATTTGCACATTTTTTTCTCCAGGTTCAGTCTCTTGGCCAATTCCGATAAATCCGATATAGGATTCGCTAGAGTTGTCATAATGTAATGGTATATTATTGTTGTCAAAAATCAGAGAAACATCTGAAATACTTGGGGTGTCAGAGATTTTAATATAGCAGGCATCACCTTGAAGGATTTTATCCGGGAGTATTTCAATCCTCGGCAGCTTTTTTTCCGCAAAGCATATACTGTAATTAAATAACATAGCGCAGAAGCTAAGAACAAAGACTTTTATAAATGTTCTGTCAAATAGCCCAAAACTTATTTTAGCGAGATTATTTTTCATTTAAATCCTTATATTTATATAGAGATTTCCAATAAATCTTCAGCAGCAAATACCTTACCATTATAGCAATCTTTAACCGGTGTTAAGATGTCAGTAAATTCACACTGCGGATAAAAATGCGTCAGCAACAGCTTTTTTGCTGATGCTTTAGAAGCTATTTCTCCAGCCTCAGATGGCGTTAAATGTCCTATTGTTTTTAAATTATCAGGGAATGAACATTCAAGGATTAAAAGATCACAGCCTTTTGCGAGCTCAATAATTTCATTGCAGTAATCAGTATCACCGGAGTAGACAACTGACCTGCCAATCATATCTGTTATTTTGACGGCAATGCTGTTATCCGTATGAACTACATTACAGGTTTTAATTAAGTATTTTTCAAACCGGAAACTGCTTTCTCCGGATTCCAGCCAATTAATTATAAATTTGTCGGGAATTACTTGATTGCCATGAGTATTTATAAGGTTCTTGTAAAGTTTTATTAAGCCCAATGGGCCGATTATTTTAAGATCAGCAGTTCTCGGGTTTTCATAATCATATTTTGATGAAAATATAAACGGAAGCATGTCGGATATATGGTCTATGTGAAAGTGGCTGTATATTATGGTATCTATTTGATTTAATTCTGTATTTGTTTTTTTGAGTTGACGAAGTGAACCCGGGCCAGTATCGAGGAGGATTTTTTCATTATCAATATTTACAAGAATCGAAGGTGATGATCTTTTAGTTGACGGTATTGACGTTCCTGATCCAAGAATGGTGATTTCCATGGCTGATAATTTAGTACCTAATATTTGATACTGTGTTGGTTTACTTTTTTAATGACCCGCCAGGTAATATTATCTCATAAGTTTGTAGAATGTATAATCTATTTCTGTTAATAATTATAAAGAGATTTATGGAAAATTCCATAAAAGAAACTGTTTGTGAAAAATTTTCTGGCTTGTGATATTTTGAGGATATTTTACTTGACAATGTTTTGTTCATAATAGATATCATAGATATTAATAATAATGTATAGGTGTAAAATGTATCCGGAAGATCTGCTATATACTAAATCAAACGTTTGGGTGAAAATTAACAGTAATGATACCGCCCGAATCGGGATAACGGATTTTTTACAGAAAAAGGTTGGCAAAGTACAGTTTGTTGATTTGCCAGATATTCATACTGAGCATGACCAGTTTGATCCATTTATTATAATTGAGTCCGATGACGTGATGAATGAGGTTTATGCTCCTTTAAGTGGTAAAGTAATAAGCGTAAATGATGAGATTGATGATGACCCTGCTATAATTAACCATGAACCATATGATGATGGCTGGCTCGTTGAGATTGAGGTTTCACATGAGGATGAGATAAATAGCCTGATGGATTATGTTGAATATGAGGAATTTATGGATGCGGGGGAATTTGATGATTGACAGTTTATTCTTCTTTTTAATGCAGCACAGGCAGTTCTGTTTCCCTAAGGATTAGAACCCTTTCCAAAAAATCATACTTTTTAATTTTTCCCTTGATGAACGAAAAGTGTTTACTGGTAAATTTTTATCCGGATATCCCAATGAAATAGAGAGGACTGTTTCAGTATTTACCTGAAGGTTAAGAGATGTCCTAATCGGTTCAGAGTAGATCAGGGTATAGGCGATCGCGCAGGTTGCAAGACCTCTGGCATGGGCGGATAACATTATATTTTCAGCAGCCATACCGATATCCATTAGTTTGTTCTCAGGCAGAACGCAGTCTGTTGTGATGAATATCACTACCGGGGCATCATAAAACCGTAGACTACCGCTTTCGATAAATTGACGGTTTTTATCTCCCAGAGAGCTGATTACAGGTTTTAATTCTCTGAAAAGTTTTTTTCTCCGTTGCATGTATATTTCAGGAATCCTCTTATCCTTTGCAGAATTATAGGTTACTCTCTTTGTTTTGTGAAAAACCTCAATTTTAGCGCAAAGCTCGGATAGTGCGGTGCCGGTTAATACATGGAAATTCCACGGCTGCATATTTGACGCAGAAGGTGCCATATGACCGTCTAATAGAATTTCTTGTATGATCTCTTTTGAAACTTTTTTGTCTGTAAAACCCCGAAATGTCTTCCTGGTTTTTATTCCTTCCAGTAGCTCCATTAGGAATCCTTTTTTTCTTCAGCTAAAGCCTCAACCAGTTTGGTGTAACAGTCCTCAACTTCTAGAAGTCTTTTTTCAGTATTGTTTATGTAGACTCCGATTTCACAGATTTCATCACGCAGTTTATCAAAATCTTGATTTTCATTGTCAATGGAACTAGATATGTCCTTAATGTGGTTAGTAAGGATATTTGATGCTGCCATGAAAAAGTCACAGTCTTCATATTCACTTTTTAAGATGCCCAGAATTTTTGTTTTTAGTTTTTTGCTGATTTTTGCCATTTAAATGAACATTTCTATTGTAAAAAATTTAAAAATCTTGAATAATTTTGCTTTATAAAATATAACTTTTAAATGCATATTTCAAGAAATATATATCCAAAGAAGATTTAAATGTCCGGTTTGAAAAGCAGTTATGAGTTTGCACTGGAATAAATGAAAGAGATGGAAGTAGATGGAGTTATAGAGCTTACTGAAGAAGGTATGCAGAGAATTTTAAATTTAAAATTAACAAGTATTATAACAATTTTAAAAAGTTACTAAGGGATAACTGTGGATTGTATTGTAATAAATGGTGGAAAGTCATTAAAAGGTGAGGTTAGTGTTAGTGGTTCAAAAAATGCAGCACTCCCAATCATTGTAGCAACTCTTCTGGCGAATGGTAATCATAAAATATCAGGTGTTCCGAATTTAAGGGATATTAATACATTAGCAAAACTACTGACACATCTGGGTGCTGAAATTCAATTTAATGAGAATATGGAGGTCAATACTCATAATATAAATGTTTTTGATGCACCGTATGAACTTGTCAGAACCATGAGAGCCTCTTTTCTGGTTATTGGTCCTTTAGTTGCCAGGTTTGGTAAAGCAAGGGTTTCCCTGCCAGGCGGCTGCGCTATTGGTGTCAGGCCTGTTGATATTCATATTAAGAGTCTCGAGGCTATGGGTGTTAATATAGATATCGAACAGGGATATGTTACAGCTAGTTGTGATGAGTTAAAAGGGGCTCATATTTATCTTGATATGCCCACAGTTGGAGGGACTGAAAACATTATTATGACAGCATGTCTTGCCAAAGGTACGACTGTGATTGAAAATGCTGCAAGAGAACCAGAAATCATTGATCTTGTGGGTGCCTTAAGGACGATGGGTGCACAGATAACAGGTGAGGGTACGGGCACAATTAAAATTGAAGGTGTTTTAAAACTTAATCCGCTTAACTATGCTGTAATCCCTGATAGAATAGAAGCAGGCACCTTCATGGTTGCGGCCGGTATTACCGGGGGAGATATTTTTATTAATAATTGTCCTATTAAATATATGGGGGCAACGATTGACAAATTAAGAGAAACGGGGATAGTGATTGAAGAAGAAAACGGCTTAGTCCATGTATTGTCCAGCGGCAAAATAAATTGTGTTGAGGTAACAACTAAGCCTTATCCGGGCTTTCCAACGGATATGCAGGCTCAGATGATGGCACTGCTTTCATTGGCTGATGGTACATCAATAATCAGGGAGACAATTTTTGAAAACCGATTTATTCATGTTGCGGAACTTGACAGGCTGGGAGCCAGTATTAAAGTTGAACATGATACAGCAATCATTGGGGGTGTCAAAAAACTAAAAGGCGCAACTGTGATGGCAACTGATTTAAGAGCAAGTGCTTCTCTGATACTCTCAGGTCTGGTTGCGGAAGGTAAAACCACTGTGCTAAGAGTTTATCACCTTGACCGCGGTTATGACTGTCTTGAAGAGAAGTTAAAGCTTCTGGGTGCTGATATTTACCGTACAAGTGAAAACAATCTTTAATTGAAAAATTCAGGGTATTATGGTTATTTTAAATGCATCGGATAATAAGTTTAATGAATTAATTCAAAAAATATTCAAAAGGTCTGAAAATGTCCCCAAAGATGTTGATGAGACAGTATATAAGATTATCAATGATATTAAGTCAAAGGGTGATTCTGCATTAGTCAAATATACCAGGAAATTTGATGGACACGATGATATTTTGATAACAGAAGATGAGTTGAAAAATGCCAAATCAAAGGTTGCTTCCAGGATATATCTTGCGCTTGAAACAGCTTTTAATCGAATCAAGTTCTTTCATGAAAAACAAATTTGTAATTCATGGGAATTTGAACAAAAAGGTGAAGTTCTGGGACAGATCATACGTCCCCTTGAGAGAATCGGTATTTATGTACCCGGAGGTAAGGCGGTTTATCCTTCCTCTGTACTTATGAATGCTGTTCCTGCTATTGTAGCTGGTGTTGATGAAATAATTATGGTTACCCCTGATAATGGGAATGGAGTAGATCCTGTGATTCTTGCTGCAGCTGATATGTGCGGAATAAAAAAAGCGTTTAAAATTGGTGGTGCTCAGGCTGTTGCAGCTCTTGCTTACGGCACAGAAACTGTAACTTCTGTGGATAAGATAGTGGGTCCTGGTAATATTTATGTTGCAATGGCCAAGAAACATGTGTTTGGTAAAGTGGATATTGATATGATTGCCGGTCCGAGTGAAATTCTTATTATTTCAGATGGAACCGGATCAGCTGAATGTGTGGCAGCTGATATGCTCTCTCAGGCTGAACATGATGAAATGGCATCATCAATCTTGATTTCAACAGACGAGAATTTTGCCATGGATGTTGAGGCGCAGATTTACGATCAGCTTGAGGTGCTCCCTAAAAAGGATATTGCGATCAAGTCAATTGAAAATTACGGCGCAATTATTATCGTAGATGATTTGTCCGCTGCATCAGAAATATCAAATAACTTTGCGCCAGAACACCTTGAACTCTATGTCGATAAACCCTGGGAACTTCTTAAAATGATTAAGAATGCGGGTGCCGTCTTTCTTGGGCACTATACGCCTGAAGCTTTGGGTGATTATATCGCCGGACCGAACCATGTTCTCCCCACAGGCGGAACGGCAAGATTTTTTTCACCATTGTCTGTGGATGATTTTGTTAAGAAGACAAGTCTACTATTCTTTAGTGAAGATGCTTTGAAAAACTGTGCGGAGGATGTGATAACGCTTGCCAGTTCAGAAAACCTTGAAGCGCATTCAAGGTCTGTTAAAAAAAGGCTGAAAAAATAATTCTTTTTTATCTGCACGTGCCTCAAAATTACTTTATCAAAGAGCTCCTATTTATTTAATTATTACCTGTGAAAAATCTTAAAAACAATAGAATTATTGATGCTGTTATAAAAACAGTCAAGCAAACAAGAATTTCTGTTTTTCTTGTTGGTGGAGCTGTTCGGGATTTTATCCGAAACGATTTTAATAATAATGATCTAGATTTTATTGTTTCGGCGAGCTTAGATCTTTTTGTTGAGGGATTTTCAAAAAAATTTAAAGGTAAAATTATTGTTTGGAATGAAAATGATAGACGTGTTGTGTTTCGAATGAATGGGGAAAATATACATGTTGATTTTGCACTGTGTAAAGGTGAAACAATTTATGATGATCTTAAATTCAGAGATATAACGATAAATGCCATGGCAATTGATGTAAATTTTGTTGGTGAAAATTTTCTGGATTATTTGATTGATCCTTTAAATGGCCTTAGGGATATTTATGGTAAAAAGATTAGAGTTTGCAGCGATAGAGCCTTTATAAATGATCCAGTAAGAGTTCTTCGTGTTTTACGTTTTTCAGGAAGATTCGGTTATACTATTGATGAGACAACCATTAATTTAATGAAGGATTCTTCTTTTTTAATAACTATGGTTGCTGTAGAACGGGTGAAAAAAGAGTTTTTTTCTGTTTTAAATTATAAAAATCAGATGTTTTCCATTGAAAAGATGATTGAGATTGGCCTTTTAAAAATTTTATTACCGGAAATAATTGAATTTAAAAAAATTAAACAGGGATTTCAACATCAATATGATCTTTTCAATCATTCGATTCAAACTGTAGATAAGCTTAAAAAAGCCGAAGATGAACTGATTAAACAATTTGGAGGTAAGGCTGATTTGTTTAAGCCAAATTTAGATGAACTGATTGAAGAGTGTGTAAACAGGAGATCTTTACTGGTTTTTTCGGCACTGCTTCATGACAGTGGTAAAACACAAACAGTGCAAATTAAGGATAACCGTATAACTTTTAATGGTCATGAAAAAGAAGGAAGGGAGATTAACCTTATATTTTCAAAAAGAATCGGTCTGGGTAAAAATGCTCAGAAAATTGTTTCGGCTATTACCTTGAACCATATGCGGATACTTTCTCTTTCTTTACTTGAAGATCTGACTTTAAGGTCAGTAAAAAGATTTATTTTTGATTTGAAAGATATTTTAAATGAGGTTCTTATTCTGTCAGTTGCCGATGCAATGGCAACTGGGGGCAATGCTGATTTAAATAATATTTTTAGGGTAATAGCAGAGGTTTTAAAAGTTTATAAATCCTTGCATAATGTTACTGAAATTGATCCGTTACTTAATGGAAATGAAATCATGGGTTTAACGGGTTTTAATAACACTCCTCAGATTGGTGTTATCCTTAATGAATTAAGATTGCTTGAATGTTCGGGCCAGGTTGAAACAAGAGAAGATGCGGTAAAATGGCTGAAAAGAAGAGTAAATATAAATTAAAAATAATAAATCTTTGCTGTCCTGTTGAAGAAAGCATGGATTTACATGCTGTGCTTGTTTCATGTTTTGGGCTAAATAAGGAGGATATAGTTGATTTAACTATATTGAGGCGTTCCACTGATGCAAGGAAAAACAGCCTTTTTTTTGTTTATACCTTGGTAATTAATGTTTTTATAACAAAGTCTGATGCTGATGAGTTGCTTGAGAATAAAAACATTGAAAAATTATTTGAAAGAAGTAAAAGGTTAATTAATAAAATTGCAAGACTCAAAAATCGTCCTATTGTAATCGGATGTGGCCCTGCGGGGATTTTTGCAGCAATAACCTTAGTTGAAAGAGGTGTTGCTCCGATTGTTGTCGAAAGAGGTGAACGTGTAATTGACCGGGTGAAATCCGTTGATAAATTTATGAACTTTGGTGAGTTAAATCCTGAGTCGAATATGTTTTACGGGGAAGGCGGTGCAGGTACTTTTTCTGATGGAAAATTGACTACCCGGATGAAATCCGTTTTAAAAGACCGCGTATTGCGAGAGTTTATAGATGCTGGTGCTGAAAAAGATATTGCTTACATTAGCAGGCCACATTTAGGTACGGATTCTTTAAGGAAAATAATTCCTAATATTGTTGAAAAACTCGTCTTAAAAGGTGTTGATTTTTTATTTAATACAAATGTTCAGAACATAATTATCGAACAGGGGAGAGTTAAAGGAGTTGTTGCGGATAATGGCTTAATAAAAACGGAAAACATTTTTCTTGCTACCGGGCACAGTTCTGTTGAAATTTATGATTTATTAAATAATAAAGGTGTTCTACTTGAACCAAAAGGTTTTGCCGTTGGGTTTAGAATTGAGCATCCAAGAGAATTTATTGATTCCCGTCAACACGGTAAATTTTCCGGAAATAAATTTCTGGGGGCTGCTGAGTATTATTTAGCATATAAGGATAAAAAGACCGGGAAAGGGGTGTATTCATTCTGCATGTGTCCGGGTGGATATGTTGTAGGCTGTTCATCTCTAAATGATGCATTATGTACAAACGGGATGAGTAAATTTGCCCGGGATAGTGACTTTTCAAATGCCGCCATAGTTGTTTCAATTTCACCCGATGATCTTGAAGGTGATGAACCCTTAAAAGGTTTTAGTTTTATACATAAACTGGAAAAATATGCTTATGAACTTGGGGGTTATAATTTCTGTGTTCCGGTACAAAATGCTGTTGATTTTATTAATTCAAATGTAACTGAAAATTTAATCCGAGAGACCTCATATCGTCCAGGAGTTAAATGTTCTGATTTGAATTATTTTTTTGATGATAGAATTGCCAGTATCTTAAAAAGAGGGCTTAAAGACTTTAATAATAAGATTCTTGGTTTTATTGATGAAGGAATATTATTTGGTGTTGAGACAAGAACATCATCGCCAGTCCGAATCGTCCGGGATAAAATACATTGTAATGCCTTGGGAATTGAAGGGCTTTTTCCGGTGGGTGAAGGTTCAGGTTATGCCGGCGGCATTATGAGTTGTGCTGTGGATGGAATTAAGGCCGCTGAGGTATTTTGTTAATCTGGAGTCAGATGAACTTACTTTGAAGATTGACTTATGAAATGTTCAATTGAGCGGTCATATTTTGCTTCTGCTGCTGCGCTGAAGAGGCAGCCTGGAAGTTCATTTCTTGTTTTGTGATATGCAACACACTCACAGCATTTACCTTTTTTTTCACAGGCATATGTACAGGTGCAGTTCTTAGTGTTTTTGTCAATATCACATTCCATTTAAGCTCTCCTTTGATTCTATTTTATATTATCAGATAAAAAAGGAAGGACATTTGTCCTTCCCTTTGGGATCTATCTCTTTGAGAACTGGAAGCGTGCTCTTGCTCCTTTTTGACCGTATTTTTGCCGTTCCACTTTTCTTGAGTCTCTGGTAAGCAGAGACTCTTTTTTAAGGATCTCTCTAAGGTCTGGGTTCATCAGTATTAGTGTTTTTGAGATTCCATGTCTGATGGCTTCAGACTGGCCGGTTGGGCCCCCACCTTTTACGTTTACAAGGATGTCAAAGGTGTTATTAAAGTCTATCAGGTTCAGAGGTTGTTTAACAGTTGTTTTTCTCTGTTCAAGACCGCCGAAATAATCATCAAGGGATTTTTTATTTATTAATATATTGCCTTTTCCCGGTATCATTCGGATTCTGGCAATTGATGTTTTTCTTTTACCGGTTGCGGTGAAAACTTGTCCTGTCATAATTATTTATATGCCTTTCAGATTAATGGTTTTGGCTGCTGAGCCTGATGTGGATGATTTTTCCCAGAGTATATCTTAAGTTTTTTGATCATTTGCCTGCCAAGACGATTTTTGGGAAGCATTCCTCTAACCGCTTTCAAGACCACTATTTCCGGTTTTTTTTCAAGAAGTTCTTCTGCATTTACTGATTTTATACCTCCCGGGTAGCCCGTGTGCCTGTAGTATTGCTTATCCTGGCGTTTATTTCCGGTAAGGTTAACTTTTTCTGCGCTTGTGACTACTATAAAATCTCCAGTATCTACATGGGGGGTATATATTGGTTTATGTTTTCCCCTCAGGATATGTGCGATTTTGGTAGCTAGATGGCCGAGGGCTTGACCTTCTGCGTCTACCTGGTACCAATCATGTACGACTTCTTCTTTTTTTGCACTAAAGGTTTTCAATTTTTTCTCCCATCTGAAATTAAATTCAAATTATATTTTTTTTTAAATTATTTGTCAAGTAATATCATTATTTTGCTAAATATTCCTGCACATATAGGTGTTATTAAATTTATGTGTAAAAAGTTTATTTAGAGATACCAAATATATTAAATGAGTGTTATTTTTATTAAATAATATAATTATTTATATATTTAAACTGGCTGATCTAAAATATTTGTAAGGTTTATTTTGCGTGGACACGATTTAATATTCATGATATCAGATGAATATTAACTAAAATGACAGATCTTTATACAGTTATGATTATTTGAAATTTAACCTCTAGTTTTACATAACTACTTAAAAAAATTTAAGGAATTGATAATGATAAAAAATATCGGCATATTTGCAAAAAAAAGTCATCCTGATATTAATAGAATTATCAGCCGGATCATTGCTTTTTTACAAAACAGGAATGTAAAAGTTCTAATTGAAAATGAATTTGGTCCGGATTCCGATAAAATGACCATAATAACTGAAAAAGAAAATATTCCCCAGGAATCGGATCTGATTATTGTTTTTGGCGGAGACGGGACTCTTTTAAGCGTGTCCAGGCTTGATAATGTAACAGAGATTCCAATACTTGCTGTAAATCTTGGGGGTTTAGGTTTTCTCACTGAAATTAGGGTTGAAGAGATCATGGATATGTTGGGTAAAGTTCTTGCTTCTGATTATGATGTTGAAAAAAGAATGATGTTTGATGTTCAGTTAAAAAGGGTTGGGGATGGTAAGGTTGAGAATTTTATTGCTTTAAATGATGTTGTTGTAAATAAAAGCGCTCTGGCGAGAATGATTGATCTTGATACTTATGTTAATGATATGTTTCTAAACGCGTATAGGGCTGATGGTCTGATTATATCCACACCAACCGGTTCCACCGGATATTCTTTGTCTGCCGGCGGTCCAATCATTTACCCGTCTTTAAAGCTGATTGCAATTATTCCGATTTGTCCCCATACACTTACAAATCGTCCCATTATTCTCGATGATGAAAAAGAAATTATGTTCACCTTAAGGTCAGGGGATGATGATGTTTACCTGACGATGGATGGTCAGGTGGGTGTAGTTATGAATGTTGGGGATCAAGTGAGCGTTTATAAATCAAAAAAGATCATTAACTTAATAAAATCCCCCTTTAGAAATTATTTTGAGGTTTTGAAAGAAAAACTTAAATGGGGAGAAAGATAGTTTCTAGGATCATTATGCTACTTGAACTGGTTATCAAAGATTTTGCAATCATTGACAGGCTTAACCTTACCTTTAAAGAAGGTCTTAATATCCTATCCGGAGAAACAGGTGCTGGTAAGTCAATTATTGTTGGCGCGGTAAGTCTGCTTCTGGGAGGAAGGGCATATTCAGAATTAATCCGCTCTGAAAAAGATGCTGCAGTGGTTGAAGCTGTTTTTGATATCAAAGATTCTTCTGAAGTTAAAATACTTATAAAGTCACTGGGGATTACGGTAGAAGATGATCAGTTAATTATAAGACGGATAATTTCAAGAAGCGGAAAGAACAGGATATATATTGGAAATCAGCTTGGGAATATCCAGGTGCTTTCTCAAGTTGGTGGCGCATTAATTGATATTTCAGGTCAGTATTCACAGCAATTACTGCTTCAGACTGAAGGGCATATAAATATTGTAGATATTTTTGGTGTTCATGAGGAGTTGTGCGAACAGTATAGAGAATGTTATGAAGATTTTTTAAAGGCTCTTGATGAATTAAATGACCTTGTTAAGAAGGATGAAGAACTTAAAAGTAAAAAAGATCTGTATGCTTTTCAGAATGATGAGCTGAATAAAGTTTCACTTGACCCTTCGGAAGAAGAGGAGTTGTTAAATGAAAAAAATATTCTTATCAATGCAAAAGAGCTCTATGATAAAACCTATGGTGTTTATGTTGAAATGTATGAGAATGATCATTCATATATTTCTGCCTTAAAAACTGCATATAAAAGTATTGAAGAAGCTGCGGCAATAGACGAGGTACTTGAGAGTCAGCGTAAAAGTTTTGAGTCAACCATTTTTGAACTAGAAGATAATGCTTTGTCATTAAGGGCTTATGCTGACAAAATTAATATTGACCCTGAAAGGCTTGAACAGGTTGAGTTAAGACTTGATGAAATCTACAGGCTCAAGAAAAAGTATAATAAGACCGTGGTTGAGCTTATTGATTATCAGAAGATGATTGAGGCTGCTTTGAGTAGGATTGAATCATTTTCTGATGACATAAATAAATTAAAAGATAAACTTAAAACAAAGTCAGACACGTTATGGAAACTTGCTGACAAGTTATCTGAAAAACGTAAAAAGGCATCAGCTGATTTTAAAAAATGTGTTGAAAAAGAGCTTAAATCCATTGGAATGGAGAAGACAGATTTTTACGTTGAAATAAAAAGTTATTCAAGAAGCATTGCTGAAAACTTTGACTCGTATGTTAACGGGCTTGACATCTCGGGTAAGGACGAAGTGGAATTTTATATTTCGCCGAACAGGGGGGAAGAAAAGAAACCTCTTTCAAAAATTGCTTCAGGTGGAGAACTTTCAAGGATAGTACTTGCAATTAAAAAAATTATGGCTGAGAAGTACTTGATCCCAACTTTACTTTTTGATGAGGTTGATACTGGAATTGGAGGTTCTATCGCAGATTCAGTCGGAACAAAATTAAATGAAATATCCAGGTCTCATCAGGTATTGTGTATCACGCACTTACCTCAGATTGCCTGTTTTGGAAACCATCATTTTAATGTCACTAAATGTTTAGCTAATAATAGAACTGTTACAAAAGTAGAACTACTAGGCGAACAGAGCCGTATTGATGAAATATCAAGAATGCTGGGCGGAAAAAACATTACGGATAAGACCATTGCCCATGCTATTGAAATGCTCAAAACTGCACAAAATGTTTAATTTAAAGGAATAAGTTATGATTAGAAAAGCCAAAGTTTCAGATATTAAAGCGATTCATTCACTGCTGCTTAATTACGCTGAAAGAGGAGTGCTGTTAGGTAGATCATTAAGTGATTTATATGATCAGATAAGGGATTTTTATGTGTCTGTAGATGATGAGAATAATATATTAGAGGGCATCTGCGGTTTACATGTTTGCTGGGATGATCTTGGCGAGATACGTTCTCTTGCAGTTAAGGATGAGTATAAAGGTCAAGACAGGGGCTTTGAGTTGGTGAATGCCTGTATCAGAGAGGCAGGAGATTTCGGTATAAATAAACTTTTTGTTCTTACATATGTTCCTGATTTCTTCAGGAAGATTGGTTTTGAAATTGTGGATAAGAAGGTTCTTCCTCATAAAGTATGGGCTGACTGTATGAATTGTGTAAAGTTTCCGGACTGTGAAGAAGAAGCAATGATGATTAACCTGTAGTCTGTTAATCTGCCGATGATTTATTTTTATGATAAATATCTGTGTAGACAAATCTTTCCATCAGTCTGTTGTAAGCCGTCCATTTAGTGTCAGGGTTAGATTCTTTTTCAATATAATCTGTAACTGCACAGATCTTCGAATCAATATCATCAAGATAATGAAGCATCATTGCTTCAAGTGTTTTGGGCTTTTTGGGTGAGCCGAATTCAAATTTACCATGATGGCTTAGGATTAAATGTTTAAGTATCATAGCAAGGTCTGTTGGAAAATCTGGACATTGTGCAATCTTATCATTTAATATTTCAACACCGATTGATATATGACCTATCAGACGTCCGACATCTGTATAGTCAAAATTTCTTTCATATGAGAGTTCGTTTATTTTACCAATATCATGTATTATGGCGCCGGTAATTAAAAGATCCTGATCGATATCATGATAATGTTTTGAGACATCTATCGCAAGACGGGTTACATTAAGGGTATGATCAAGCAACCCGCCCAGATAATCGTGGTGTATTGTTTTTGCTGCAGGCGCCTTTTTAAAGGATGATAAAATGTATTCATCATTAAAAATTATCTGTAGAAGTTTTTTTAAATGAGATGTCTTAATGCTGTCAATAATTTTAAAAAGATCTTTAATTGATTGCTCAGGATTATTCTCAGAGGAAGGGAGGAAAAAGGTGAGATCCGTATCGTCATCTGCAATTTTTAGAATATTATTTATATTAAGCTGGATCTCCCCCTGATAGATAACTGAATGTGCTTTTACAGCAACGATATCTCCAGTATCAAACTGTTTAGACAGTTTTTCAGCATTGTCCCAAACCCTTGATTTAACAACTCCTGTTTTGTCTGAAAGGTTAAGTGAGATATATGGCTTTCCGTTCTTGGTTGTCGCAATATTCTTATTTTGTACCAGAAATATAGTATCTATTTTAGTGTTTTCTTTTATTTCGTTTATGTAAACTGATTTGTTCAGCATTTCCTGTCCTTATGTATCCATTGCAGTTATAAAAATCATCAACAGTAAAAAAAATACCCTAAAAAGGGTGTTTTTCTATGATATATAAATGATTAGTATTCTTGTGTTTCATCTGATTTCAGCCTAAAGGGATTTTCATCTTTATCTTTAGTCTCAAGAGCATTTTTATCCGAGGCTTTTCCTACTTCAGCAATCTTAATTTTTAGCCTCAGATCGTTTGGACTGTCTGAATAGGCCATTGCATTTTCGTAGGTGATTATGTTTTCTTTATATAAGTTATAGATTCCTTGGTCAAAAGTCTGCATGCCTTCCTCGATTCCGGCAGCCATTGCTTCTTTTAATACATCAATTCTCCTTTTCATAATAAGATCCTTAACCCGGGGTGTATCAAGAAGTATTTCAATTGCTGCGACACGTTTATTATCAACGGTTGGGATAAGTCTTTGTGAGATGAATGCTCTCATATTAAGGCTGAGCTGGAAATATATTTGGTTATGTTTCTCATGAGGAAAAAAATTCATTATTCTTTCGATGGCTTGATTCGCGTTATTTGCATGAAGAGTTGAAATACATAAATGACCAGTTTCCGCAAAAGCTATAGCTGCTTCCATTGTTTCCGCGTCGCGAACTTCACCTATTTGTATTACGTCAGGTGCCTGACGCATTGTGTTTTTTAGAGCACTGGCATAACTATGCGTATCCATTCCAATTTCTCGCTGTGATATAATACATTTTTTGTGCCGGTGTACAAATTCAACTGGGTCTTCTACCGTAACAATATGTCCGGTTGTTGAGTTATTCCTATAATCAACCATTGCAGCCATGGTAGTTGATTTGCCTGTTCCGGTTCCACCTACCAGCAAAACTAGACCGCGTTTTGTTAAGCTGACATCTTTCAAAATTGCAGGAAGCCCAAGGTCGTCTATTGTTTCTATCTCCATTTTAATCATCCTGAAGACAAGCCCCACACAGTTTTTTTGCCTGTAGATATTTACGCGAAAACGTCCTATGTCCGGATAGTATAAAGCAAGGTTCATCTCGAAGGTTTCAGCAAATATTGCTTTTTGGCGTGCATTCATAAGTGAATTTGCAATCTCTTCTGTTTGATGTGCATTAAGACTTGCATTGCCATATGGTTTAACTATACCCTCTGTTTTAAACATTGGGGGACTGTCAACAGTTAGATATAGGTCCGATGCGTTTGACTGTACCATGAGCCCAAGCAATTCTTTAACGGTCATTGTAATCTCCTTTGAATTATTTTAAGAGCTTACTTCTTTTAAATAGCGTTCGGCGATTTCAGGATCGACAATTCCTTTGGCAACCAGGTTTTTAATTGCTGCGTCCATTGTCTGCATGCCGAATTTAAAGCCAGTTTGGATTGATGATGGTATTTGGGCAACTTTTCCTTCACGTATAAGGTTTCTAATAGCTGGGGTACCAATCATGATTTCAAGTGCCGCGACCCTTCCTTTTCCATCTCTGGTTTTTAGAAGTGTCTGAGAGATTACGGCCTGGATTGTCTCTGAGAACTGGGTCCTGACCTGTGCCTGCTGTCCGGATGGAAAAACGTCAATTATTCGGTCGATAGTTTTGGGAGCACTATTGGTATGAAGGGTTGCAAAGACTAGATGACCTGTTTCAGCGGCTGTAATTGCCAGTTGGATAGTCTCAAGGTCTCTCATTTCACCCACTAAAATAATGTCAGGATCTTCTCGGAGTGAGCCTCTAAGAGCATTGGCAAAGCTGTGGGTGTCTGCCCCAAGTTCCCGTTGATTTACAAGACAGTTTTTAGATCGGTGAACAAATTCAACAGGATCCTCAATTGTAATAATATGTTCTTTTCTGCTTTTGTTTATGTGGTCAATCATGGCCGCAAGTGTGGTTGACTTGCCGCTACCAGTTGGTCCGGTAACCAGTACAAGTCCGTTTTTATAATCGCATACTTTCCGGCAGGTATTTGGGAGTCCCAGTTGTTCAAAAGAGAGAATTTCTGTAGGAATTGTCCTGAAAACAGCGGCCTCACCGCGCTGCTGATAAAAGCAATTAACTCTGAAACGTCCGTATTTACCCATAGCCATTGAAAAATCAAGTTCCTTAGTTTCTTCAAGAGTTTTTCTCTGTCGGTCATTCAAGAGATCATAGATCATTTTGTGTATTTCTTCTTTTGATAATACGTCCATTTCAAGTTTTCGTAATTCTCCATTTAAACGAATCATTGGCGGTTCTTCAGCACTAACGTGAACGTCAGAAGCTCCTTGTTCCTGGGCAAATATGAGTAGTTCTGAGATGTCCATATTTAAAACTCCTTTATAATTGATTGATATAAATGTTTTTAAGCTCCTAATATATTATTGTCAATGAATTTTTCAATAATATAATTAAATTAATTTATTTCTGAAATAAATAATGAGGTTAGCAGATTATTAAAAGTTATAGTATAATTGTATACTAAAAATTGTAATGTCAAAAGGTAATTGTAAGATGATAGACAGAGAAATTAATAAGATCATTAATAGAATTCTTGATTATGAATTTAAAAATCCAGCCCTGCTGGAACTTGCTTTGACTCATAAATCATATGCTAATGAAATGGAATTGAAAAATATTTATGGTAATGAACGTTTAGAATTCATGGGTGATGCTGTACTAGGGGCAGTAATAAGCCATATTATTATTGAAAGATATGAAGATTTTTCTGAGGGAGAGCTCTCAAAAATGAGGGCTTCTGTTGTAAATAAAGAGTCTCTTGCAGGTCTTTTAAAAAAACTTGGAATAAACAGATTTATTATACTTGGCAAAGGAGAGCAGCAAAATAACGGTCGCGGAAAAGATTCTATTCTGGCAAATGTTTACGAGTCAATAATTGCAGCAGTTTATTTTGATGGAGGTTATGATAGTGCCTACAATATGATCAGTGCTCATTTTAAGGAGACTTTTAATAATGCTGAACAAGATGGCTGCTATATAAATGATTATAAAAGCCGACTGCAGGAGTATTGTCAAAAAAATATGAATACTCTTCCAGAATATAATATTGAAAGTGAAGAAGGGCCTGATCATATTAAACAGTTTGAGTCAGTTGTGATTATTAATAACATTAAGTATGAAAAAGGAATTGGTAAAAACAAGAAATCTGCAGAGCAAGAAGCTGCCATGAAAACACTTAACAGGTTGTTAAAGGAATTTTAAATGATACCGGTAGTTGCGATAATAGGCAGGCCAAATGTTGGTAAATCGACCCTTTTTAATCAGCTGGCAAAAAAAAATATAGCTATAGTGGATGATCTTCCCGGAGTTACCAGAGACAGGAATTATCTTGAGGTAACATATGATAATAAACCTTTTATTCTGGTTGATACAGGAGGTTTTGACCCATTTGATGATGATAAACTTTCTGCTATTGTCAAAGAACATGCTCAGATAGCCGCTGAAGAGGCAGATGTTATAGTTTTTCTAATGGATGGTCAAACAGGTCTGCATCATTCTGATGAAGAGGTCCACAGGATTATTCAAAGGTCAAATAGAAAAGTTTATTATGCTGTAAATAAGCTAGAGAAGGAAAAGGAAAGGGGTAATGTTTTTGAATTTTACAGCCTTGGTGTCGATAGAATATTTGCAGTTTCAGCCAAGAATAATATTGGAATAAATGATCTTTTTGATGAGGTAACAGAAGACTTTCAGGAGGACAAAGAAGCTGATAAAGGTCTAAATGAGACAGTAGTGGCAATTGTGGGGAGGCCTAATGTCGGCAAATCATCAATAATAAATAAGATTGTTGGAAAGGACAGGTTCATAGTCAGTGATATAGCAGGAACTACCAGAGACTCTGTGGATACACTTTTTAAATATAATAATAGGTCAATCCGTATAATTGATACAGCTGGTATTCGCAGAAAAAGCCGTATAAGCTTTAAACTGGAAAAATATAGTGTTATAACAGCCTTGAGGTCAATAAATGCCTCAGATCTTACCGTATTGCTCCTGAACGCTGAAGATGGAGTGACATCTCAGGATATGAAACTCGCATCTCAAATTTTTGATAGAAAAAAAGCTTGTATAATTGCAGTAAATAAATGGGATCTGATTGAAAAGGAAAATAAATCTTATGAGAATTTTGTAAAGAAGGTCAGAGATGATCTGTCTTTTATGGATTTTGCTCCTGTAATTCCGGTGTCAGCATTAACCGGGCAGAGAGTTAGAAAAATCCTTGATCTTATTCTCGAAATTGGTGAGACCTATAAAAAGAGGGTACCGACCTCGGTCTTCAATAAGAAATTAATGGAGATTTATGCCAGAAGCCCATCACCGAAAAATAGGAGAAACAAGACAAGACTCTATTATGGTACACAGGTAAAGTCATCACCGCCAATATTCAAGATCTTCACTAATAATCCGGGCTCTTTTCCTGAGCATTATTTAAAATATCTGGAACGTTCAATCCGGGAGGAATTCGAGCTAAATGGTGTTCCTGTATGTCTTCAGTTTGCTAGCAGAAAGTGTGAAGAGTGAGGTGAGAGTATTTATTTGAGATTTAGCGCAGTCTGCATTGCTAAACTCAGCTCATGGGGTGACTTTACCTTTAAAAAGACTTCACCGATTTGTTTCATTAACACCATATTGATACCGGATCCCGATCTTTTTTTATCTTTCAGCATAGTATCAAGATAGTTCTTTAATGAAAAGGCCGGTAGTTCTGTCGGCAGACCAGATTTTTGCAGCAGTGCTATTAATCGATTAGAATTATCCATATCAGTAAATTTCCAAAATTTAGATAACTTTGAAATTGCTGCCATGCCTATTGCAACAGCCTCACCATGGATGAATTTATTGTAGTTGGTCAGTGTTTCAACCGCATGGCCAAGGGTATGTCCGAAATTAAGGAAAGATCGGATACCTTTTTCTTTTTCATCCTGTGTGGTGATATCTGCTTTAATGCTGCAGCATGTTTTAATGATATAGGCAATAATTTCATCATCAAGTTTAACAGCTTTATCAATATTTAATTCAAGATATTTAAAGAATTCTTTGTCAAGAATTACACCGTACTTAATGACCTCAGCAATCCCGGCTCTAAGCTCTGCAATTCGAAGCGTCTTTAAAACTTCAGGGTCTATGATTACAATTTGTGGCTGATAAAAAGACCCAACAAGGTTTTTTCCTCCAGGTAAATTTACACCGGTTTTACCGCCGACACTGCTGTCAACCTGTGAAAGGAGGGTTGTGGGAATCTGAATGTAGGGAATACCTCTAAAAATAGTTGCTGCAGCAAAACCAGCCATATCCCCGACAACTCCACCACCAAGGGCAATAATAGATGAGTTGCGATCAAAATCCATCCTGATAAGTTCATTATAGATATTGGATATTGTTTTCAGATTTTTGTGTTCTTCTCCATCTGGCAATATAATTTTATGGACATTAAACTCTGCTTTTATAAGGCTTGTTTTTATCTGATCCAGATAAAGCGGAGCGATAGCTGCGTTTGTTATTATTGCGATGTTTTTGCATACAGGTAGGGCGGAAATCAGCTCTCCGGTTTTATTCAGCAGACCGGTTTCTATGTGGATATTATAGGTTCTGTCTTTTAGATCAACTATTACTGTTTGCATAAATTTATGTTTTTCTTAAGGCCTATTTTTTTTGATTTTAATCATTTCAGAGCACAGTATTTAAAGATTTCTATTGTATTTTTAACTTAGAATATTATTGATTATATCATACTCAGTGCTTTTAAGGGCTATAGAAAAATAAATCGCTAGATGTGAATACACAGCTAGCGATTTATTTATATGTTTGGTTATACTTTAAACTATAAAGCTGCTGCCGGTGAAGATGTGTTGCTGAAAAAGCTTCCCATGAGTTCGTCTATACCTTTTTTAACTGCTTCATCAAACATGACCTTTGGATGTTTTGAATGATAAGCCTTCCTGCTTTTTGGCAAGTATTCAATTTCAGTACGGTTCGTCCATACCATGTCACCGGTTGCGGTGTCCTGGGCATAGATTCTGATCTGCACTACAGCAGATCTCTTCGCATTTTTAGAATCATTCTGGTCATAGTCTTTTGAAGAACTGAATAAATCTACAAAACATTGACCAATAATAGAGAAAAAGCCGCGGTATGAAAGATTTTTTGTTTCAACATCCTTATAACCATATTCAATTATCCTCCCTCGGAAGAGGATGTCTGCATCGAGTAGATCTCCGATTTCTATTATTTTATCTTTGGTAAGACCCACTGTTGCACCCTGTAATACAGGGGAGTCCGGGTTATCATTCGCATCCTTATCTTTAGCTATTATCTTTCGTAACTCTTCCTGCATTGCATCGCTGTGCGGAAAATTTTCCAGCTCGTATTCAGGACTATCGATTCCAGTAATAACGCTTTCCGATAAGGTTCCATTTATCAGATATTTATCATCTATTGGTTTAATAATATCGTTATCTACCAGGAGTGAGTTAATATCTTCCTGTATAACCACACTGATTCCATGAGATGTCAGCTGGTCTATAATTTCCTCCATAATTTTGATATTTCCACCCCACTCACGGTAGGCTATGGGTTCCTGCTGAGCGGAATAGTCTGCAAAGGGCAGTATGGCTGCTCTTCTTATCCCTTTTATTTGGACCGTGTTTTCAGCAGGGTAGAATTTTACATTGGGGGTTGGTGTCGGTTCAATATTGCATTTAAGATCAGCACCTGTCTTGCAGGATGTAATACATGCAATGGTCATTATTAGTATAATTAAAGGAAATTTTTTCATCTTTATTTGGCCTCCTGTTTAATTACAAATATTTATTTTAACCTTCAAACTTTGAAGGTTGGTCTACTATCGTTACGGTGAGAAACACCAACAATTCCACAAGTGAATTATCTGTTTTTTCAAATGTAAAAAACTTTTTTATTAAGGGGATATCGCCAAAAAAGGGTACTTTTTGAGTTATCTTTTGGTCAGTGGTTTCATATATTCCGCCAATGACAATTGTTTTAGCACTTTCAATCAGCAGATCGGTTTCAACTTCTCTAACATCAATGCCCGGTTCACCGCCTACACCTGTTTGCGAAGACGGCTGGTTCTTGGTTACAAAGACATGTATTGATATTGTATTTGCAGGTGTGATTTTAGGGGTTACCTTTAATTCTAGCACCATATCTTTAAATTCAGTGGAGGTAACTCCTTCCTCACTCAATTCAAGGTAGGGAAGTGCTACACCCTGCTTAATTCTTGCTTCCTTGTTATCCAGCCCAAGAACTTTAGGGCTTGAAAGTATTTTTAACTCTCCCTCGTTTTCAAGTGCTGACAGTTCTACATCAAGATTAAAATTATCTGATAAATAGCCAAAATTAACTAATCCATTTGAAACTGCCGGAAGACCGACAGAAGCTCCTCCACCTATAATGTCTCCATTTACGGTGGTATTATAGTCAGCATTCCACAGCACACCTAATTCCTTAACGTAAGTCGGGTTTGACTGGACAATTTTAGCTTCGATTAAAACCTGACGTGTAGGGATATCCTGTTCATTTATTATTTGTTCAATCTTGGGCATATTCTCTTCGATATCCTGTACGGTTAATTTATTGGTTAGAGCAAAGGAGTTAACATTTCCTCTTTCGGAAAGAATCCCCATTTTTTTTATAAAACTTGCCAGGTCACCGGCTTTTGCATAGCTTATGTTATAGGATTTGATGACAAGTTCCGCGATATTTTCTTCTGATTTTTTGGCCAGCAGTTTTTCATCATTAATTTTTTTGATTTGGTCGACTGTTTCAATTCTTGTTACAGTGTTGGTAACGATTTTACCCAGCTGGTTTGTTTCAAGGATGATATCTAGGGCCTCATCCCAGGGAATATCTTCAAGTTTTAATGTTATTTTGCCTTTAGCTTTGTCACTGATAATGATATTTTTTCCGCTTATGTCGGCAATCAACCGTAAAATGTTTTTTATGTCAGCATCTTTGAAATCCAGTGATATTTTTTCGCCGGTATAATTTCTTGTTTCTGTGTTTTCATTATTATCGTTAAAGTTCTCTTCTGTATTTGCTGAGGCTGAAGTGGTATCTTTATTATCAAAGGTGATGTTTAATGTTTGTTGTTGCTGAGAGACCTGATAAAGAGGGAAGGTGTTACCTTTTAGTTCAACAGTAACACTTAGGTTGTTTGGTGATTCGCCAACATTTATCTTATTTACTATTTTACCTTTATTAGATATTACATTGTTTTTTAAAGCGTTTCTGGTTTCATTCAGATTAATTATGATTCGGTTTGGATTATTAAGCGTGTATGTAGAATAATTTATAATCTTAGCGCTTGTTTCTATGGCAATGCTGTCATGGTCATTTTTTGATATGCTGATGCTTTTAAGTTGTATTGTTTTTTTCTTTTCTGTATTTGGCTTAGATTTATTGATTTCTTCAGCATCAGATTTCTCCGTAAGTACGCTTTCCTTGGGTGATATGACGATATTTAATAAATTTTCTTTGTTTGATGCGTTATATGTTACATCTGAGGAAAGGGCTATTTCAAGTCTTAAAAATTTTTCATTATTATATTGTTTGTCAGACCAAGTAATGTTTGTGATTAATTCATTTTTTAATAATTCCCCAGTTAGGTTGGGCGCAGCGATCAAATTCTGTAGGTCTATCAGTATCCTGTCTGGTTTGCTTAGTTTAAAAATGGTATAGGTAAGAGTGTTGTTGGTAATTAGGGTAACGGTATATTGATTGCCGGATTGAGTGAGCTTAATGTCCCTTAATTGCTTCACAGGTTCATCCTGAACTAATGTTTCTTTATCCGTGGGTATTATTTCACTGGAAGATTGAGTTGTTTTTATATCCTTCTTAACAGTACAGCCTAATAAAATTAGGATAATTGAAATAAATATAAATAGATATTTATATGGTTTTTGAGAGTTCATATTTCCCTCTATTCTTGAGATTGAATTTTAATAGATCTGATATTTTTTTCTAATTTGCCAGATGAATTGTAAACATCTTCTTCAATTATAACGTTATCCGGAGTAATTTTTTTAACAATCCCTCCATTGTTTCCGATTAATGTGTTTTCAATAACAATATAACCAAATTTTTCCATATCCTCAAAAAGGGCGGATAATTTGTCGCCTGATTGAATTATTGCAACGAGCTGTAATTCTTCTAGTGTATATTTTTGTAAAGGGGTTAAAGGTCCATCTATGGTTTCTTTCTTGGTTGTTTTTCTTTCCGGCTGTATTTCAGTAATTAAAGGAACAAAAGGATCTGGTTTTCCTGTTGCATCATATGAGTAATCATTTATAGTATCATTATCAAGTGTCTTTTTGATTTCTTTTTGGATTGTTGCTGTAGGTTTCTTATTCTTTGTTTTGACCTCTTCAGATACATCAATCTTATTTTCAGGTTTTTTGCCATTAGAACCGCAACCTGTTATAATAATACTATGAATTGTGAAAAGTATTATTAATGCTGTGATATGAAGATTTGGAAATTTATTCAACATCTTAATTTTTCTTCCTTTTCTTCGGTTTCCTTTTATCAATTGTTGAGTCTTTCTCAATAAATTTGAAAGTTATTGCATTAAACTTTGAGTTTAGTTTTGGTTTTTCAGTACCCGCTCTTTTTTTCTTTTCCGTACTTATTTTTAAGTCGGCAATATTTACAATTCTTTTTAGTTTTGATACCTTATCGAAAAAATGACCAATATTGTGGTAATCTCCTAGTACCTGCATTTCAACCGGTATGTCAGCATAGAATCCTCTGCTTACCTCGTTTTGTGGTTGGAAAAGCAGTATTTCAAGTCCACAGTCCTGAGCAAGGTTTGAAATGCTTGTTAATAAACTTGGA
>JAHEEI010000074.1 GCA_024640785.1 Pseudomonadota bacterium
AGTCCCCGGTGGCCCATCAAGTAAATTCAAGCACTTACATATTTTTGTTGTAGGTGCTTTTTTGTTTACACCTATTCTGTCCCCGCCCTGTCTCCACTCATTTTTTTCGAGTGCTGTTTTGACTTTGGCAATATTTAAGCTGATTGCCATACCTTTTGTTTTGCAATCAAATGTTACGAATAGTTATGTGAATAATGGTGAGAATTAAGGGTTTGGCACGTAACTGTGGCTTTGTGATTTGTTAAGTTTGCTTGAGGTTATGTGAAATAAAAAAAGGCAGAGCCAAATTTAGGACCCTGCCTTTTATGCAGATTAATGTATATAGGGTAATCGTCTTATTTTTTCTAGGTGCCTTGTCGGCAAGGTTAATTTTGAAAAACATAAATTAATAAAGAGTAAGCGTTGGTTTTGATTCCCTGTATTTTGCATATGCATTTTTCCAAGAAATAGATAGTTGTTCATCATAAATCCACTTGCTTATTTTTTTGGGATCATCATAACTAAAATATTTAAAGTGCCCACAAAAAGAACATAAGATTTTCTGCTGTTCTTTTAATGGAGCAGGTTTAACATCAATTAATTTCTTAATACCCATATCAAAACCAAAAACCCTGTCCAGACTTGCTCCAGCACCACAAACATAATAACCATAGCGTGTTAACCCGAGTCCACTTACCTCAGTAATAGCACAACCTTTACTAAAATCTTTATTTTTAAACTCTTCTGTATCAATAGGAGCAATATTATAGCTAGAAAAACAATTAGTCTCAGGGGATGTTTTAGTGGTATTTAAAAGCAGAACCCAGCTGGGAAGCATATTTAAAACATCATTAACCTTTCTCCCAAAACCATTAGTGGCAAGAGAGACTAGACAATCAGGATTAAAATTTTTATATGTTTTTAAAATTTTTAATATTTCAAAAAATTGCGGATGTAAGGTAGGCTCACCACCAAGGATTTTAATAAATTTCCATTTCCAGTTAAGAGCAATAGATTCATCAACAAATTTCTGTATACTTTCAAGAGACATCTCCTCATCTGTTCGAGCTTGTCTTGTTGATCTATCACAATTGAAACAATGAAGATTACAATAACTATTAATTTCAAGTTCCAGTGCTAAAAAATTTGTGTCCCAAGCCAGAATTCTTTTTTCTTTCAATAAATGAAAAGGCTTTCTAAGAAAAAAAAGAGGGGTTCTCGACCACTTCCATAAAATAGACTTTCTTTCCAATTTCCTTCTAATTTTTGTTTTTTGTTTATTAAACATGAATAAAAGAACCCAGAATTAGCATAATGTTTATTTAAATAGAATCAAAAATAGAAACCCAGGGCTATAAATTTATATGTAAATTAAATAAGTCCTTTACTAAATATTTTAACCCAATATTTTGTATTTCCATAATAGACTAATAGATATAATTTGTACATAGGGGAATTTACTCATTTAATCTAGGGGTATACACCTATATAAAATGAGATAAGACACCCATAGACATAAGTAAAAAGTCTGCTAAAATAGTATGTAAATATCTAGGAATAGATTTTATTTTTGATGTTTATAATCAGCACGCTAATTTTACAGCATTTAGATAAAGCAATAAAAAAATTGTATTAACTATATATTAGATAAGGGCGAATAATGAAAAAAAAATTACTGACAGCACTGGTAATATTAACGGGATTATTTTTATTGCCAGCAGCAATTGTATGGGCGCAACCAGCACCGGTAGCAAAGACCGGGCAGACCACATCATACCTGACCGGCGATGATGGGGACCTTCAGAGAGGGGTGGCCAGTCCAAACCCACGTTTTACGGATAATGGTGACGGAACAGTAACAGATAATCTAACAGGTTTGATTTGGGGGAAAAGTGCTAATCTTGCTGGAGAAATGAACTGGTTCGACGCCATTGACTACGCTAATAATTTAATTTTAGGAGGTGAGGGATGTGATCCTGAACTAGAGTGCGGTGGCTGCGGGCAGCCTGCCTGTGCACAGGGCTGTAATGATGACTGGCGTCTGCCGAACAGAGCTGAAGTGGAAAGCCTGTTTGATTTTAGCAATTCTGATCCAGCCCTGCCCAGCAATCATCCTTTCATAAATATGACAAACTACATCTGGTCGAGTACTACGTACGCTGGAAGTACTGGTCTCGGATGGATCGTTCACCCAAATGGCTACTGGTGTTCCTACGGTAAGACTCGAACCTACTTCGTGTTGCCGGTTCGCGATGAAAATTGATAAAATAATTTTTCGGATTTAAAATGTAAAGGCAGGGTTTCGGCGCTGCCTTTACAGATAGGAATATTAGAAGGTGTTTTTTATTGTTAAACAAATAGATACTTTTGGGAGGAGAGGGGTATGAAAAAAAGATTATTAACATCTCTGGCAGTATTAACGGGATTATTTTTATTGTCAGCATCAATTGGATGGGCGGCATCAGTACCAGTAGCAAAGACCGGGCAGACCACATCATACCTGACCGGCGATGATGGGGACCTTCAGAAAGGAGTGGCCAGTCCAAACCCACGTTTTACGGATAATGGTGACGGAACAGTAACAGATAATCTAACAGGTTTGATTTGGGGGAAAAATGCTAATCTTGCTGGAGAAATGAACTGGTTCGACGCCATTGACTACGCTAATAATTTAACTTTAGGTGGTGATGGATGTGACTCTTCCTGCTCGGACTGGCGCCTGCCTAACAGATCTGAACTGGAAAGCCTGTTGGATTTAAGCAATTCTAATCCAGCCCTGCCCAGCAATCATCCTTTCACAAATATGACAAGCTACATCTGGTCGAGTACTACGTACGCTAGAAGTACTGACCTCGTGTGGCTCATGCACCCCAATGGCTACTGGGCCACCTACAATAAGGCTCGTAGCTACAGAATGTTGCCGGTTCGTTCAGCCGATTGACAATGGTGTTTTGTTGATTGTAAAGTGGGTTAAAAAACCAATATCCAAACAAAACGTAGAGTCTACATAATATATAATTTAGGCATCAGAGATTGGCTTGGAAGAAATAATGATATTTCGGCCTAAATTTATAATTACATTCCTTCATGTGTGTTTGGTATTTACAATTTTAGTTTTTATTGATGATGGCTTGGATATAAATATAGAGTCTTTCCTTGTGGCATCTTTATGCGCCCTTCTATTTAACTATGTGTTAATTCGTTCCTTTAAGATAACCATTACAGACGAAAATATGAGGAGTTATGATTTTTGGGGCAAGTCCCATTCAATCGAATGGGATAGTATTGTAGACGTAAAGCCGATTCAAATTGCGTGGCTTAAGTACGTTAGAGTAATAAAAACAAGTACTAGTCGACCTTTATGGGAGCCAATTTTTTTTAATGATATGTATAAATTTAAGAGGGAAACAACAAAGGCTGGAGGTAGAAAGCCCTTTAAGCGCCTTCTTGGAGCGCCACATCAATGATGTTAAAAATAATGCCTAACAACAAACAGGGTCAAGTTGACGCATTCCGCGGCGTTCGCTTTTGCTCACTCTACTCCATGTGCAACCTACCCAAAACGTTTCACATAACCACGAGCAACCTTAATAAAACCTAAAGTCAATAGTTCGTGCCATAACCTTAATTTTCAACTGTGAAGTAAATTGTGGAGTAGAAAAGAGCTAACTAGAGGGAACACCAGGCAAGACGCTAACCACTGTTTTCCCAATTTTAGAAGCAAGAACAAACACTAAACAACAACAGGTAAAACCAGCACTACTCTTTCTCTTCACGCTTAATCAGTAGGTTTGGGGTTCAAGTCTCCGTTGGCCCATCAAGTAATTTCAAGCACTTAGCATCATCGTTAAGTAATTTTTTTCTGGGTTCCCCCCCAACTGTGCAGTTGGTTTGATTGTTGAGCTTGAAAACGTGTATTTCCATCGCTTTTACCTTATGTTCAGGTGCTAGATGAGCATACCTCATTGTCATGTTCAAAATCTTATGCCCTAACAGCTCTTTTACAGTCATGATATCAACACCATCCATTACCAGATGTGATGCAAAAGTATGCCTGAGGTCATGAAAATGGAAATTTTTTATCTTTGCCCTCCTGAAAGCTGTTTAAATAACCTTTTGACGTCAAGTTATCTCTTACTTGTTGCAGGGTCGAAGAAAAGATAAATTATTTTCAAACTCTGTTTAAGTTCAGAGAATGTTTATTGTATCGGTTCAAAGGAAATTGGGTAAGATCCGGAAATAGCCAAGTGAAGGGGTTAGATATATTATATGAAGCACAATCATTAATTGAGTCCTGGAGGATGCGCTGAGACCGCATGATTCAAGAGATTGTCGTCCCACAGCACTGGAAATTCAACAGCCAAAATGGCTAAATCAACAGTGGCTCTATCAGTAATATTGTTACAACTAAGGGGACAGTTCGGGTCTTTTTTAGTCTGAGTTTTTAGGAACCTTTACACCCTGTATTTCCTACGTTTAGGAAGAGTTTGTCCTGCTTCGAAATTCACCTCAGTAACAGCTCGCAAAACGAGGAAAATTCAAAGAAAGTTTAAGAAATAAGCTGGATGTTTACTTAGAGCTCGGGATATGATAGCTTGTATAAAATAGCCATATCTTTTAAGAAAAAATAGAGATACTTGCTGAAATGAATCAAAGTTACGAGAAAATACAAAAGCGTATCATAGTACCCTTGATCTTCTCATTGGCGATTCTGTTGACCGTGTCTCTCCTCAATCTTTTTCTTTTTAACCGCGAACAATTGCGCAGAGAAATGGACCAGGAAATTCGTGATTTTCATGAACTGTTTCCCCAGCAGATTGACATTGAAGCCCGCTTTCTTGCCGAGCAGTCTTTGGCTGTGAAAAACAATCCCGATATCCAGCGTGCATGGCTAAAAAATGACCGAAAGGCATTGTTGAGTGCTGCTATGCCTATTTTCGCTGATTTCAAAAAACGTTCCCTGACAACACATTTATATTTTATTAGTAAAGATAGGTCGTGTTTTTTGCGCGTACACAACCCTTCCCGTTTCGGTGACATTATAGACAGGTGGACCATGAATAAAGCTGCCAATAATATTACACCTGCCCATGGAATCGAGCTGGGACCTTTCGGGACATTTACCCTGCGCAGTGTTCACCCCTGGATTATCAACGGTGTGTTGTCCGGCTATATAGAGCTCGGGGAAGAAATTGATCACTTGACACCGATGTTTAACAAAGCCCTTAACCTTGATCTTATCTTTTTAATTGATAAACAGTTTCTTGTCCGTGAAAAATGGGAAGAAGGGCTCAGGATGATGAGCCGCAAAGGAGACTGGAACCAGTTTGAAAAAAGCGTAGTGATAGATAAAACCATCGAGGAGATACCGCAGGAACTGCTCCCGATTATTGAGAAAGATCCTGCCATGAGCGCAACCTCGACTTTCAAGCTAAGGCAGAGCTATTGCTCGATTACACCCTTGTTTGATTCAGGTTGCCGTTTTGTCGGTAAAATCATTATTTTAAACGACATCTCGAAGCAGGAAGCATATTTAAAAAAGAGTCTGTTTCAACAAGTTTTAATTGTGTTCGGGATTTCAATAATGATGATTGTGCTTTTTTACAGGTATCTCGGACAGATAGATACAGTTATAAGGATATCAAATTCAGCCTTAAACTCGGAGCTTGCCGGACGTAAACGGGCAGAAGAAATGCTGAAAGACTACCAGAAAAATCTTGAGACCCAGGTTAAAGACCGCACAGAGAAATTGCTCAAAATAAATGAACAGCTAGAAAGAGAGATTGGTGATCGAAAAAAAGTTGAGAAAGAACTCAAAGAACTTAATGAAAACCTTGAAAACCGTATTAGGAAAAGAACTGTTGAATTGAAAAAAGCACATGAAACTCTCATGCGAAGGGAAAAACTTTCAGCTCTTGGAGAGATGGCAAGCAGTGTCGGTCATGAACTGCGAAACCCCTTGGGAGTAATAAAAAATGCCATGTATTTTTTTAATCTGAAAAAAGATAGCTTAGAGGATGAAACAATTAAAGAAAGTATAAAAATCATAAACAACGAGATTGAAACTGCGAATAAAATTATCAACAACCTGCTTGATTTTACCCGGGTGACATCCCCAGTACGTATTTCTCTGAACCTTAATCACCTTTTAAGGGAGGCGTTAAAAAAGTCGGTCATTCCCCCGGAGATCGATGTTGTTGAAGATTTATGTGACAGCCTGTGTCCGACAGCTGTTGATGCCACACAGATGACACAGATATTTCTTAATCTCATAGAAAATGCTGTTCAGTCCATGGAGAAAGGTGGAAAACTCACCATGTCGACAAAAGTTTCAAAGGCTAATGTTGTGGTATCTATTTCCGACACAGGAGTGGGAATTCCGAAATGCGATTTGGAGAAAATATTTGAACCGCTGTTTACTACAAAGGTTAAAGGCACAGGATTGGGCCTTTCAATATGTCACCGACTTGCTGAAGCCAACAATGCAAGCATTGAGGTAAAGAGCACGGAAGGACAGGGGACTGTGTTTACGATAAAGGTTGCGGCCAAAAAGAATAATTAAGGTAACTTTGCTAGGTTAATTCTCTATAATTTATTATTCTTTTTAAATAATCTATATGAAATATCATTTATTCTGTCAAAATAAATATATGACTAAACGTCCATTTTAAAGCATTTCTCACAAAAAAATAATCTCCTTTTCATACAAATAAAAGGGATATATTCTTTTTCCAGTATTGAAATATTTAAAATTATTATCGCTACTTTTTATTTTAAAATGTTCTGAAAAGTTAATGTTTTCTAAAGGATTTTTGAATTCCTTCAACCTGCCTGGTTTTTCACATAAAATCTTTTTGTTTCCAAAATAATACATTTATAAAAAATCTCAACTTTTATAACTTTTTAAAAGGTTTATTTTAAAACTAGCGCCTAAAGATAGTTGACTAGTCAATTATGTGTGTTACTATTCAACGATGGACATAAAAAAATTTGATCCTAACGATGCCTTGGTAACTCTTCTCAATAAAACCACAAGGGCGCTTTCAACCAGACTCCAGAGTATTTTTACCCATGCCGGGTTTAATGTTACATCGGAACAATGGATGATCTTAATACTGCTATGGGGTGAAGATGGCCGCTCCCCTCATCAAATTTCAGATATTATCGGTAAAGACAGAGCCGCTGTTACAAGGCTTATTGACGGCCTAGAAAAAAGAAATCTGGTTGTTCGAATGAATGATAAAAAAGACCGGCGTCAAAAGCAGGTTTATCTAACTTCCCAGGGTAAGTCTATGGAACAGAACCTTATTCCGCTGGGGCTTTCTAATATAAAACACGCTCAGGCCGGGATAAGCTCTAAAGAGCTTGAAGTGTGCAAAGAAGTGTTGCGGAAAATATTTAAGAACCTGACGAGTTAATTATACTTTGATAATTGACTGGTCAAAAATCGGGATACACAAAAAAACTTTTGGGCAGTGAACATTTTCAAAGGATTTAGTATGGATACTCAAGATTTAAAAAAAGAACTGACTAGCATTGTTGATGAAATATATGTGACCACTGAGAAGTTGGCGACCTTTGCTTATTCAAAAGACACCAGTCTTTTTGGCGGTTCGGATGCTGCCGTAGTGGTGCGGCCCGGTTCAACCGAAGAAGTATCTAAAATTATGAAGTATGCAAATATCCATGCTGTCCCGGTTGTTGTACGGGGAGGCGGTTCAAGTATTTACGGTCAGCCGAAGGGGACGCCGGGATCAAACCTGCTTATGGATATGACCCGGATGAACAGGGTTCTTGATATTAATGAAAAGGGAATGACAGTTAATGCCCAGGCGGGAATAATGATGGGGAAACTGCAGCAAGCCTGCAATCAGGCGGGATATTATGTTTTTGTACCCGCAGCTCCTGTACATACGGTGTCCCTTGGCGGATGGCTGTCAGGTGCTGCCGGTGGCGGCGGAATATGGTGGGAAACTATTAGCATAACAGTGGTGCTTCCTGATGGAACGATTGTCAAAACCGGCGGGGGTCCGGGTACAAATGTAAAACAAAGACATTCTTACAGCAGAGTCATCGGCGGGCCGGATTTTTCAGGCATGTTTATTGGTGACGGTGGTTCTTTGGGCATAAAAACCGAGGTAACTATCCGGCTGCTTGGACTGCCTAAAGTTACCCGGGGCTGCATCCTTGAGTTTAAGGAACTTGAGAATGTGATGGAGCTATTAAGACGGCACGGGGAGCGGGTGAATCCCCACCCATTTGACCCGGTGCTGGTGTTCGGACCAGGAGCGAATGAAATCTTTGCTCCTGAATCAGCGGGAGAAGAGAAGTTTACAGTTATGGGTATTATGCAGGGCCATACTGAGCGGGAAATGGATGCGAAAAAAGAAATTTTTAACGAAATAGCAGAAGAATTGGGCGGTTCGCATAACCCTCAAATGGATGCAGTAACAGATCTCATGGCCGGGGGAGGAGAGAGTGAAGGTGAAATGGAAATGTTTAGCCTTGGATTTTTTAACGGTCTGGGACTGGCTGCATGGCTTCCATTTAATATGCCTCGAATAAACTTTTGTGAAATTTATCCAAAATTAATTGCCTGGAGGGAGAAGCGTCTTAAGGAGGCTGCTAAAAAAGGATTTGAATGCCTGGTACGTTTTGAGTTTTTTACACCCAGTGACCAGTGTGCCATTTCCGGAGAGGTGGATGCTTTTTTTAAAGATACAGATACGCCTGAACTAAGGGAGTTTGTCAGAGAGATGATTCTGGGTTTTCAAAAGTATACCCATGAACTTGGACTGCTGGATGTTTATAACCAGGGAGAGATGAGCCGTATTAATGCAGCGTGCTGGTCCCCTGGGTTTAAAAGTCTGTATACGACAATAAAAAAATCTGTAGATCCTAAGGGAATACTAAACCCCGGACTCTGGTTTGATAAATTAGATGCGGATAAGAGGAGCTAACTATGGCTGATAATAATAAAGCACTTAAAAATGTGGGGCTATACGTTTATTCCTGCAGGAAATGCGGACAGTGCGCAAACAAAGTAACGGATGCGATTCCATATGTATGCCCGGTTCGGGAAAAAACCCCGGGTTTTGATCATTTTTATGCAAGGGGTAAAAATGTGATTGCACAGGGGCTTCTTGAGGAGGAAATTGAACCATCAAAAGAACTTGCTGATGTGGCCTATTCCTGTACTCTTTGCGGAAATTGTATGGATAAATGCGGAGCCATTGATCAAAATACCGGGGAACCGCTTGTGGACCCAGTAAAAATTGTAGAAGCGATGCGGGAGGATTTGCTGACGGATCATCCGGAATGGGTGGATTCTGAGTACAAGGTTCTTTTAACTAAAACACAGCAGTATGATAATCCCTGGGGGCTCCCTCGATCGGTTAAAGGGAAGCTGGAAAAGAAGTTATCTTTGCCGAACGCTTTGAAGAAACCGCCTGAGGTTCTTTTATTTGTTGGATGTACTGCGGCATCTAACCCGATACAGACGGAACGAGTGATCAGGGCATCAGAAATATTAAAGAAAGCGGATGTTAATCTCGCTGTTTTAGGTAAAGATGAACCCTGTTGCGGGAGTGTCCAGAAGAGAATCGGTGCTGGCGAACAGGCACGAGAAATGATGAACAAAAACATTCACCTGTTTAATAAAACTGGTTGTAAAACCATTGTAACACTTTGTGCGGGCTGTGCGAATGCTTTAAAGAATGATTACAGCAATGGCGAAGAGAAATTAAAGCCCAGGGTTTATCACATCGTTGAATTTCTGGCACAACTTATAAAGCAGGACAAACTGAAATTTTCTCAAAAACAGAACAAAAAAGTAACCTATCATGATCCCTGTCATCTTGGCAGACACATGGGGGTTTATGATGCTCCCCGTGAAGTTTTAAAAGCCCTTCCTGGGGTAGAGCTTGTGGAGCGGACAGCAACACGGAATAACACCATCTGCTGCGGTGCCGGTGGCGGAATGCGTATTTTTGAATCCGGAACACTTGCAGTGAAAATCGGTGAGGCAGCCATAGAAAGTGCTTTGCAGACAGGAGCAGAGGAACTGGTCTCTGCATGCCCGTTCTGCGAGATGAATCTTGAAGCTTCTGGCAAGGCACTAAACAGCCAGATGCCAGTACTTGATATTATTGATCTAGTATATGAAGCCGTTTGATGGGAAATAAGCTTCATTTAATAAATTAAAGTTAACAGGTAATAGTATGAAAACAGAACATTACGGATGGGCGGGAACCCTTCTACGTATTAATCTTACCAACGGTACAAGCACTGTGTCCTCAACCCTTGACTTTGCTTCCAGATTCATTGGCGGTTGTGGTCTTGCAAGTCGGTTTTATTGGGATGAGATGTCGGATTCTTCAGGAGCTTTCTCTTCTGACAATTGGCTCTACTTCATGAATGGTCCTATGAGCGGAACCCGAGCTCCGTCCTCATCCCGCTGGGTTGTTTTGGGAAAATCGCCAATGGCCTCACCAGAGCAGTATGCGTTCGGAAATTTGGGAGGTTCTTTCGGAGCAGCTATGAAGTGGGCTGGTTTGGACGGATTAGCTGTAACAGGTGTTTCAAAAGATCCTGTTGTGCTCGTGGTTAATCCTGGGCTTAAATGTTCATTTGAAAAAGCTGGGGAGCTATGGGGAAAGGATACAACCCAAACCATAGAACTTCTTGAAAAACGTTTTGGTCCTGATGCACATGTGGCAACCATCGGAAGGGCCGGTGAGGTTCAGGTTCGTTTTGCCAATATTGTGGCTTCAGGCGGTGCCGTGGCAACCAAGGGGTTTGGAGCGGTGATGGGAAGTAAAAAACTGAAAGCAATTGTGGTCAGGTCGCCACAGCGGAAGATAGCAGAAGCTCATCCCGAAGAGATAACAAGGCTCAGACGGGATATCACAAAATTATGGAAGGGTGAAGGTTCAAGCAGATTTTGGAGTGAACTGATGCTTGAAGACACCGCAAAATCAAGGAATCAACCCTGTTTCGGGTGTCCTGGAATTTGCAGGAGAGGAACATATAAAACCAATGATGGACAGACTGGTCATCGCAAGATGTGCATGGCCTCACTTTTTTACTATGCATATGAAACAGAAAAGTATGGGAAAATGGGCGAGGTTACCTTTTATGCAACAGAGCTGGCAAACAGGTACGGTATGTGCGCTATTGAGCTGCGTTTTCTTCTTCTCTGGCTTCCTGAGGCAATCAAGCGAGGGATTATTGATCCTTCTAAAACAGGTCTTTATCCGGAAAAGATGGGAACCCGTGAATGGATCGAAAATCTTATAAATTTAATTGCCAGCCGTAAAGGGGTTGGTGATATCCTTGCTGAAGGAAGCAGGCGTTCAGCTTCTCAGCTGGGGGTAGAGGATCTGCTTGATGGGCTGGTTACAAAAGCCGGTTTTGATGCAGACTTTTACAATCCCCGGATGTTTTTAGCAAATGCGCCAATCTATGCAACCGAGCCTGTATATCCCATTACCCAACTTCACAGGGTAAGCTTTCCCATGGTTAAATGGATGGTGTGGCTGGGAACGGAAGGGATGATGGGATTTTTAACCACTGAAAAACTTAAAAATTTGGCTAGGGTTTTCTGGGGAGATGAACGTGCTGCTGAAATGGATAGTCCCGAGAAAAAAGGTGAGGCAGCAGTCCTAAACCAGAACCGCTGTTATGCTATGGAAAATCTTGTTTGTTGTGACTGGTTTTACCCAATTGATTTTACCGGGAATACGGATACAGGTGTTGGAGATCCCTCCCTTGAAGCAAGTCTCTTTACAGCTGTAACCGGTGTTGATACGGATACAGCAGAATTCCTTAAGGACGGTGAAAGAAGTGTCAATTTGTGCAGGGCTATTTATCTGCGTGAAGGCAGGAAGGGTAGAACTGATGATGTTCTGGATGAGTTTAATTTTACGGTGCCCCTTGAAAAGCAGGATCCTCCGGTAGGACTTTTTAATCCGGAACTGCTTGTTCCAGGTAAAACCGGAGAAATCGTATCGCGAAAAGGAGCTGTTGTTGAACGTGATGATTTTAAAAAGATGATGGACGATTACTATACTGTCCGAGGCTGGGATGTTATTTCCGGGTTGCAAAAAAGGGAAACTCTTGAGCTGCTTCAGCTGTCTGAAATTATTCCTGCTTTGCGTGAAAAAGGCTTGCTCTCTGAATAATACTAAAAAAATAATGGTTGTAAAATATAGTAAAAATATGAGGTTCTTTGCCTTTTTACAGCACCCTGAGAAACCGTAACAAAAAGCAAAGTCAACATTACGTGTCAAACTCTTAATTCTCTTCGGTTTTCATATTCCTTCAGGTAATATAAACTATTCTTGAAGACATTAAAAAGGTAAGACTATTTTGTCAAATATGATGAAATTAGTAATGCTCGCCAAAAACAGCAAAGGGTAAAGAATGTAATGAACAATCGGTCTCAGACGCTAAGACAAGAAAATCATACTCAAGTTGGAACCCTGGGAACATTTGCAGGGGTGTTTACTCCTAGCTTCCTGACGATTATCGGTATTATTTTTTTCATGCGCTTGGGGTATGTAGTCGGTCATGGAGGCCTGTGGCGGGCTCTTATAATTATCTCCATTGCCAATGTCATTTCC
>JAHEEI010000233.1 GCA_024640785.1 Pseudomonadota bacterium
AATGGAATGCTAAATTTGAATTAACGTATATATAAAATAAAAAATAATTTATATAGAAATTTAAATATTTCTTTTTTATACATAATTTGTTTTTTTTATTGACAAAAATTTATATTGCTTTATAATTTTTTTTAACTAATACTGATGTGCTATTTTAAAAACAGCACATAAAAAACCAACCAACAAAACAGAGGGAGAGACAAATGAAACAACTTATCAAAAGATTTTTAACAGAGGAAGACGGTGTTACAGCAATTGAATACGGCCTGATCGCAGCGCTTATTGCAGTGGTTATTATCGCTGCCGTAACTCTCGTGGGAACGGGACTTGAAGGTGTTTTTACCGAGGTTGAACAAGAGCTGAATGGCGTAGTTGAATAATAAAGACTGAGCCTAAGAAAGATATACCCTGAAATCGGAAAATTTTTATGAAATTAATCAAAAGGTTTCTAACCGAAGAAGACGGGGTTACAGCAATTGAATACGCTTTGATTGCCTCACTTATCGCGATGGCAATTATCCTTACCGTCACTGCCGTGGGTCAAAATGTTTCAGCTCTTTTTACAAGGGTTGAAACCGAATTCACTGCAGCAACAGAAGGATAAGCAAGGAAACCTGAAACACTCAACCCGCTTGGAACGGTTAGTAAACATTAATGGATTTTCCGATACAGATAATGTTGGGCTGTCTTTTGACCGCAGCTATGGTATGGGATGTTAGGTATCGCAAGATACCTAACATCCTGACTTTTCCTTCGATGCTTTTAGGTGTGGCATATTACACGCTTACCGGAGGAGGTTCGGGGCTGCTTTTCAGCCTGGGAGGGCTGATGACCGGACTGGCTGTTTTATTCATCTTCTTTTTATTGGGGGTTATGGGAGCCGGCGATGCAAAGCTGATGGGTGCAATCGGGGCTCTGTCAGGATTCCATGCTGTATTAAATGCAGCGATTTTTTCGATGCTTGCGGGCGGTGTCTATGCCCTCATTCTGATTGTGTTTCGATACGGTGCCTGCAAAGAAGCGATCTCGAGATTATTTTTCCAGCTAAAATTTTTTATGCGTACCGGAAAGCTGCCGGAGATTAAACGAAAGAACGGGCCGAATGAGCCGAAACTATGTTATGCCGTTGCCATTGCAGCGGGCACATTTTTTGTGATGGGCTGGCAGGCAGTAAATCATTCGTTGCCGCTTTGAGAAAAAAAGAAAATTTATCTCAGGGCGTATTTTTTTTTATGTGTACCAAAAAGTTGGCTGATATTTTATTTAAGAACAGGCCGAATGAGCCGAAACTATATCCAGCTGCCATTGCAGCGGGCACATTTTTTGTGATGGGCTGGCAGGCAGTAAATCATTCATTAGCGCTCTGAGAAAAGAAGTTACTGATACGTCTCAGCGCGGATTCGCAGGTTTTATACTCTAACCTTCTGATGCAAAGGAAATGCTCATGAAAAAGTGGAACCCGGTCTTAACCGTACTTGTGGCAATAGTCATTGCCCTGGCAGGCAGTATCCTGGCTTACAACATAGCGAAGAAACAGTCATCTTCCCAGGCCGTTGTGGCAGAAAAGGTTGCAACAGTGGATATTGCAGTCGCTGTTGTGAGTTTGCCATGGGGAACAAGGATTACTTCTGAAAAGATAATCATGAAGCCCTACCTGAAAGATTCGCTTCCACCCGGCTCGTTTACCGATTCAGCCAAGCTTGTCAACCGTGTTGTGATAAGCCCGGTAAAGATTAATGAGCCCATTCTGGAATCCCGCCTTGCAGGCGGTGAAGGATCCAAGGGGGGGGTCGGCGCAATCGTGACTCCGGGCAAGCGTGCGATTGCTGTAAAGGGAAACAAGGTGATCGGTTTGTCCGGCCTGATAAAGCCGTCTGACCGTGTTGATGTCCTCGTGACGATTCAAAAAGAGTCCACCAAAAAAACAATGACCAAGCTTGTTCTGGAAAATATACTGGTGCTGGCTACCGGAAGCCTGCTCGAGCAAAATGAAAAGGGTGATCCGCTTCCCATTGATGTTTATACGCTTGAGGTAACTCCTGAAGAGGGTGAAAAGCTTTCCCTGGCTTCAACCCAGGGAGAGCTTCAGTTTGCTTTGCGCAATGAAACAGATGTCGAAAATATTTTGACAAGAGGCGCAACAGTAAGCCAGCTTCTGGAGTCACTCGAAAAGCCTTATCAAAAGCCAACGAAGACAAAGGCCGCATACAGGGCGCCGCAAAGCGTCAAGGAAATTAGAGGGACAAAGGTAAGTTCTAAGACATTCTAACTGAGAGAAACATAAAGGGGGAAAAAGCGAATGAAACCATTATTGTTGTCAAGGTTGTGTATTCTTTTTACGTTTTTGCTTATGGCTTGCCCGGCAGCTCTGCTTTCCGCAGACGACATCATTTTGATAGAAAAAACTGAAATAAACAGTTTAAATATAGATCTGGGTAAATCGGTGGTATTAAAAAGTAAAAATCCGATCCGTCGCATATCGGTGGCTGATTCCGAGGTTGTTGAATATCTTACGCTCTCGACTAGCGAGATCTATCTGACCGCAAAAAAGCCCGGAACCACGCGTCTGACGCTTTGGGTCAAAGGCGGGATGTTATCGTATGATCTGGATGTGACCTATGATATCTCGGCCCTGAAACAAAAAATCAGGGAAGTCCTCCCGCAGGAGGATGGCATTCATGTAACTTCCACGGGTGAATTGATTACGCTGTCCGGTAGAGTTTCGTCAACCACAGCCCTGACGCACGTGCTGACAATTGCAGAATCGTTTGTCTACAAATCATCGACAAAGAAGACAGGTAACACAAAAGACAGGATACAAAACCTGCTTGAGGTAAACTGTAGCCAGCAGGTGATGCTGGAGGTTCGGATTGCGGAAATTTCAAAAAAACTGTTGCGGGAACTGGAGGCGAGTTTTTCCTTTTTCCGGCAGAGCGGGGATTTCGGGGTAGGTGTTTTAAGCCGCTTAGTGGATGCGCAGCAAATCACTGGAATAGGAAATGTCGCGGCAAGGCTTCAGAGAGGGAAGTCAACCTGGACAGGCGTTATCGATGCTCTGGAACAGGAGGGGCTGGTGAAAGTGCTGGCTGAGCCGACCCTGATAGCATTAAGCGGCCAGAATGCATCATTTCTGGTGGGCGGCGAGTTCCCCTTCCCCAGTGATGCGGGTCTCGGCTCTACTGACATAGAATTTAAACCCTATGGCGTCGGTCTTAGCTTTAAGCCGATTGTTCTCAGCAATGACAGGATAAACGTACACGTGAGCCCGGAGGTTTCGGAGCTGGACTATGATAATGGCATACAGACCACGGATAGCGAGGGTACTGGTAATATAATTCCCGGCCTGAACACCCGCAAAGCATCAACCATGGTAGAGCTTGCTGACGGATAGAGTTTTGCCATTGCAGGGCTCCTCAAAGAGACGGTGAAAGATAGTGTTACGAAATATCCGTTTCTG
>JAHEEI010000234.1 GCA_024640785.1 Pseudomonadota bacterium
AGTTAAAAGAATAAATAAAATTTGAAGTATCTGCCGCTTTTTTACCAACCCGGCAATTTGACAGATACCACAACCCAGGATCAGCAAAGCAAACGGCAAGGCATAAATAAAATATCTTTCATACATAAACATGGGATTGAGGGAAAGGAAAAGGGTAATAGGCACAACCATTGCTATAATAATAAACAAACAGAGACGTTTATCCTTTTTAAAAACAAACAGCATGCCTGCCGCAAGCAAAGCCCCATAGACAACTGCACCATGAACGGTTAAGCTGCCTGGAAAAACCATATTTAAAAGCTTCAGCAAAAACGGTATGCGGTCCACAACGACCATTCTGACCTTTTGCATGTTTCTTAAAAAATCATCCAGAAGCGGGACATACAATAAAATTGTAGTTATTGCAGCCAAAACTTGTGAGATCATATAGTTTCGGAAAACCGAAAATTCGATACGTATAGAATTAATTTTTAATATTTTTCCTGCAAAAAACAAGAGCACACAACAAAAATGAGAAACGCACACCGCTATCATAAAGGTGTGAAAATAAAACCCAACCACAACGCAAAGGATATGACAGCCCCAGTCCCTTAATTTATTTGTTCTTAGCGCCTGGAAAAAAGTGTGCGTAGCCAGCAGTGAAAAAAGGGCCATACCGGTATACCCCCTGGCTTCTGTCGAATGGTCAATATGAAAAGCGGATATGGCAAGAAGGAATGCAGCAACCAGGCCCGGCCAGACACCAACATAACGCTTTGAAAACCGAAAGAGGGCCCAAAGGGTTATCAGCCCCATAACCAGGGCTGGCATGCGTGCCGAGAATTCACTTTCGCCAAGCAGCTTTATGGAAAACCTGCACAGCAGTGAATACATCACGTGATTGTTAAAATAGTAGCCCAGATCACAGAAAAGTGTTCTTATCGTAGGTGCCGTGGCATATGGTAGAGTGCTCCAGAGCTCATCCCACCAGAAACTCTGACTGATGTTCCAACAGCGCAATACCGTCCCAACCACCATAATACCTGAAATAGTCAATACGGATAACCAACGCATATACTCTCTTCCACATTCTCATACATGTATTAAAAAGAATATCTTTATGGAAAGGAAACTTCGCAAAATAAAGGGAGCGGAGGAACCTTAAGACTCACTGCCGTCAGCAAAAAAAACGGTGGCTTCAACAATCTAGCCGACCCAGGCAAGACTCCGAGAATGGGCTTTTCCAAGATACTCATCAAGCTGCTTAAAGGAACTGCAATCCACGTTCCCTCCTGCTTTGGCAGCCGTATAAAATTCTTTATACCAGGCCACTGTCAACTCTACACTTTGTTTCGCATCCATAACCGGCCGCCAGGATAAGTCTTTCTTTGCCTTTTCACAATCCAGCATCAACAGCGAGGCTTCATGCGGTGAATTCGAATCAGAAACATCCTTCCAATTACCACTCCCCCAACAAGCTATTGCCATATTGACAATCTCACTAACTTTTAAAAAAGAATCGGGTTCAGGCCCAAAATTCCATCCGCCTGAAAAGGCTGTAATGTCCTTTTGCTGTGCCCGAGAGGCCAGCCATAAATAGCCGCTGAGTGGCTCCAGAACATGCTGCCAGGGCCTGACAGCATCAGGATTTCTAACTTCAACGGTTCTATTGTTCATCAAGGCACTAATCGTATCTGGTAAAATCCTGTCCTGACACCAATCACCACCACCAATCACATTCCCGGCCCGGGCGGACGCAACCAGTACAGGATGTTCATCCGGGGCACGATTATAAAAAGACCTTCTGTACGATGCGGTTACCAACTCCGAACATCCTTTGCTCGAACTATAGGGATCATACCCCCCCATGGGATCATCTTCTTTATACCCCTCATTTTTTTCCATATTTTCGTAACATTTGTCAGACGTGACATTAATAAACGAAAGCAGTGCATCACATTCCCGCAAAACCTCAAGAATGTTAACCGTTCCGACAACATTTACTTCAAACGTTTCTCGAGGTCTCAGGTATGCCTCGCGAACCAAGGGCTGTGCAGCGAGATGAAAAACAATCTCGGGTTTAAAATCATTTATTTCCTTCCTTAGCTTTTCATAGTCCCGAATGTCGCCCAATACAGAACTGATTTTTTTCTCTATGCCCGCCACGACAAAGTGATCATTTTTTGTTCTTGGTTTCAAGGCATACCCCTTCACCTCAGCACCAAGCTTGTTGAGCCACAGCGCTAGCCAGGAACCTTTAAACCCCGTATGGCCTGTTAAAAATACTCTTTTACCACTATAAAAGTTGTTAAACATCTTTTCACCAATTTTCTTCAGCTATTTTAAAAATATACCACAATCCATTATAATTAAAAAGTTTTTTCATACTTTTGCTCCAAGACTTAACATAGCGGAGACTGGCTGCCTGATAAAAATTTAAGTGTTTAAAGCAGGACAAAGGTAGAGATTAAAGCAAAAAAGAAAACATGCTCTCTTCACATAGGGTCAAACTGTTTTTCATAAATGTTCACGGGTGTAAAACCCATAAAAAAAAGTATTGCGGACAACTTTAAAGAGTGAAAAAGTTGATGGTTTCTTCAGAAGTGCGATGCCGTTTAACCACGGAAACGATTTTAAACATACCTATGAGGATATAGAGCTAAAACAACCGCTTAACCAACTAGCCGGGTGGACCGGAGACCTGCTGAGGAACGCGTTGGGGATAAGCTTGAAAAATTTAATATTGAAGATCCTCTCTTTAAAAAATTAGAAAAAGGAGGGCAAGAAACGACAACAACACTTTATATCAAAACAATATGATGATTTATCTATCAGTCAAAACTAAACATAAAAGCAAAACCCATTAACTTCGGTAATCTATAAGGTCGCATCTCATCTCTTGCAACAGATTTTTTATTGACATAAAATAACGGCAATCCTATACTTTCAAAACCTAACTAGGTATATCTGGAGATTTTTGAAAAAAGAAATTTACTTAAACGTTTATGTGTTCGTATAAATAATTATAGGATTTGAATCCTGAAGAAAAAATGTGCCGAGCCTTGGCTGCTATGAAAGAGAAGACTTTAAAAATGCCGGGAGGATGAATTGTCCATTATATGATTCCACAAAAATACAAATGCTACCGTAAGCGTTAACAAGACATATGAACGATATCCATGGTGCCGAAACCTTTTAATAATATCCAAGTGCATTTCAATCACAACTATCATATCGTTCTGCTCCTTTTTTTTATTACAATCCATTCTTTTTTTATGAATGGATATTCTCATGTAAGCCGTAATTTAACAGTGGGTCTTTATGTAGATGCGATAGAATCCAGGATAGATTCGTCTTTATTTAAAAATTCTCTCTATGTTCAAGCCCTCAAAGAAAAAGAAACTCGTTTGTCTCTTTTGGATGACCTTGCGCCATCTATTTTTAGCAAAG
>JAHEEI010000075.1 GCA_024640785.1 Pseudomonadota bacterium
GCTTCCTTCAACTTATAATATATCAACAAAAACATTATGAAATATAAAGACCTTCAAGAATACATAAGGTCGCTTGACTCAGCCAAAGACCTTAAAATAATTAAAGCGGAAGTCGATCCGATCCTCGAAATAACTGAAATCGCTGACAGGGTTGTAAAATCAGGTGGACCCGCGCTTCTTTTTAGTAATGTCAAAGGGTCGCCGTATCCCTTGGCCATAAATCTTTTCGGCACCTATGAAAGAACCTGCTCAGCCTTTGGGGTTAACAGCCCGGATGAAATCGTGGAGCGGATAAAAACTTTTATCCCCGACACCATTCCTTCTTCAATTACAGACAAGGCCAAACTTCTCTGGCAGATGAAGGATCTTAAAAATTTTCAGCCCAAAACAGTACGTTCCGGAATATCGCAGGAAGTTGTAGAATCAGATGCTAACCTTTTTGATCTTCCGGTGATGAAGTGCTGGCCCAAAGATGCGGGGAGATTTATCACTCTGCCCCTGGTGATCACTAAAAACCCGGAAACCGGAAGCCAGAACCTGGGTATGTACCGGATACAGCTCGTTGATAAAAAACGGGCCCTGATGCACTGGCACATCCATCATGACGGAGCCTGCCATCACCGTATGCATCAGGAAAAAGGAATTGATATGGATATTGCGGTTGTCATCGGATGCGACCCCGCAACCATGTATTCCGCAACCGCACCGCTTCCGCCGGGTATCGATGAGATGATCTTTTCAGGCTTTTTAAGAAACAAACCGGTTGAATTGGTAAAGGGCAAAACCGTGGACCTGCTGGTCCCGGCCAATGCGGAATTCATTCTAGAAGGTCATGTATCATGTTCCGAAACCTCACTGGAAGGGCCTTTTGGGGACCACACCGGTTTCTATTCAGATGCGGACAACTACCCGGTATTTCACTTAAAGACTATTACCAGAAGAAAATATCCTGTCTATCCCTCAACAATTGTTGGGAAACCCCCAATGGAAGACTATTATCTCGGTAAAGTGACTGAAAGGATATTTCTGCCTTTATTAAAACTCCAGATTCCTGAAGTGGTTGACATGAACTTTCCTTGTGAGGGCGTCTTTCATAACTGCGTCTTGGTCTCCATTAAAAAAGAATATCCGGGACAGGCCAGAAAGGTTGCTTCGTCTATCTGGGGACTGGGACAGATGATGTTCACCAAAACCATTGTGATCGTTGACAAAGATGTGGATGTGCAGAATGTTTCAGAAACAGTCTGGACAGCCCTTTCAAATGTGGACCCTGAAAGAGATATTTTCTTCACAAAGGGCCCCCTTGATGTCCTTGACCACTCCTCACCACAACCTATCTTCGGTTCAAAAGCCGGCATTGATGCTACAGTTAAACTTCCAGCAGAAGGACATCCAAGAGAATGGCCTGAAATTATTGAAATGGATGAGAAAATCAAAAAACAGGTTGAAAAGCGCTGGAAGGAATACGGTCTTGATTAGGAAGCTGAAACTCCTCTTCGAGATGATCAAGTTTGAGCACACCATTTTTGCGCTGCCCTTTGCTTATCTGGGCATGATTCTTGGTGCCAGAGGTTTTCCCGATCTAACAACATTCCTACTGATCACTCTGGCCATGATCGGTGCCAGAACCTATGCAATGGCCCTTAATAGACTGCTCGACCTTGATATTGACAAAAAAAATCCCCGCACCAAAGACCGGGCATTACCTAAAAAAACCGTAACAAAAACAGAAGCTGTTCTTCTAACCGTATCCGCCCTTCTGCTTTTCTTTGCAGCTGTTTACCTGCTTCCGCCCCTGTGTCTTAAATTATGGCCAGCCGTTATTATCCCCATGACATGCTATTCCCTCGCCAAACGCTTTACCTGGCTGTGCCATTTTCTGCTGGGGATGTGTCTTGGGATGGCACCGCTGGGATCATGGATAGCAGTTACAGACAGCATGCCGAACACAGGGATATATCTCTTGGGACTGGCAGTAATGTTCTGGACCACTGGCTTTGATATTATATACAGCTGCCAGGATCATGCCTTTGACCGGAAGGAGGATCTTCATTCTGCACCGGTCCGGTTCGGCATAAGAACCTCACTGTATATAACTAAATTGCTTCATGCTTTAACCATAATCCTTTTGATCTGCTGTGGAATCTCTTTTTCTCTTGGAATGATCTATTATCTGGGAATAGCTGTTGTAGCTATTTTTCTTGTTTATGAAAACACGATTATCTCCGAAAAAGATATGTCCCGAGTCAATGCTGCCTTTTTTACAGCTAACGGATTTGTCAGCATTATCGCTTTTATATTTGCCTTAATCTCGGTCTATTTTTAAAATTAACCTTAAGCATGTCTAATCTTTATTGAAGAATGACAAATACCTATAGGATTGATTGTTGCCGACTGCCTAATAAATTTAATCGATTATACGCATTATTAGGTTGTCAATCATTTCCTCTTTGCTATCTTAGCTTGTACCGGTCCTCAAAACTATCCGTGTGATTTCTCTAGGACAATTCACACGAACCGGCGGACCCACAACGCCAAGGCCCTTATTTACATAAAGAAATGAATTTTCTTTTTGATAAAGACCGTAATCATACATATAGGCAATAGAAGCAAGAGACAGGCCATGTCCTGAAACAGATGGAAGGATAATCTGACCGCCGTGAGTATGTCCTGCAAGGGTTAGATGCACACCCTGTTTGGCTGCCAGATCAAACACATTTGGACGATGGGAGAGAAGAACCTTAAACCCATGTTTGGGAACACTTTTAAGCGTGTCTTTGATAAAGGGAAAATCATCATTTAAATACCAGCTTCCGCGCGGGTCATCAATTCCAGCCAGATAAAAAAATGCGCTCCGATCATCATTATAAATTTTTTCATGCCGATTTCTAAGAACACTAACCCCTGATTTTTCAAGTTGATTACAAAGGTCTTTTAAATCACCATAAAAATCATGATTGCCAAGAACCGCGAAAATACCCTTTTTTGCTTTAAGTCCGGAAAGCACCCCAATGGATTCCCTAATAAAAATTGACCCCCAGTTGATAATATCGCCGGTAATCACAATAATGTCTGATTCTAGGGTATTCATCTTATCCACAAAACCTTTAAGCCTGAACCCGTCCATAAATGGTCCGGCATGGATATCACTTATTTGTGTGATAATGAAGCCGTCCAGATCTTCGGGCAGGTCTTTATAAAACAACTCCTCTTCTCTCACTTCAACCTTGTCCCTTTCAACATAAGCACCATATACAGAACATCCAGCCAGAGGGAGAACTACACTTGATGTCATCACTTTCATGAATATTCTCCTTCCGGCATCAATACTCAAGCTCTCATCCGTCTGTTTATGTTCGCCTGTTCTTGAGCCTATCCAGACGAGAAAACGGAACAAAACAACAAGCATCCCGGCAAAAAGAAAAAAAGGTGTCATCACCATACAGATAAGCATGTAAATAAAATAAGGATAAAGAACAAAATATTCCACCGTTAATCTCACAAACAACGATGATGAGACTGGAGAAAAAAGAAAAAAATAGGAAGTGTGAAGAAAGAGAATATAAACAAGAGCAGACAATAAAAGCTTCCTGTTTTTAGGCCGGAAGACATAATAAAGACCGGCAAAAGTTATCACCTGCATAACAGCAAACATACACAAAGATGTGATAATCATTGAAGTCATTGCCAAAAAAACCCTGTATAGAAAAAGGAGCAGATCACATTAATCCGCCCCCCTTATCATTAAAATTACAATATAAGAACGATATAACTACTGAGACATACTGTCACTCAGCGTCTTGCCCTGCTGGTTGACAATCTTCTCCCATACATCCGGACGCTCCTGCTGGATACGCTCGTCGTGTTTATGGATCTCCTTCCACATCATGCGTGGTGAAGCATATTGGCTCCATGAACCGTCCATGGTCACACCGTCTAGCAGCGAGAAGAGGTACACGACCTGCTCATCCGTGTAGTATGGAATCAGGGCATAACCGCTCTGAACCTGCATCATACCGTCATCATTAAACTCAAAGGTCTCCTGCCAGGTCTTGGTATATTCATCAAAACCGGGTTTACCGTCAAGCTCTTTTTCCAAAGCATCAGCTGCCCAGAAACCGCAGTTTAAAGCGCCCTGCATCTGAGTTTCAACAAATGCCGCAGCATCACCGATAGCCAGCACATTGCCTTTATAGGGCACCTTCATCGGCGCATAGGCCTTAGTGGCACAGGAATGCTCGCGCTCGATCTTTGCGTTTTCAAACATATAGGCTACCGGACTCTTCTTGGTAAAATGCTCAAATAGCTCGCCCGGCATCTGAGCCGGATGACCAATTAAAATCACATCTGCCCAGTCATAGTGTCCCGCAGGACCGGTACCCATCAGCGGTGCAAAGTTTGAACCGTAGCATAGGCCCCAGTAACCGCACCACTCAGCCGGATTATAGCCTTTAACCCCCGACATGTAATATGCCCGGGTCAGGGCTGAGGCAAAATAGATTCGGTCCTCGTTCATGCCCAGAGACTGTGCCACCTGGGCGCTGGCACCGGATGCTTCAACCAGTTTTTTTGCCTGCATCTGAAAACGTTTTCCCTTGCTCACACACTTCAACAGTAAGCCTTCCGATTTCCCGGAATCGCGAGCCTCATAACAGGTTGTTTCAGGAATATACTCAACCCCAAGGGCCAAGACCTGATTCAGGAGCTGCTGCAGCAGTCCGGCTTTATCATATTTCCAGGCAAAGGGATGTCTGTCCGGCCAGGCATAGTGAGCATTATGCTCGAGCTTGGCTGAATAATAATATTTATCACGCACCGGACACAAGGGACCGACGTACTCAACTTCCCAGCCGAAATTGGTCGATTTGATAATATTTTTTGTGCCTTGCGGAACCTCACCTTTTGAATTAAGCTTAGCACCCACATCAACCGTAATCGTGTCGCCGTTATACATCTCTTCCAGAATGATGTGCTCGCTACAGTAGCGGGTCAGCTTGGAAATATCTTTGCGTTTTTCAATAAGTACAACTTTAAGCCCTTTTTTTGCTGCGCATATTGCCGTGTATAATCCGCCGGGGCCGGCACCAACTATAGCTACATCGTAAACAGACATGTCTGTCCTCCTTAAATTCATTTTTAGTTTAGCTGATTGCCCCTACCGGACAATACCTTTCACATGTATGACACGCCATGCAGTTCTGCGTATAGACCTTGGCCTTTTTGTCATATCCGCCCCTGTCATCAACCTCTAAAGCACCGACCGGGCAGTTTTCCATGCAGGAACAACAACCCAGACATTTATCTTCATCAACTTCAATATAATTACGGCATGAAGGACAGTAATTAAAAAACTGGGGAAGCGCATTAAATCTCTTGGAGAGTTTATCAAGATGCGGCTGAGGTGCAAAAGGATTACCACATTTAAAGCATTTCTTCAGTTCATACTCAACCTGCCAGTTTAAGATCTCCCGTTTGGGCCCTTCTTCTTTTGTGCCTTCAGGTGAACACGTTGCAGAAGTCGCCAAATCATTCTTTTTAACGATTCCGGTCGGACAGATAAACGCGCACGAACCGCAGGCCACACAGTCTTCTGCTGAAGCATGAAAGGGACTGTCAACGATCTTGTCAACACCTTTACCCACAAACTGAATCGCGCCGGCCTCTACCACTTCATTACAGGCCCGGACACACAGTCCACAGAGAATACAATATTCATTTTCCTTACCGAAATCAGGAGAGCTGTCGATTACCCCATATTCTTCTGCAAGTTTCTGAACAGCTTTGACATTTGGGCAACGTGCCAGGAGAAGCTCAATAACCACTTTCCTGCCTGCGATTACTCTTGGACTGTCTGTTTTTATTTCCAATCCTTCTGCAACAGGATAGGTGCAGGAACTTTCAATAACAGTGCATTTACCCTCGGTGACTTCAACAATACAGAGACGGCAGGCGCCATATGCTTCCAAAGCATCATTAGAGCAGAGAGTCGGTATATGGATACCGTTGGCACGGGCCACTTCAAGGATTGTTGAACCCTCATTTGCCTTAATTTTTTTGTTGTTTATTTTTATCGTTACCATAGGTTCTTTACCTCTATTCTGATTCTTGTTAATTACGCTTTAAATTTTGAAGCTCAGTCAATTTTTTTAAGCATCCTGTCTGAAACTTCTTTCGGAAAATGTCTCATTACTGAAAGAACCGGCACAGCAGCAGTTTTGCCGAGAGCACAAAAAGAGGTGTCGCTCAGCGCTGTCCCCATTCTTTTAATCGTATTTAAATGTTCTTTCGTGCCACGTCCATCAGCAATGGTTCCAACTATTTCCTGGAGACGCTTAACCCCTTCTCTGCAGGTTGTACACTTGCCGCATGATTCATCAGCAAAAAAATCGGTGAAAAATTTAGCCATATCAACAAGGTCCGCTCCCTCATCCATCACAAGAAGACCGCCGGAACCCAGCAGACTGCCAGCCTTCCTCAGCTCATCATAATCAAGTTTTAGCTTTAAAGACTTAGCCGGCAAAATACCGCCTGAAGGTCCGCCAGTCTGAAAAGCTTTAACCTTCTTGCCATTTGCTGTGCCATTTCCAAAAACCCCTATAACCTCTTCGATCTTTGTTCCCATTGGAACTTCAGCCCAGCAGGGCTGAGCAACATTTCCTGAAAGGGCAACAATCTTTGTTCCCTTGCTTGCTGGTGTTCCAATAGCAGCAATAAACTTACCGCCTTTTATCGCGATCACAGGAATATTTGCGAGGGTTTCTATATTATTAACTACTGTGGGTTTTCCGAAAAGCCCTGATTCAACAGGAAAGGGAGGCCGGGTTCTTGGTTCTCCGCAGGCGCCTTCAAGAGAATTAAGGAGCGCTGTTTCCTCACCACAGATATATGCGCCGCCACCTCTTTTAATCTTTAAAGTAAAAGAGAAGTCTGATCCAAGAATGTTTTTACCAAGCAGTCCGAATTTCTCTGCCTGATTAATTGCAGTTGCCATTCTCTCGATACCCAGCAAATAACGGTCATTCAGATAAACATATCCTTCCTCAGCGCCAACTGCGTATCCGGCGATTATCATACCTTCGATAATCGATTGAGGGTCAGACTCCAGAAAACTTCTATGCATTCCGATTTCAGGATCACCCTCACTGCCGTTGCACACGACATACTTCTTGTCACCTTTTGCTCTATTGCACGCTTCCCACTTTAGACCTGTAGGAAAACCGGCACCGCCGCGTCCCCTGAGCTTTGAGTCTTTGACCTCTTTTATAACATCTTTGGAAGACATTTTTGAAAGCACTTTTGCCAGACCCGAATATCCGCCAAGAGCAATATATTCTTCAATGCTTTCGGGGTTAATCGTTCCTGCATTCCGGCTGACGATTTTTTTCTGATTTTTAATAAAAGGGATTTTTTTGCTTTCTTTTATCGCTTCCAAAGCTTTGGGGATTTTCCCCTTCGCATATTTTATAACATCTGAAGTTACCGCTGATTTTTCTTCATCCCATCTCATCATCGCCAAATCAGCTACAGGATTCCCAGTAGAAACGGCCTTAATGATTTGATCGATATTTTCAGTGGTGACATTACCATATGTGATTCTCGGTTTTCCGGCGCTGATCACCTCAACAATAGGCTCAGCATAACACATACCGTTACAACCGACCCTTACGACGTCTGCTTTAATTTTCTTTTTCTTGATCTGATATTTCAGTGCTTCGATGATCTTTGATGCTCCCTTGGCATTACCACAGGTTGCTGCTCCTACGGTAATACGGATGTTGCCCGGAGAAAGCAGATCCATTCCCTGTTTTTTTATTTTCGTAAGATCTTCAGGTTTTTTAAGCTTCATTTATGTCTCTCCTTCATTCAGTTTAAGATAACTGCTAGTTTAGCCTGAGCATCCGCTCCAGTGTAAATTTCTCCGTCTATCATAACGGCAGGAGAAAGATCGCAGCATCCAAGGCAGCGCACCTTTTCTACTGTGACATCAGCACCGTTTCCTGCAACCTTTGCCTCTACTTCTTTTAAAATAGCGTTTCCGCCTTTCACATGGCAGCTGGTTCCATCACACAGGGTGATGATATGCTTGCCAGGCTCCTCAATTCTGAATGCAGCGTATGCCGTAACAAGACGATAGAGTTTACTTAAAAATATCTCTTTTTTCTGACTGATCAAAACAAGTGCTTCTTTAGGAACGTAACCGAACTCTTCCTGCACTGCGTGAAGGATATTTATAACCACTTCCTCGCCGCCTGGATTGGCTTCAATCACAGCCTCAACCTTTGTCAGGTCAACACCGCCCATTGTTGCAAACGCCTTTAATATATTGGTCTTAAAAGGATCTGGGACGATCTCTTTTACGATCTCAACGATATGATCTTCTTTGATAGGACCGCCAGCCGCCTTCTGGTTAGCAATTCCCATCAGTTTGCCGCGAAAAACTTCCCGCATCATATCCGGAACTTCCTGGAGCATTCTCTCAAACATATTCTCGCTGTCACCGTCCCAGCCGGCTGTAGCTGCCACGGGCTGTTCTTTTTTAGCCTTGGGATCCTTTATTCCAAGAGCAGCCATGAGTGCACTTCTCTGGGGTTCCGGAAGATCTTCCTTGACCCAGTCTTCAACAATCTTTTTACTGACCGGCTGCCCTGCGGCTTTACCGCTCAGCATCTGTAAAAGCTTCGGACGCATGGTATCGCGCATCGCATCCGGTACTGCTGCCATCAGTTTTTCAAAAGTTTTTTGTCCATCTGGTAACCATTTTATGTCTGACATGTTCCCACTCTCCTTTCGGGGATTAATTCATCAGTCGATCAGCCGATTATTCCGGCTGAATATTCTCAAGTAATTTTGCATATTCTTTTTTGACGGTTTCTTCAGCCTTTTTAAACTGTGCGCTGGTGGTTTTCTTAAACCTTTTCTGTGCTGAAAGATATTCACCCAGGTTCCTCTGGTTAAGGATCTTAATGGTCTGATTGTAGAAACCGGTACCTACTTCATAAAGCGGAAAAGCGTTAGACTCAACAGCCCAGAACCCCAGTTTAACAGTATTATCACACTCAAAGCCCCATTCTTCAGGACAGGGGCACAGCACATGAATGTAAGCATCTCCATCGGCTTCAAGAGCTCTTTTTATTTTATCATACAAATCAAAGGGATAGCTCGGAGAAGCCGTTGCTACATACTTGTACCCTTCTGCAACAGCCACTGCAGGCATCGTTTTCTTTAAGGCCTTATCCAAGGTGCCACCCGCTTCGTTGTCAAAACAGATGGTGATTTCATTCTTACCATTTTTTATCTTAAGCAGAGAACCGGACACCTTTCCTGAAGCCTCTTTTTCCCAAACTGATTTTTCAATAAGACTTTCAACCGCCTTGTATACCTGCCTGACAGCCAGTGAAATACCACAGCCAGGACACGCATTATTTTTCTTGGGTTCAAAATATTCTTTGCAAGGTAAAAAATTTGGAACATATAAACTGAATTTATCCATAATTTAATCCTCCTCAACCATACAGATTACGCCGAACCAGCACTCACGATGGCAGATACCACAGCCCTTGCACTTTTTATCGTCGACATTAAAGAAACCATCCTCCAGCCTCTGAACTGCGCCATCCGGGCAATAGACATAGCAAACACCGCACTTTATACATCTGTCCTTGTCCCACTGGGGTAAACCTTTTTTAAGGTTGCCCGGCTTGAATGGCTTTACAGCACCCGTATCAATTAGTGAGCACTCGACCATTTTTTTTGAAAATTTTGATGTTGCCTCCAAAACCTTCTCCTTTCATGAGATTAGGTATTAATATTTACTTTATAAATATAAATATGATTTTCATACTTCCTGTGGTGCTTTTACAGGACAAACCTTTACACATGTTTTGCATTCAAGACAAAGCTGAGTATCAACGCTTGCGCGGTCTTTTATAAATTTAATAGCTGTTCTCGGACAAAGATCCACACACCCTCCGCAACCGACACATTTTTCTCTGTCAACTCTTATCATCTTAAGTCTCCTTTTATTGATAAATATACAGTTTTATAACTCAATCATATTTACCTGAACTTATAAATATTTAAACAATTAATTCGCGAGTAAAGTACTTTGTCTGCTAATTAATTGCAGACTACATTTTATACCGAATTATATAGGCTTCTGTCAAGTTTTTTAGAAGTGTCCTCCGTCTCTGGAACAAAGGCAGGGGTTCAGTCTGCCGCTGAAAAGAACTACTGAAAAAGCAGTTGCGCCAGCAAATCTTTCTGAGGGGACAAACAGACATCGATAATAATAAAATCAGACAAATAAATACTCTTTTTGCCTAAAGTCAGAAGCACCCCCTAAGGATGCAAGATAATGTCTAATTATTTTAAATATTTGAAGCCCAGCTATTTCTTAACAGAACCAGCTTGTTTATTTTTTGAAATATCCGTCTTAACCCTTCCAAAAAACTTAACTTTTATTTCCTCTTGATCCTTATTATCAGTCTTTATCAGAATCTCGCCTTTGAGTAAATCTTGCGTATAACCCTCAACCGGAAACACCTTTATCCGGTAGGATTCACCCTCCTTGACTGTCTCAAGCTCTGCCTTTATCTCTGGCTCTGTTGAAACAACATCAAGAACCTTAAAAGAAGTATTTTTTTCTGCATCTAGGTTTATTGTTTTTACAGTTGTTTTGTTTTTATTCAAAACACCCAGAGAAAGATATGTTGGTTTAACACGGATATCACCTCTAACCTCACCATTAACATAGACCGTCAGTTTTTTTATTTTCTTATGGTCGGTATGTATTATAATTTTTTCTCTTATATTACCAATTTTCACATCAGGAAGAACTGTAGCAACAATTTTTTTATTCTGGTTCTCTTCCTCACGGTCAGTAACGATATTAACTTTTAAAAATTTGTTTTTTCCTGATGTCTCAACTTTTGTTATGTTGGTGCTGGCATTGTCCTGTCCAGCCAGAACAATATATTTTACAGGAGCCTCTGCTTTACTAAATCTGCCCAGATTTAACCTGCTGGGACTTGCAGATAAAACAACTTTTACATCTGCCTCAACCTTAAGTTTTACAATCTTGTTTTCCGGAACATTTGTGGTTACGGTTATGGTCTTTGATTTTTTACCGGCAATTGATCCTACACCAAAAGTAACATCAATTTTCCCTTCCCCGCCCGGGGGAATCTCCTTGGCAGAAACCAGGGCTGCTGTGCAGCCTCAGCCAGCCTTTACTTTTTCGATGATCAGTTTTTGACCACCCGTATTTCTGAACGTAAAGGTATGTTTTGGTTTCGTGTCCTGAAGGACATTCCCAAAATCATGGACATATTCCTTAAATTCAATATGTGGAACATCTTTTGTCTCAGCATTTACAATCTTAAGCGATGAGAGTCCTGAAAGCAGAAGAATAATCGCTGTTAATACCGCACCGCGCTTCAATACATTTCCCATAAGAAAACACCTCCTGAAAAATTGATTTAAGTTATCTTATCTTCCAACTAAAAGTGTCTAATTTTATCATTTATAAATAAAAACATCTATTATTTAATTTTGTACTTACAGAACTTTTACATTTAGAACGCTATAAGCTGTATGCCGCTATAATATTTAAGGACACAGCACAGAAGTTGATTTGGGGCATCCTTAAAAGAAGTTGAAATTAAAGGCATTGACAACATTAAAAAGCAGCTATATTCTTTTAGGCTGACAAAATATGTAAGACTGGCAATTCGATGTCACGCCACACAAGATGACGGATAGTTCAGCAATCAAATTTGCTTACCTTCACCTATAGCTACAAAGCTAAAAATTTCAATATCCATCTTTATGGAGAAAAAATGTTAAACAAATTATCATCCGCCCTTTTAACAATCCTCATTATTTTAAGCTTAACTGCGTGCAAAAATGATGAAGATGCTGGTAAAATAGGAAAAATGGCAGAAATAAAAGAAGCAGAACCTTTTTCGAGCCCGTTCTCGGGAAGGTCTGACATGTCCGACACAGCATCCGCTGAAAACAAAATAAGCTATACCTACAACGGAAATAAGATCCCGGAATATTTTCCAAAAGAGCTGCCTGTCTACTCCCCGGCAATAGTTAACTCATGCAGAATACTTGAACATAACAAGGGCGCAATAGCCATCCTTCAAACCATGGACGCTCCGGATAAGATTGCTGAATTCTATTTAAACTCATCAAATAAAAGTGACTGGAAAGTAGAAGATAAGCTGCTGACAGAAAAAATGTTTTTTCTGATGGCAAAAAATAATTCTTCGGACATAAACATAAGCGCTAGCGAAGGAATAAAAGGTACGACCCTAACCCTGGCT
>JAHEEI010000076.1 GCA_024640785.1 Pseudomonadota bacterium
GCCCAAAGGGCAAGGCTATACATTCCATTGGTGAGTATGGCGTGGATCTTGGACAGCTTTACCGTCCAAAAGGTGTTGCTGTTGATAAAGACAATAATGTTTTTGTCAGTGACAGTTATGTTGGCGCTATCCAGGTCTTTAACATTTACGGCTACTTTTTATCGGTCGTTGGAAATGAAAAGGGTGAAGTCCTAAAATGGACAACGCCGGTTGGAATAACCATTGATAAAAATCAGCGTCTTTATGTGGTTGAAATGTTATTAAATCAAATAAGTGTTTACCAGATTCAAAGCAAAGAATAATTTTCTTATTAGTGTTAATTTTGATAAATACAATTTTATTAAACAAAGGACTCCCAATGAAAAAAAGGAATATTTTCTTAACCGCACTACTGTGCTGGCTATTATTAAATCTTTTTTCTCCGCTGCTTTTTGCCAGTGACCCTGAAAACTGCCTGTTTTGTCATAAATACAGAAGACTTCGGGTTTATGAAAAAGATGGCGATTTGAAAAATTATTATGTCGACACGCACCTTTTTCATAAATCAATACACCGTGACGTAACTTGTGTCGGCTGCCACAGTGATATCACGAAAGTTCCTCATGGTGAAACGGAAAAGGTTAACTGCGCAAAAACCTGTCATCTTGATCGATACAAATCCATGGACGGAAAAAACTTTTCCCATGAGGAAATTGCAAAAACCCTTCAAGCAAGTATTCATGGCGTTAAGCCTGAGGATTCCCCTGAAAAGGCAAATCTAAAGCCTGACTGTAAGTACTGCCATTTAAATGATCTCTATACTCTGCCGGAAAAAGTCCCCTCTGAAGAAGTCCTGAAGCGCTGCCTTAACTGCCACACGGAAAAAGGCTTAAGAGGCATTTTTACCCATATCTCTCACCGCTTCAAGCAAAAAACCAGCCGCCCGCCCCTTGAAATAGTCGAGCTGTGTGCAAGCTGTCACGAAGACAAGGATTTTCATACTGTCATGGGCTTCTCAGGCGCCAAAGCAGAATCAGTTGAAACCTATAAAGAGACAATTCATTACAGAATTCTTCAGCTTGGAGGTGATGACACGGCCCACTGTATCAGCTGTCATGCCTCGGAAAGCATTCATGATATCCGGCCACCTTCAGATCCCCAGTCATCAATGCATACTGACAACAGGTACAAAACCTGCCAGGCAGGCGAATGCCATCCCGGAGCCAGTCCCAAAATTTCAAATGTTGACAGTCATTTGAGCAAACAAAAGGATAAAGGCCCTGAAATACATATTGTTGAGCTTGCAATGGAAGCGGTAATGTATTTAACCCTCTTTTTCCTTTTTATGCTTATGGGAATGGAGACATATGGTCGCCTCAGAAATAAAGATGCCCGTTTCTTCCGCTGGAAACGAAAACCGCAACCCCTTACAAAAGATCCTGAAAATATTCAGGAGAGCGAGCCAAAAATTCCCAACCTGCACAGGCATGTTGATTTTAATCCAAAGGGTGATTACAAGCGTTATTCTCTCCATATCATTTTAAACCACTCGGTAATGCTCATATCCTTCACCGTAGCAGTTATAACCGGACTTCCTCTCTTTTTCCATAATGCTTCTTTATCACATACAGTCATAAATCTAATGGGCGGTATTGATGTCACCCGTTTGATTCACAGAATAAACGCCTTTGTTTTCACCTTTGACTGCCTTTATCACGTCATTTATCTGATCTTTTCAGGCACACGAAAAGTCATGGCCGGCACATTTGATATCCGCCGAACTCAGTTTCCACTTCTAAAAGACCTGAAGGATCTCTATTTTGATTTCCGTTACTTCCTCGGGCTGGAAAAAACACGACCGAAAATGGAAAAATTCATGTACAAACAGAAAATACATTACCTTGCAATGGTCTGGGGATGCACTGTTTTGACACTTTCCGGCTGCTGCCTGCTCTTTCCTGAGTTCATGGTGCAATATATGCCTTTTCCGAAAGTTTCATTCAACGTCCTTCGCCTGATGCACGCAGAAGAATCTGTCCTTGCATTTCTGGTCATTACCCTGTGGCATATGTATAACGTGCACATGGCTCCAGGCAGGTTTCCAGTCCAGTGGACATTCTGGAACGGTATGATTAACAAAGACCATCAGATTGAAGAACATTTTCTCGAATATGAGCGCCAGGTGAAAGAGGGCCTTGTTGAATCTGAAGAGTCAAAGCTGCTAAAAAAACCTGCTTCTGCAAAGAGGAGTTTTAAAAAGAGGTCTCGTTTTGAAGCTTTTATCGTCCTGCTAGTCATTCTCTTTTTCTCGGCCAGTGCAAGCGGGTACCTTACCTTTATTGTTCAATTTACAAAGAAAAAGGCGCCTACGGTTAAAAAGGACACAGCTCTCTCTTATCAGACCCTGAAAATTAAAGACCATGAACGGACACAGCTTCATGAGCATTTTCATCTCGCTACAGAAGACATTAATCTCGAGGCCTGGGCTGAAAAATCTTCCTGTATATTCTGCCATTCTCCATATCCGCATGGAAAAGAATCAAAGGCAAAGGCCCTCATGAACCTGCATACAGAGTTCCTCACCTGCCATTCCTGCCATATACACATAGAAGAGGGAGAGAAAATAAAATTTGGCTGGATAAATCCTACGGAGTTTACGCCCAAGGGAGAACCTTATGGCACAAAACTTGACCCCGCTACAGGACTCTTAACCGAGACAGATGACCATTATTCAAAGCTGACCCCATTCCGGAAGATAAACGGCGTTTGGGAGCCGGTTATTCCAAAGCCCGCCGAAGAGATCACCTTAGAACCCGGCCTTGACCCGAGATATATGGAAAAACTGCGGGAGATCCATACGGGGACTGAACTTGAAAAATTTGTCAAATGCTCATCCTGTCATTCCCCAAAGGGTATTATCAATTATAAGAAACTTGGCTTTGAACCGGCCAGGGTAAACCAGCTGGAAAAGCTTGAGGTCGGAGGAATGTTCACCGATTATGAAACATTCTATTTTCCGGACCTTTTTGAGGATAAATTTAAATAATAAGAAAAATGAATAAAACCCTTTTTATCTTTCTCTGTTTTTTAAGCTTACTGCTTCCAGCAGTAAGCAGTGCAGAGATGGATATTTACAGACAGGTAGATACCGCAAAAAAATGCAGCATCTGCCACTACCGCTGGATTTCAACCTTCTATATTGAAAACAGGGGAACGCCGCTTACACCCCTTGAAGAAGAAAAGGTTGTCGGAAAACAAAAAATGTGCCTTTCCTGTCATGATGGTTCAGTTCTGGATTCTCGTGACAGGATCTGCAATGATCCCGGCCACCGGGTTGGGACTGTCCCATCATCAAAAATAACCATTCCGGAACATTTTCCGCTTGATAAAAATGGTGCGCTGCTGTGTGCGACATGCCACACACCTCATGCAACGACAAGCACACAAGAGGCCCTGGTAGAGATGTTTCTCCGTGAACCAAACATCAATTCATCCTTTTGCAAAACATGCCATGGAAATAAAACCGGGGGCAAAAAAATGGGTAACCATCCGGTAGATATCGCACCTAATGTTTTCCCTTCCCTCCTCCTTGAAGTCGGAGGAAGACTCGGCACCAAACCAAAGAATGATATTATCTGTGAAACCTGCCACATCCCTCACGGCGGTGTAAATAATAAATTTCTTGTACTTGCTGCAGACGACCCAAAAACACGCTCGGTCCTTTGTGAAATATGTCACACAAATAAACCCGGCAAGGATAGCAACCCAGTCCTCAACAATTTCTCTCATCCCCTGGATCTTACTCCGGGCCTCACGGTAAAAATGCCGAAAAAATTTAAAAACGGTAAGAATCCTGTCATGGGAACCGGCGGAGAACTTGTCTGCAGGTCTTGCCATCTTCCCCACGGGGCTGCTGACAAAGATTCTCTTTTAATAGATAAAAACCATAAGGACTCTCTTTGCATTCAGTGCCACAACCAAAAGAAGGATTTTGACACCTCTCCCCACTATCTTAGCGTTATAGACAAAAACGAAATAAACATTAAAGGACAGAGAGCCTCTGAACTCGGCCCCTGTTCACCGTGTCATCTCGCCCATCAGGGTTCAGGAAAGCTGATGTGGGCGAGGAAAAGTGAGGTTGTGGGCACCGAACCGGGAAAAATCTGCATAAGCTGTCATAGCCCCGGGAACTCCGGTGAAAAAGTTATGCCTGGAGCATTTTCCCATCCAATGGAAATAGCCTTGTCAGAAAAGCCTCAGCAACTTCCGCTTCCCCTCTTTGACATGAAGGGAAACCATAATAATGGAAAGATTCGATGCAGCACCTGTCATGATTTTCACAATCCGTCACCCCGCTATATCGACTCAAAAAACAGTGATGAAAAACATTCAAAATTTCTCCGTATTACGGATAACCGCCCTTCAAGTCTCTGCACTGTATGCCACCCCCTTTACGGACTTGTTGAGGGAACAAACCATGATCTAACCGTCACCGCTCCAGGTTTTATAAATGCCTCTGGTCAACAGCTTGTGGAAGGAGATACCTGCAGCCCCTGTCATATGGCACACCACAATAAGCAAAAAAAATATCTCTGGTCCGCACCTGAGGGCCCTTCCCTTTTGTGGGGATGGAACAAAACCTCTACAGCCCCTGACAATCTCATGGTAATGCTTTGCACAGGCTGTCACTCATCAGGAAACAGCGCAAAGGGAAAGATTCCTCTTTTCGGTCTTCATCCAAGAGATATCATCGCTGAAGGAATGCTTGAGGTTAACATTAATGAAACAGGTAAAAACTTCCCCCTTTTTACCGACCAGGGAGAAATATCAGAAACAGGCAATATTGTCTGTTCGAGCTGTCATAATCCCCATCAGTGGGACCCTAACCTTCAGACAAAAGGCAGAGGATTAAAGGTTGAAGGTAATTTACAGAACAGCTTTTTGCGTCCAAATCTTCGCACAGAATACTGCTCAGGCTGTCACGGTAAAGATACAATTATTAAGTTTAAATATTTCCATAAAGAATTTGGGAGAATGAAGGAAAAGAAACCTTTTGGTTCTAATCAAAATTAATTTTTTCTTTCTGCAACGAAAAAATGAAGTGTATTTAACAGCCTTCTGCAAAATAAATTTATAGAATAATTAAGTTTTTACCTTATTAGCAGATGCTTAAAGGCTCTAATATATTTTAACCACGCAATATTCCGTATTCCGCTGAACAGGGTTTTTGCCCGCTCTTTTGATAAGCTCCACCATTTCATTTTCCGTTATTCTGTTTTGAGCCCCTGCAGCTTTAACCACATTTTCTTCAAGCATGATACTTCCAAGATCATTTGCCCCGAAAAAAAGGCTGATCTGGCCGATGTCTTTTCCCTGGGTTACCCAGGATCCCTGAATATTTTTCACATTGTCCAAGTATATTCGGGAAACAGCAAGAGTTCTTAAGTATTCAATTGAGGACAGCTCCTTCCCGCCAAGCTCTGTATTACCCGAGCTAAATGTCCAGGGAATAAAGGATCGAAACCCTCCCGTTCTGTCCTGAAGGTCCCTTATCTTTTTTAAATGTTCTATTCTCTCAGCTGCCGTCTCAATGCTGCCCATCATCATGGTAGCTGTCGACTCAAAACCAATCGCGTGTGCGGTCTCCATAACAGCCAGCCACTTTTCAGTATTTATTTTATTAGGGCTGATCTCGTGTCTGACCCGGTCAACAAGCATTTCCGCACCACCGCCGGGAAGGGAGTCAAGACCTGCATCTTTCAGCCGAACCAGAACCTCTTTTATGGAAAGCCGAGAAACCTTTGAAATATGGCATATTTCGGGCGGTGATAATGAGTGGATAAAAACATTAAATTTGTCTTTAATCTTCTTTAAAATATGCTCATAATATTCAATTTTGAGATCCGGATTCAGTCCGCCCTGAAGCATTATTTGCGTAGCCCCAAGAGAAGCCGCCTCTTCAACCTTTTCTGAAATATCATCAGCTGACAGAACATATGCCTCAGAATCCTCTTTTAACCGGTAAAAGGCACAAAAGCGACACTTGCTTTCACATATGTTGGTATAGTTTATGTTCCGATCAATACAGAAAGAAACCTTGTCCGGAGGATGAAATTTTAGCAGCCTTTCCTGCGTCAACTGCCCGAGGACAAGAAAATCTTCTTCCTGAAGAAGATGTAAAGCCTCCTCCTCATTTATTCTTTCACCTTTTTCAATTTTACTTATGGTTTCTGTCATGATCGTTTATCCAGACAACCTATTATACTTTCACAAATCTAAATTTTGGGACCGTTTCTATGGCACCGATCTCTTTTGCCATTTGATAATATTTATTTAGACCGGCCTGAAAACTTTCATCAAAATCAAATTTTAATGTACTGAAATAATTTTTAAGAAAATTCTCTGAAAAAATTTCATATTGTGCAATGTCAGATATAATACTGTCCATTTTCTCGAGACTCCTCTGTTTTGAAACCTGGAATGCCCTGAAAATACCGTCAACCATTTCTGGATTTTTTTCTGCATATTCCCTGCGCACAGCCCATAGCGCATAAACCATCTTTTCCCCGGTATATCCTTTCCACTCTTCTCCCAGGTCATAAAGATGAAATCGAGAGGGCCGGGCAAAAGCACGAAGAGCATCATCGCCAATAAGAAGAGCAGCGTCTGCCTCTCTCAGCATCTCGGCAAGATCAGAAGGACACTCAAAATATCTGGGTTCTATATTATATTTTTCCCTTAGAATTATTTTTGCAAGAACCTGAGACGTTGCGGAAGTATTTGTCAGCGCAAATGGTTTTTTGTCAAGCTGATCAATGGGAAGTTTACTTACCACAATGATGCTTAAAACCTTCCCGTCAGAACATACTGCAAGGTCCGGCAGCAATATCAAGTCCTGCGCATGACGCGCATACTCTATTGCCGGAACAGGGCTGATATCAAGCTCTCCTGCAACAAGTCTTTTACAGAGACCGGTAGGAGTATCCTTATGGAGATCAACATCAGGCATAACATCATGTTGCACCAACATGTGATAGAGAGGTAAACAGTTTAAAAACTGAATATGTCCTATCTGCGGTCTCAAATCAACTCCAATCAATAAGTCTTAATGATGTTATAGAGGGTATCTCTCTGTACCGGGATTTTACCTGCTGATTTAATCAAACTCGTGAGTTTTCCAACTGTCAGCCCTTCGGCTGTATCCGCGCCTGCAGCATGGGTTATCTTCTCATCAACAACAGTTCCGTCAATATCATCAGCTCCAAAATGGATGGCGAGTTGTGCATTTTTTAGTCCGGTCATCACCCAGTAAGCCTTAATATGTTCAAAATTATCCAGCATCAGTCGTGAAAGAGCAAATATTCTCAACTGTTCAAATGCGGTGGGCTTATTAACCTGATCAATCCCTGTATTATCAGGATGAAATGGAAGCGGAATAAAAGTCTGAAACCCTCCGGTCTTATCCTGCAGATCCCTGAGACTTAAAAGATGATTTATAATCTCTTCTTCGGTTTCTATATGTCCATAAAGAAGCGTGGCATTTGATTTTAAACCCAGGAGATGTGCTGTTTCCATAATATCCAGCCAGTCATCAGCTGTTGCTTTTTCCGGACACACTTCCTTCCTGACCCTGCGGCTTAAAACTTCTGCTCCTCCCCCAGGCATGGAACCCAATCCTGCATCCTTTAACCGAACAAGAACATCTTTAATGCTCAGCCCAGAAATATTAGAAAAATATTTTATTTCTACCGGAGTAAATGCCTTAATATGAATCGATGGGAACTCACAATTTATCTCTTTTATGACCTTTAAATAAAAGTCAAAAGGTTTGTCAGGATGAAGCCCGCTTACAATATGCACCTCTGTTATCCCGGCATTTAAAGAAGACCTTATCTTGTTAATAATATCTTCCAGAGACATCTCATATGCTCTGCTATCACCTTTATCACAGCTGAAGGCACAAAAAGAACACTTGGCCACACAGATATTGGTAATGTTTACATGACAGTTAATGTTAAAAAAAACCTTATTTTTTGACCTTTTCTGATTTTCAGCGTCCGCGAGCCTTCCCATTGAAAGAAGATCATTTGATTTAAGCAGAAAAATCCCGTCTTTTTTTAAAAGCCTTTCGCCTTTTAGAATTTTATTTTTTATTTTTTCAATATTATTCATTTTGTATCTCGGCTTTATTCTTACCGCTTTATATTAAAATAGAATACCTCAATTTTTTCATTATGAAAACATCTATTCACAGTAGTTCCGTTACACAACCTGAAACCTCAATATCTTATTAAAACCTATGCTCTCAATGGATAAGACTTGACCTGAAACCTGATTGATATACAATTATCGTAATAAGAGACTTAGCAGAACCTGCAGATACAGCGATAAATGCTTAAAATTTACCTTATTTCCCCTGGCCCGGGTGTTTTATCTGCAAAACTCCTTGAAAATTAAATGACTGGATATTCTGTGCCGATTCAAATCATATGAACATCATATTAGCAAACAAAAATGCGCCCTAATAAATCAAAAATTGTACGCAAATACTTTAACAGTATTGCCCTGAAATACGACCTGATGAATACCCTTCTTAGTTTCGGCATCCATTATTTATGGAAGCAGAAAACCATAAAAGAAGGAAAATTAAAAAAAGGAAGCCTTGTAATAGATCTTTGCGGAGGAACAGCAGATCTTTCAATTTCGGCTGGAAAGATCATCGGGCATAAGGGAAAAGTTGTTTTGTATGATTTTAGTCTAAAAATGATAGAATCAGGAATCGACAAGGTCAAAAAAAATGACCTTTCAGACAGAATAACCCCGGTATGCGGCAATGCAGAGATCATCTCTTTTCCCGACAACACCTTTGACACGGCCCTTATTGGCTTTGGCCTTCGCAATCTTTCTGACATTGAAAAAGGCTTAAATGATATTCATAGGGTTTTAAAACCAGGAAGCAGCCTGATATGCCTGGAGTTTTCACAGCCTGCTTCACCCTGGTTTAGAAGGTTTTACGATTTTTATTCATCCAACATACTTCCTTTCGCAGGAAAAATAATAACCGGATCAGAAGAGGCATACACTTATCTCCATGATTCAATCAGAGATTTTCCTCTTCCTGACGAGCTGTCCGAGATTATGCGACAGTCAGGGTTTAAAAAGGTAACTTATAAAAGACTGACAAACGGTATTGCCGTAATCCATATCGCAACAAAATAAACACAAAAGGAGATATGAATGGCTGATCTAATTGATTATCAAATATTCGGCGATGACATGCAGATAGTTGATATAGAGCTTGATCAAGGAGAAGGCGTAAGAGCCGAAGCAGGAGCAATGATGTACATGGAAAAAGATATTGAAATGCAGACATCATCTGGCGGAGGAATTTTCAAGGGTTTCAAAAGAATGATCACCGGAGAAAGCTTTTTTATTACCACTTTTCTTCATAACGGAAAAGGCAAAGGACATGTTGCTTTCGGCGCGCCCTATCCAGGGAAGATCGTTCCGCTTGATCTTGGAAAACTGGGCGGAAGATTTCTTTGTCAAAAAGATGCCTTTCTTTGCGCTGCACAAGGTATTGAGATCGAAGTCGCCTTCACAAAAAAACTCGGAACCGGACTTTTCGGCGGCGAGGGATTTATCCTTCAAAAACTGGAAGGAAACGGTATGGCCTTTATTCACGCAGGCGGAACAATAATAAAAAAACAACTCGGACCGGGCGAAGCCCTTCGCGTTGATACCGGCTGTATTGCAGCTTTCTCCATTTCAGTTGACTATGACATTCAGTTTGCAGGCGGTTTTAAAAATGCACTCTTTGGAGGTGAAGGGATGTTTCTGGCCAGCCTGACCGGTCCCGGAACAGTCTATCTTCAGAGCCTCCCATTTTCACGTCTTGCAGACAGGGTATTTGCTGCTTCAAGGTTTCAGCAGAGAGGGGAACAGAAGGGGGTTTCAGGCCTTGGAGGCAGACTGCTCGGCGGAATACTGGGCGGAGACAATAATTATTAACAATCGCTCTATATTTTTTATGAAACTATGAATTTGACCTTTCAGTGGTCAAAATGTATTTTGTGTTTAATTTGACAAAAGTCTTTTTGGGTTAACCTTAAAAATATGGCCTGTTAATATTACGACGAACTAACAAATCCTTCTGTGAATTTGTTAGTTCGAAATTTTTAAATTATCATAAGTAATGTTGACTTTGGGAACAATGGACTTTTAATTTTTTGCAAACTGTTTATTTTCGTAATAGTTTAAAAGTAAAACTCAAATAAAAATTACTTGTTTAAAGAATGAGAAAAAACAATGAGTTTTTGGAAGAAACTTTTCGGCAAGGATTCTAGCAAATTATCTAAACTTAAGCTTTATGAAGAAAAGGCTAAAGAATACGACAGGGCGACAGCGCCACAACCGGATTATGCATCTGCATGGAATAATAAAGGAGTTGCCCTTTTTGAACTTGGGCGTTATGGAGAAGCTCTTGAAGCATACGACAGGGCGACAGCGCTACAACCGGATTATGCATTGGCGTGGAATAATAAAGGACTTGTCCTTGGTAAGCTGGGACATTATGGGAAAGCTCTTGAGGCATACGACAGGGCGATAGCACTACAGCCGGATTATGCACCTGCATGGAGTTATAAAGGACTTGCTCTTGGTAAACTTAGGCGTTATGGAAAAGCTCTTGAGGCATACGACAGGGCGATAGCGCTACAGCCGGATTATGCATTGGCGTGGAATTATAAAGGACTTTCTCTTGGTAAACTTGGGCGTTATGAAGAAGTTCTTGAAGCTTACGACAGGGTGACAGCGCTACAGCCGGATTATGCATTGGCGTGGAATAATAAAGGAGTTGCCCTTTTTAAGCTTGGGCGTTATGAAAAAACTCTTGAAGCATACGACAGGGCGATAGCGCTACAACCGGATTATGCCTCTGCATGGAATAATAAAGGAGTTTCCCTTTTTGAACTTGGGCATTATGGGAAAGCTCTTGAGGCATACGACAGGGCGATAGCGCTACAACCGGATTATGCATTAACGTGGTGGTATAAAGGAGTTATCCTTTTTAAACTTGGGCGTAAGGGAGAAGCTCTTGGAGCATACAACAGGGCGATTGGATTGCAACCTAATGATCGTTAAAGTGGTAATATAAAAGGGTTGTCCTTAATATTATAATATGTAGGGATAAATATTTAGGATTAGGTTATTTTATACATCTCTATTTAATATTATAAAATTTCTTGCGGAATTTTTAATGAGTAGTTGAATATAATTATTTGAAAAATTCCCGACTTATTATAGCTTTGGTTAAAACAGGTAAAATTATAAATACCCGCTATTCTTCAGAAAGGTTACTTATAAATAGATGATTAAGGTTTTATGTATTGGAGATTCTCACACTGCCGGTTTTCCTGAACATGATCCCATGTTTGGAGGTAATGTTAAATCTTCATATCAGTTTTGGCTCACTGAAAAACTTAACGAAGTGGATTGTGAAAAAAATTTCTCTTTTATTAACAGGGGTATATGCGGAGACACATCTGGCGGTATAGTCTCAAGGCTTACAAGGTGTCTGGACACTATGGAAGTGGCCCTGATAATCCTGCAGGGAGGGACAAATGATCTGGGAATGTTTTCTCTGGATGAAACCTTCTCAAATCTTAAGCGAGGATACAGCGCATGCCTTAAAAAAGGCCTTCCTGTGATAGCTGTTACAATTCCACCCCTGAATTTTAAAGAATGTGAATCAAAGGTTATGTCGATTAACCGGGCGGTTACTAAGTATGTTGAAAATAATTCCCATGCTTTTATAGCGGACTGGTTCAAGACTTTGCGTACAGACGATAATATGTTAAAGATTGAATATGATGAGGGCGACGGCGTTCATCTTTCTGTGCAGGGCTACAGACAGGCCGGCTTGACACTGGCACAACCGGTTATTGATGCTGTCTCATCTTTTTGATTTATTAAGTTTATTCTCCAATGATTTTCACCAGAATTCTTTTTTTTCTCCTGCCATCGAACTCCCCGTAAAAGATTTGCTCCCAAGGCCCAAAATCAAGTTTACCCTCTGTGATTGCCACAACAACTTCACGGCCCATGATCTGACGCTTTAAGTGGGCATCGCCATTGTCTTCCCCCGTCCGGTTATGCATGTATCCTGATACGGGTTCATGGGGGGCCAGTTTTTCAAGCCACCTTTCATAGTCCTGATGCAAACCCGACTCGTCATCATTAATAAAGACCGAGGCTGTTATGTGCATGGCATTGACCAGAACAAGGCCTTCTTTTATGAGGCTTTCCTTTAAACACTGTTCAACCTC
>JAHEEI010000235.1 GCA_024640785.1 Pseudomonadota bacterium
AGGTTAAGTTTTTCGATAAAGTAATCCATTGTTTTTTTAAGTCCTTCTTCCAGTCCCACAACAGGCTCCCAACCCAAAACTTTTTTAGCCTTTGTTATATCAGGCTGTCTTACCTTTGGATCATCCTGTGGTAGAGGTTTCTGGATTATATCAAGGTCTGTATTAGCAATTTCCTGCGTTTTAACCGCAAAATCCATTATTGTCATTTCATAAGGGTTACCGATATTAACAGGTTCAGGTTCGTCAGACAATAATAACCGGTATATACCTTCAACCAGGTCTGACACAAAACAAAAACTCCTGGTCTGGGAACCATCGCCAAACACTGTAAGCTGTTCGCCTTTAAGCGCCTGAGAAAAAAATGCGGGCACCACCCTGCCATCATTCAGTCTCATTCTTGGACCGTAGGTATTAAAAATCCTCACAATACGGGTTTCAACACCATGATAACGCTGATATGCCATTGTCATGGCTTCGGCAAAACGCTTAGCCTCATCATAAACACCACGCGGACCTATAGGACTCACATTTCCATAATAGTCCTCCTTCTGTGGATGGACAAGCGGATCACCATACACCTCAGAGGTTGAAGCAAGCAAAAATCTTGCTCGTTTTTCTTTTGCAAGGCCCAAAGCCTTATGCGTACCCAGAGAACCCACTTTTAAGGTCTGGATCGGCAATTCCAGATAATCAATGGGACTTGCCGGAGAAGCAAAATGGAGGATATTGTCAAGTTCCCCCTTAACATAAATAAATTCCGTTACATCATGCTTGATAAAACTGAATTTTTCGTTACCAAACAGATGTGAAATGTTGTCCATGTTCCCGGTCAAAAGATTATCCATACATATAACTTCATGCCCCTCCTTTATCATTCTGTCACATAAATGACTGCCCAGGAAACCTGCTCCGCCGGTTATCAGTGTTCTCATAACTAATTCTCCATAAAATTTTATATGTTGTTAAAGAAAACAGTCATTGATCAAGATACTCCTTCAACGCATCCTCCCATGGCTGAAGAGCAAGACCTGTCTTAACCTTAAACTTGCTGCAGTCCATAACAGAATATCCGGGACGCACAGCAGGTCTCCTGTGCTTATCTGACGAGACGGGATTAATAGCTGCCGTCCCACCGGTTAACTCACATATCTTACAGGCAAAATCAAACCAGGTACATATGCCTGAGTTGCAGACATGATAGATCCCCCTTGCAGAAACATCTATAAGCGCCTTTATTGCCATTGAGAGATCCACAGTAAAGGTCGGACTTCCCGTCTGATCGTTAACAACATCCAGAACCTCTTTTTCTTTTGAAAGACTGCTTATTGTCTCAACAAAATTTTTACCGGCCCGGCCAAAAAGCCAGGAAGTCCTTACAATTAGATAATCCTCTAAAACTTCCTGAATATTTTTTTCACCCTTAAGCTTTGACTTACCATAGACTGAAAGCGGATTGACTGTATCTGTCTCAACATAAGGAACATCCTTTTTGCCGTCAAAAACAAAGTCCGTACTGATATGACATAACAAACTTCCCGTTTCCTTACAGCCAAGGGCAAGATTTTTAACTCCTTCACCATTCACTTCAAAAGCCAGGTCCTTTTCCGTTTCACAATTGTCAACATTCGTATATGCAGCACAGTTAATAACATAGTCGGGTTTCTCTTTCTTTATCTCATCAATAACCAGACCTCTATTACATATATCAAAATCATGAACATCTCTGCCGATAATTTCGCAAGTTCCCTCAAACTTTTTTATTAAATCAGCAGCGAGCATCCCCCTAGAACCTGTAACCAACATCTTCATAATTAATCCATATTTATTTAAAAATCATAAATTAACGACCTTCATACCAGCGACTGTAAAACTCCAGGTACTCACCTGTCTTTATTCTTTCCCACCAATCCTTGTTATCAAGATACCATTTTACCGTTTCATTCATGCCGGTCTCAAAATCATATTCCTGTGACCAGCCAAGCTCATTCTTTATTTTTGAATCATCGATAGCATATCTTCTGTCATGACCGGGTCTGTCTTTAACATATTTTATCAGAGACTCCGGTTTATTAAGAGCGTTAAGGATCGTTTTAGTTATTTCAGTGTTATCCTTCTCTTCATTTCCACCGATATTATATACCTGACCGGGTTTTCCATGGTGAAGCACCAAATCAATTGCTTTACAGTGATCTGTAACAAATATCCAGTCCCGAATGTTCTTCCCATCACCATACAAAGGAAGCTCCTGATCATAAAAAGCATTTGTGATAAATAAAGGTATCAGTTTCTCAGGGAACTGATAAGGACCGTAGTTATTTGAACATCTGGTAATGACAGTATTCAGCCCATAAGTTTCATAGAATGCCCGAACAAAAAGGTCAGCACTGGTCTTGCTTGCAGAATAAGGACTGTTTGGTGCAAGGGGGGTTGATTCTGAGAATTTTCCGGTAGGCCCCAGAGAACCGTAAACCTCATCAGTTGAAATTTGAATATATCTGTTAACCTGAAATTTCAAAGCAGCATCAAGCAAAACCTGTGTACCAATTATATTGGTATCTACAAAGACTCTTGAATCATCAATGCTTCTGTCTACGTGTGACTCTGCCGCAAAGTTAATTATGGCATCCACGCCATCTTTTAAAATATCTTCAACAACGACTTTATCAGAAATATCCCCCCTGACAAAGCTATACTTTCCCTCGGCAGCTGCATTATCAGCGATATCTTTTAAGTTGTCAAGATTTCCGGCATATGTCAGTTTATCAAGGTTAATAATTTTATATTTCGGATACTTTTTAAATATATGCCTTACAAAATTTGACCCAATAAACCCAGCCCCTCCGGTAATTAAAAGTTTCATAATAACCCCTTTCTTATTGCATCACTATTTCCCAATTAAATACTGTTCAATAACACTCCAAATACCGACTTTACCTTCACCACTTAATGCAGAAAAAGGCAGGACCTGGTCAACACCAAGGAAGTTCTGCCAAACACTATAAGCTTTCTGCCTTTTTCCTTTTTTCAGTTTGTCTATTTTTGTAAGGACAACAGTATAGGAAATACTATTTAACTTAAGCCACTCTACAAACTGAGCCTCTTCCTCCCTAGGATCACGCCTGGAGTCTATGATAAGAATAACAAGTTTTAAATTACCGCTTTTTTCAAGGTAACCTTCTATCAGCGGCTGCCAATCCTTCTTAACAGAATCAGGGACTCTGGCATATCCATATCCTGGCAAATCAACAAAATAAAGCAAACCGTTAACATCAATAAAATTGAGAGCCTGTGTCCTTCCAGGAGTTGAGCTTGTTTTTGCAATTCCCTTTCTGTTTACCAGGGTATTTATAAGTGAGGATTTTCCCACATTTGA